>NZ_MVOG01000049.1 GCF_002286915.1 Bifidobacterium italicum | reverse complement strand
CGCGCGCCGCGGACATGCGACGCGCGCGGCTCAACGAACGCACGCGGATCGCGCGCGAGATCCACGACAACGTCGGCCATACGCTCACGCGCGCGATCATGATGACGCAGGCCGACCAGATCGTCGCGACGACGATCGGCGACGACGGTCACGCCGCGCAGTTCGCCAGAATCGGCGCGACGCTCGACGAGGCGATGACGATGATCCGCAGGTCGGTGCACGATCTCAAGGACGAAGGCACCGATTTCCAGGGGATGATGGAGGACGCCGCCGCCGTGTCGGAGGGCTCGCCGCTGCGCGTGCGGCTCGTCGACGGCATCCGTCAGGCGCCGTCGTCGCTTGCGCACTGCTTCGCGGCGATCATCCGCGAGGCGTTGACGAACACGGTGCGCCACGGCACGGCGCGCGAGGCGACGGTGCGGCTCATCGACCTGCCGGGGCTGTGGCAGCTCGTCGTGCAGGATGACGGCGGCAAGCCCGAACGCCCGGTGCGGCGCGCCGGCGGCATCGGGCTCGCCGACATCGAGGAACGCGCACGTGCGCTCGGCGGCACCGCCACCTGCGGGCCGTACGCGCAAGGTTGGCGCGTCTTCGTCTCGGTGCCCAAGACGGACGCCGCCGCCGGGGAGGAGACCTTGGCGGCGGCGTCGCCGGCCGCGGCGCCCACGGGGACGGCGCGCATGACGGAAAGGACGGAGGAATGACGACGATCTCGGTGGCCATCGTGGACGACGACCCGATCGTATGCTCGTCGATCGGCACGATTCTGACGGCGACCGGCACCGCGACGGTGCTGTGGACGGCGCACGACGGCGCGGCCGCGGTGCGCGAATACGGGGCGCACATGCCCGATGTGCTGCTCATCGACGTGCAGATGCCGGGCATCGACGGACTCGAGGCGGCCGAACGGATCCTGCAAGGCCATCCGGACGCGAGGATCCTGGTGCTGACGACCTTCGCCGACCCCGACTACATCCGGCGCGCCGTGCAGCTGCATACGAAGGGGTATCTGATCAAACAGGACGTCGCATCGGTCATCCCGGCCGTGCAGGCGGTCATGGCCGGGCAGGTCGTGCTCGGCGCCGAGGTGCTCGGGCAGATCGCGGCCGGCGGCGACGTGCCGGGCACGCGTCAGGAGACGCGGATCGTCGAGGACGAACGCTTCACGCGGCTCACCGAGCGCGAGCGCGACGTGGCCGCGCTCGTCGCCGAGGGCTATGACAACCGGCAGATCGCCGCCGAGCTCCATCTGAGCGAAGGCACGGTGCGCAACCGCATCAGCGACATCCTCGCGAAGACGAACATCGCGAACCGCACGAAGCTCGCCGTCGAATGGCTTGGCTGCCACTGACGGGAACGCCGCTTTGTAGGGAAATCATTGCAAATGTTGTCATACTGATACACAATATGGGTACGTGAATTTTGTTTTCAAATCTGCATAGGTTATCATCGTCTCATGGAGACAACGGAGACAACGGTGGGGCGCGCCGGGGCGACGATGGACGTCAACGGCGCGCCCTATGAGGTCATGCGCCTGCTCGGCAAGGGCAAGGGCGGCTATTCGTATCTCGTGCGGGACGCGGACGGCGCGCTGCGCGTGCTCAAGCAGATCCACCACGAGCCCTGCGCCTACTACCAGTTCGGGGACAGGCTCGCCTCGGAGCTCGCCGACTACCGGACGCTCACGGCGATCGGCGTCGCCATGCCGCGGATGCTCGACGTGGACGAGGACGCCGAACGCATCCTCAAGGAGTACGTCGACGGCCCCACCGTCTACGAGCTCGTCCTCGCGGGCGACGTGCGCCCCGCCCATGTCGAGCTGATGCGCGCGATCTGCCGCAGGCTGTACGCGGCGGGCGTGAACATCGACTACTTCCCGACGAACTTCGTCGTACAGGGGGACGGGCTCCTCTACGTCGACTACGAATGCAACGCCTACATGCAGGAGTGGGACTTCGAGCACTGGGGGATCCGCTACTGGGGCCGCACGCCGGAGCTGCTCGCCTACGCCGCCGAACACGGCGACGAGGTACGCGGGGAGGACGCGCGGGGTGCCGGCGGCGAGCCGGCCGCGAACAAGGAGGAGACATCATGACACCGTTCGAATCACTGTGGCGCGCCTTCGCGCAGCTGCCCGAGGTGACCGCGATCGCGCTGGGCGGCTCGCGCGCCGGCGGCGTGCACGACGCGACGAGCGACTACGACCTGTACATCTACTGCGACGCGCTCCCCGGCGAGGCCGAACGCCGCGCGATCATCGCCGAACGCTGCGGCTACGCCGAGATCGGCAACGCGTTCTGGGAGCTCGAGGATGACTGCACGCTCAACGACGGCGTCGACATCGACATCCTCTACCGCAGCCTCAACGACTTCGCGCGCTCGATCTCGGCGGTCGTCGACGAGGGGCGGGCGGCCACGGGATACACGACGTGCATGTGGCACAACCTGCTGCGCTGCCGCATCCTGTTCGACCGCGACGGACGTCTCGAGGCGCTGCGCCGGCGGTACGCGGTCGACTACCCCGACGAGCTGCGCGCGAACATCATCGGCAAGAACATGCGCCTGCTCGCCGCGAACCTGCCGTCCTACGACCATCAGATCGCGAAGGCGGCGGCCCGCGGCGACCTCGTCAGCGTCAACCATCGCACGGCCGCGTATCTGGAGTCGTACTTCGACGTGCTGTTCGCGCTCAACCGGCTCACGCATCCGGGGGAGAAGCGCATGGCGAACTACGCGCGCGAACATGCGGCGCTGCTGCCCGCGCATTTCGACGAGGATCTCGACACGCTCTTCGCGTCGATGTTCACCGACGCCGCCGCGACCTCGCGCACGCTCGCGCGGATGACCGGTGAACTGGGCGTCCTCGTCGACGGGGACGGCTGCGCCGCATAGGCGGGGCGCTCGCGTACACGCGTCCCACGGACCCGATACGAGACAGGGAGGGTGCGCGGCCCATGGTGGACTGCGCACCCTCCCCGCCGTCATGCGCGGGACCGCGACTCACGCGACGTACAGCGCGGCCGGGTAGGCGAGGTAGCGGATCTCGTCGAGCTGGTCGACGGTGACGTAGCCGGCCGGCGCGTTGAGCACGTCGGGGATGCGGTTGACGACCGTCGCGCAGGTGTGCTCTACGGTGGCCGGCTTGGCGACGTGGAACTCGGTGTCGGGCTCGCCCTCGATCCTCCAGTCGCACATGTCGCCGTCGTCCGGGCCGTAGACCTTGCCGATGCAGGCGGTCTCGAGCACCGGCCCCTGCATCGTCTCCGTCGTGACGACCGCCGACATGCCGACGCACCTGCCGGCCGGGATCGTCTCGCCCATCGTCTGCGAGTACACGTCGGCGTCGTTGAAGTACGGCGCGGCCCTCTGCGTCTGCGACCTGATCGTCAGACCGAGCTTCTGCGCGAGCGCCTCGTTCGAGTTCCACACGTACGACGGCACGATCTCCTCCGGATGCGCGAGCCGCGCCTCGAACTCCTCGGCCGTCAGGCCCACGCCGTGCGCCTTCGCGAGCGCCAGACCGTAGTCCTCGACGTTGTAGCTGACGGCGCCGGTGATCCTGTCGACGCGCTCGCAGCCGCCGGCGACCTGCGCGACCATGTTGATCCAGAAGATGTCCTGCATGCCCGTGCCGACGATCGTCGCGCCGTGCTCCTTGGCGATGCGGTCGAGGCGGTTCGTGACGGCCGGGTTCGTCGTCCACGGGTAGATCGCCTCCTCGCAGGTCGTGACGACGCTGACGCCGTGCTCGAGGCACAGCGCGCACATCGGCGCGATGTCGTCCATGAAGCTGAACAGCGTGACGACGGCGATGTCGGCGTCGCACGCGTCGAGCACCGCCTCGGCGTCGTCGCTCACCTTGACGTTGAGCGGGCCGATGCCGGCGAACTCGCCGATGTCCATGCCGACGACGTCCGGGTCGACGTCGATCGCGCCGACGATCTGGATGCCCTTCTCATGCATGTAGCGCACCGTGTACTTCGCCATCTTGCCGCAGCCGTACTGAATCGCTCGTATTGGTTCCATCGTCGCTCCTTTGGTCCGGATGGTTGGTTCGTGCCCCGGGTTCGTCGTCGTCGACGCCCGGGCGTGCCACCACTATAACGCGCCGTGCCCGGCACGACGCACCGGGGCGACCCCGTCCGCATGCCGCCGGGGGAGGGAATACCGGCCCTCCGGCGGCTGTTGTGAAGATACTGCGAACATTTGCGGACCCCCATGGTTTTCCCAGCCGTCTTTCAGCCGAACGGCGCGGACGGCCGGTAGAATGGGGACGAACGAAGCAACATCAAGGAGCAACGAATGACTTACGGTCAGCAGCCGGGCGCGCGGCGCCCGGATGGCGCCCAGCCGTACGGCGCGGCGCCGCAGTACAGCATGTACGGCGATCCGAACCAGGGCGCCGGGGCGATGCGTCCCGACGCCGGCGGCGTCTACACGATCCAGCCCACCGCCGTCACCGAGCGCGCCGAGCACGTTTCGATGACGCGCGCTTACGGCGAGATGACGATCGCGCTCGTGCTCACAGGTCTCGTCGCGATCGTCACGCAGATGACCGGCCTGTACATGCGGTTCATCGCCGCGACCGGCGCGCTCGGCGTGTGGCTGCCGATGATCGTCGAGGTCGGCATCGCCATCTATCTGGGTATGCGCGTCATGAACATGCGTTCGTCGACGGCGCGCGTGTGGTTCTACGTCTACGCGGCGCTCATGGGCTTCTCGTTGAGCGTCATCTTCAGCGCCTACAGCATCACGACGATCGGCTACGCGTTCCTGATCAGCGCCGTCTTCTACTTCGCGCTGACGATGTTCGGCCTGACGACGAAGGCGAACATGCTCAAGGCGGGTCCGGTGCTGCTCATCGGCCTCGTCGTGCTCATCGTCACGCAGGTCGTGCTGATGTTCGTCGCGCCGACGAACACGATGCTCAAGGTCGTCGCCGCGATCGGCGTCGTGCTGTTCGCCGGCATGACGATCTACGACGCGCAGTTCACGAAGCGCGTCTTCGCGCAGTACGCGTCGCAGGGGCCCGAGATGATCAAGCGCGTGTCGATCCTGTGCGCGCTCAACCTCTACCTCGACTTCATCAACATGTTCCTCTACATCCTGCAGCTGCTGGGACTGAGCAGGGACTGACCTGCGCACGGCGACGCGGCGCATACATGATCAAGGGCGGCCGGTGCATCCTCGGATGCACCGGCCGCCCTTGCCGTTCGCGGTGCTCCGCCGTCCGCCGCGCCCTCAGCTCAGATGCCGCGGCGCCCCGTCGGTCACCGGCGCCTGCAGACCCTGCGGGGCGCCGTTGATGTCCCGGTGGATCGACTGCATCTGCGTCTCGATGTTCTGCAGCGAGCGCGCGCAGTCGAGCAGCGTCTGCGAATGCTCGCTGAGCTTGGCGTCGGGAAGGTCGGTCTTGTAGCGCAGCGCATGTTCGAGGCTCGCCCAGTAGTCCATCGCGATCGTGCGGAACTGCACCTCGACGGGCGTGTAGTGCGCGCCCGACGACAGGAACACCGGCACCGCGTAGATGACATGCAGCGAACGGTAGCCGTTCTGCTTGGGGTTGAGGATGTAGTCCTTGACGCGCAGCACCTGGATGTCCGACTGCGCGGACAGGTAGTTGGCCACCGAGTACACGTCGTCGCGGTAGTTGCAGATGACGCGGATGCCGGCGACGTCGAAGAGGTTGTCGCGCACCGACCTGACGGTGAGCGGCAGGCGCTTGCGGCGCATCTTCTCGATGATCGAATCGATCGACTTGAGGCGGCGCTCCATGTGGTGGATCGGGTCGTGCGAGAAATGCACCTGGAACTCCGAATCGAGGATCTCGAGCTTCGTGCTGATCTCGTACATCGCGCCCTCGTACACCTGCATCTGGTCGATGAACTCCGTCACGGCGTCCATCTGGGACGTCTCGATCGGCGACATGCCGTCGCGTTGCGCGAGCTCGTCGGCGATCGCGCTCAGGCGGGCGCGCAGTTCGTTGGTGTTCACACGGGTCTGACGGTCAAGTATCACGTTGGACCATTGTAGCGGGCTCACCTGTCGGAACGCTGGGAATGCGCGCCGGCGCGCATGCGGCGCCCGGTTGTGCGGCTGCTGTGACGATGCGTCGCGAGGCGTGCGCACTGTGCCCGCCCTCGGTTAGCATGTGCGGTATGAACGAAGAGATGATGACCGAAGCGGAGCGCGCGGCCGGGGCCGCCTCCGCGGGCGCCGACGGGCGCGGCCGCGGCGTGTTCGCCGTGCGCACGCTCGGCTGCCAGATGAACGTGCACGACTCCGAACGCATCGCCGGAGTCCTCGAGGCGGCCGGCTACGTGCGCGCGAGCCGGGAGCAGGAGGAGGCGCACGACCTCGACCTCATCGTCATGAACACATGCGCGGTGCGCGAGAACGCCGCCGAACGCATGTACGGGACGATCGGCCTGTGGGCGCGGATGAAGCGCGAACGCCCGTATATGCAGATCGCGATCGGCGGTTGCATGGCGCAGCTCGACCGCGAGCGGATCGTGCGGCGCACGCCGTGGGTCGACGCCGTCTTCGGCACGCGCAACATCGAGGATCTGCCGGCGCTGCTCGAACGGGCGAAGGCCACCGGGTGCCCGCAGACGAAGGTCAACGACCGCCTCGAGGTCTTCCCGAGCGAGCTGCCGGTGCGCAGGGCGTCGAAGACGTCGGCGTGGGTGGCGATCTCGGTCGGCTGCAACAACACCTGCACGTTCTGCATCGTGCCGACGACGCGCGGCAGGGAGCGCGACCGCCGTCCCGGCGACGTGCTCGACGAGATCCGCGCCGTCGTCGCCGACGGCGCGAAGGAGGTCACGCTGCTGGGGCAGAACGTGAACTCCTACGGCTACGGCATCGGCGACCGCTACGCGTTCTCGAAGCTGCTGCGCGCATGCGGGGACATCGACGGCCTCGAGCGCGTGCGTTTTACGTCGCCGCATCCGGCCGCATTCACCGACGACGTCATCGCGGCGATGGCCGAGACTCCGAACGTCATGCATCAGCTGCACTTCCCGCTGCAGTCGGGCTCCGACCGGATCCTGCGCGCGATGCGCCGCTCGTACCGTTCGGGGCGTTTCCTCGCGATCCTCGAGAAGATCCGCGCGGCGATGCCGGACGCGCAGATCTCCACCGATGTCATCGTCGGCTTCCCGGGCGAGACCGAGGAGGACTTCCGGGACACGCTGCGCGTCGTCGAGCAGGCGCGCTTCTCGTCGGCATTCACGTTCATCTACTCGCCGCGTCCGGGCACGCCGGCCGCCGCGATGGAGCAGGTGCCGCACGAGGTGGCCCGCGAGCGCATCGAACGGCTGCTCGCGCTCCAGGAGCGCATCACTGCCGAGAACCTGCGCGGCTTCGAGGGGCGCGACGTCGAGGTCATGGTCACCGGCCACGCCGGCAAGAAGGACGGCGAGACGCACCGCGTCACCGGCCGCGAGCGCACCGGCGTGCTCGTGCACGTCGGCGTGCCGGAAGGCGAACCGACGCCCGCCGTCGGCGACTTCGTGACGGCGACCGTCACGCACGCCGGCGTGCACAACCTCATCGCCGACCCGGACGTCGCGGCCGGACAGACCTATATGGTGCGGCGTTGAGGCGGACGCGCGAGGGACGGGGGACGACGGGCATGACGACGGACGACGAAGGAGCGGATGTGCGGATGGACGGCGCGGATGGCATCGACGGCATGGACGGCGCGCGGGAGCCGGCGGCGACGCGGGTCGTGTCGATCGTCGGCCCGACGGCGTCGGGCAAGACCGGTCTAGGCATAGCAATCGCGCGGCGTCTTGCCGAACGCGGCGAAAGGGCCGAGATCGTCAACGCGGACGCCTACCAGATGTACAGGGGGATGGATGTCGGCACCGCGAAGGCGAGCGCCGACGAACGCGCCGCCGTGCCACACCATCTGCTCGACGTCATCGAACCGGACGAGGCGATGTCGGTCGCGCGCTTCCAACGGATGGCGCGCGACTGCATCGCGGGACTGCAGGAGCGGGGGGTCCGCCCGATCCTCGTCGGCGGTTCGGGGCTGTATGCGCGCGCGGCGATCGACGACATCACGTTCCCCGGCACCGATCCGGCCGTGCGCGCGCGGCTCGAGGAGCGCGCCGAGCGCGAAGGGCCGGGCGTCCTGTTCGCCGAGCTCGAGCGGATCGACCCCGAGGCGGCCGCGCGCATGGATCCGCGCAACCCGCGGCGCACCGTGCGCGCGCTCGAGGTGATCGAGGTCACCGGGCGGCCGTATTCGGCGTCGCTGCCGCGCTACCGCTACGTCATCCCGTCGGTCCAGCTGGGTCTCGACCTGCCGCGCGCCGAGCTCGACCGGCGAATCGACCTGCGCACGCAGGCGATGTTCGACGACGGCTTCGTCGACGAGGTGCGCCGGCTGCGGCCGCATCTGGGCGCGACCGCGTCGCGCGCGCTCGGCTACCAGCAGGTCGTCGACCACCTCGACGGCCTGACCGACCTCGACGAGACGCGCCTCCTCGTCGCGCAGAGGACGAAGCGACTCGCGCGCAAGCAGATGGGCTGGTTCGGCCGCGACCCGCGCATCCACTGGCTGCAGGCGCTCAACCCGCGGCTCGTGGATCTGGCGATGGGGATCATCGACGTGGCCGACCGCGGCGGCTACGACGCCGTCGACATGCATGCGGACGAGTACGTCCGCCATCATCTCGGCGACCTGGCGTGAGAGCGGAGCCGCCGGCCGCGCGCGGCGTTCCGGCGGGCGCGGCCTCGCGATAGAATCAAGGACTGTTATGGCACGATCCACATCCTCGAACGCAAGCAAACGACCGCGCAAGGCGAGCTCGAACGGCTCGTCGTCGCCGGCGGCGAAGGGACGCCGCGCGGCGCAGGACGCCGACGAACCCTCGTGGAAGCGTGCGCTGCTCGCCGTGCCGCGCGCCTTCGGCGCCGCCGTGCGCAAGGTGAGCGTCGGCGACTACGATCCGGCGTACCGTCGCGACGGGTTGTGCTTCATGCTCATCGTCCTCGCGGTCTTCTTCGTCGGCTCCGAATGGTTCCGCGTCGACGGGCCGCTCGGCCAGGGGCTGCACGCCTTCGCCTCGGGTCTGTTCGGCGTCATGAGCGTCGTCGTGCCTGTGCTGCTCGTGCTCGTCTCGATCCGTCTGATCCGCAACTCCGGCAGGGGTTCGGGCAATCCGAGCGTGCTCGTCGGATGGACGATGCTGCTGTGGTCGGTGTGCTCGATCATCGACGTCGTCATGGCCGCCGACACGAAGGAGTTCTCCTGGGCCAACCTGCAGCAGGCGGGGGGGCTGTTCGGCTTCCTGGTCGGCTCGCCGCTCGCGTGGGGGCTCTCGCAGAGCTTCGCGATTATAGTGTTCGTCGTCTCCGCGCTGTTCTCGATCCTGCTCATCACGCGCACCCATGTCACCGAGGTCCCCGCCAAGCTGCGCGCATGGTTCGGCCGCGCCCCGCATGAGGAGGGCGCCGACTCCGACCGTTTCCCCGACGAAGTGCACGTCGGAGACGACGACACGCTGCGCTTCGCCGAGGGCGTGCCGACGCATGACGGCGACGACGGGGACGACGAACCGACGCGGCGCGAAGGGCTGTTCAGCCGTCTGTTCCGCCGTCGTCGGCGTCGCGGCGACGCCGGCGAGCTCGACAGCTACGCGGGCGACGAGGCCTTCGTCAACGCGGCGAGCCGGCACGGCGAGACCGCCGAGACGCGCGTCGTCGGCGCGCCGCGCACGGTGAGCAGCGGCGGCGCCTACAACGACGACGCGACGCGCGCCATCGACTCGAACACCTGGCCGGTCCGGCAGCCGGAGGTCCGTACGACGCCGATGCCGTCGGGATCGATCCCGACGACGGCC
>NZ_MVOG01000048.1 GCF_002286915.1 Bifidobacterium italicum | reverse complement strand
GGCCGTGACGGCGCGCGCCATGACGCTGTCGGCGTCGGTCGGGTCGATGATCGTGACCGGCAGGTCCGGGGCGCTCGTGCGCAGCGCGTCGAGCATCGGCCGCTGGTCGACGCCAATGACGACGGCGCCCCTGAGCCGGTCGCGCACTTCGGCGACGAGCTGTTCGAAGCGTCCTCCCTTGGCCAGGCCGCCGGCGATCCATACGACGCTGCCCGGCGCGAAGCTGCCCAGCGAGGCGCGCGCCGCATGCGCGTTCGTCGCCTTCGAATCGTCGACGAAGCGGATCGCGCGGCCGTCGGGCGGCGTCAGCCGGGCGACCTCCTCGATGCGGTGGCCGCCCGGCTTGAAACGCTTGAGCGCGTCGAGCGCGACGTCGACGTCGACATCCATCGCCGTCACGAGGATGAGCGCGGTGAGCGCATCGGCGACCAGATGCGGGTAGAGCGTGCCGTCCGGCTCCATCAGATGCGGGAAGTCGGCGAGCGCGGCGAGACGGTGCGCGACGCCGACCGGCGTGCCGGTGACGCCGGCCATGTCGACGATCCAGCCGTCCTCGACGCCGATCTGGCCTGCGGACGGCTCGGCGAGCGTGAAGCCGACGGCGACGCAGCCCTCGGCCGTCTTCGCCTCGCGCGCCAGCTCGCTGACGCGTTCGTCCTGCGCGTTGTAGGCGATGACGCGACGCGCGCCGTCGAAGACCTTCGACTTGTCCTCGGCGTAGGCCTCGATGCCGCCGTGCCAGTCGAGATGGTCGGCGGCGATGTTCGTGATCGCGGCGCCGGCGAGCGCGAGCGAATACGTGAAGTGCAGCTGGAACGAGCTCAGTTCGACGCACAGCACGTCGTTGGCCGGGTCGAGCGCGGCGTGCGAGACGGCCTTGCCGATGTTGCCGACGGCCGGCGCCGTCAGCCCGCATGCGGTGAGCATCGCCGAGGTCATCTCCGTCGTGCTCGTCTTGCCGTTCGTGCCGGTGATGCCGATCCACGGCGCCGGACGGCCGGTCCTCGCGTTGTCCACGCGCATGAGCCATGCGAGTTCGACCTCGCTGACGACCGGGATGCCGCGGCGGCGCGCCTCGAGGATGAACGGCGTGCGCGGGTTGAACACCGGCGACGTGCACACGAGGTCGACGCGATCCCATGGGATGGCGTCGAAGGAGTTGAGGTCGGCGTCCTCCTTGCGTTCGTCGACGCCGATGACCTCCTTGGCGCACGGGCGCAGGATGTCCACGATGCTGCGGCCCGAAACGCCGAGTCCCGCCACCACCACCGTCATATGCCCAAGGTCGAGTTCCATTGTTGCTGTCCTTCCGTCCGTGTCGTGGATCGTCTCAGGTCCGCGCATGCCCATGCCGCCCGTCGTTGCGCGCGTCCGCGGGCGGCGTGCGGACGCGCGGGGCCGGTCAGGCGTGCCACAGGCCCGAGCGCGCGACCCAATCGCCGTAGAAGATGACGAGGCCCACCATGACGAACATGAGCTCGATCATCCAGAAGCGCACGACGACCTTGCCTTCGGTCCATCCCTCGAGTTCGAAGTGGTGGTGGATCGGCGCCATCTTGAACACGCGCCTGCCGGTCGCCTTGAAATAGCCGACCTGGATGACGTCGCTCATCGCCTCGATGACGAACAGGCCGCCGATGATGATCGCGAGGAACTCGGTGTGCGTCTCGATCGACAGCGCCGCGAACAGGCCGCCGAGCGCGAGCGAACCGGTGTCGCCCATGAAGATCGACGCCGGATTGCAGTTGTACCACAGGAAGCCGAGGCACGCCATCGCCGCGCAGCAGGCGATGATCGCCAGATCGAGCGGGTCGGAGACGGCGTAGGTGAAGCCGGAATGCCCGGCGCCGGCCAGATGGTAGCTTTCCCAGATCGCGATGATCGCGTAGCCGACGAAGGCGACCATCGATGATCCGGCGCACAGGCCGTCGAGGCCGTCGGACAGGTTGACGGCGTTCGTCCACGCGGCCATCAGGAAGTTGACCCAGATGACGAAGAGGATGATCGCGAGCGCGCGGCCGGCGAAGTCGAAGCTGACGAACGGCTTCTCGATGAAGCTCATGCCGGCCTGCGCGCTCGGGAACCCGGATTTCGTCGGCAGCACGAGCGCGAGCACGGCGAACAGTGTCGCGAAGACGATCTGCCCGAGGAACTTGCCGCCGACGGTCAGGCCCTCGTTCTGCTTCTTGCGCACCTTCGCGAAATCATCGATGAAGCCCAGCAGTCCCATCGACGCCATCGCGAACAATGCGAGGACGGCCGACCATGACGGCACGACGCCGTGGCAGCAGTAGCGGTACAGCGCGCTCGCGCCCCAGCCGAGAAGCACGGCGAGCACGATGACGACGCCGCCGAGCGTCGGCGTGCCGCGTTTGACGAGGTGCGACTGCGGTCCGTCCTGGCGGATGTACTGGCCGTAGTTGAGCTTGTGCACGATGCGGATGAGCAGCGGCGTGCCGATCATCGTCACGATCAGCGAGACCAAGATGCCAATGATGAGTGCGATCACCTGAGGTTCTCCATTCGGTTGCGTGGTTGCCGTGGGTTGCGTGGCCTCATCGCGCGCCGCCGGTCCAGCGCGTCGCGAGCGCGCTCAGTCCGGAGGCGTGGGAGCCCTTGAGCAGCACGGCCATGTCGGCGTGCGCGGCGTTGAGGCGGCGTACGGCCTCGTCGGCGTCCGTCGTGTTCGTGACGGCGGCGACGGGGCGCGCATCCCCGGGGCCGAGCGCCCCGCGCGCGCCGTCGGCGATGGCCTGCGCCAGCGTGTTGAGATGTCCGTCGCCGTCGGCGCCGACCGCGATGAGCGCGTCGGCGCCCGTCTCGATGGCGTAGCGGCCGACGTCGCGGTGCGCGCGCCCCTCGTCGTCGCCGAGCTCGAGCATCGCGCCGAGCACGGCGACGCGGTAAGGCTGTGTGTCCTCCTGCGCACGCCATGCGACGAGCCCGTCGATCCCGGCGCGCATCGAATCGGGGTTCGCGTTGAACGAGTCGTCGATGAGCGTGAAGCGGCCGCCGTCGTGCACGACCTCGGACACGGCCATGCGGTGCGGGCTGACGGTCGTGACCGCGGAGAGCACGTCGGCGATCCGCCCGAGCGGCATCCCCTCGAGACGCGCGACGGCCGCCGCGGCGAGCGCGTTCATGACGTTGTGCGCGCCGCCGATGCCGAGCGTGACGCGCTGTTCGACGCCGCCGGCATCGACGATCGTGAACACCGGGCGCCCCAGATCGTCGAGCGCGACGTCGTCGGCGGCCACATAGCCGTCCTCGTCGTGGGCCTGCGCATGCTCGAGGCCGAACCAGACGACCCGGCCTGGCGCGATCGCGCTCATCGCCGCGACGCGCGCGTCGTCGGCGTTGAGCACGCTCACGCCGTCGTTGAGCAGGCCGCGCACGATCTCGCTCTTCGCCTGGGCGATGTGCTCGACCGAGCCGAACTCGCCGAGGTGCGCGACGCCGACCTTGAGCACGACGGCGACGTCCGGCGGCGCGATCGTCGTCAGATGCGCGATCTCTCCCAGATGGTTCGCCCCCATCTCGGCGATGAGGTAGCGTGTGCGCTCGTCCACTTCAAGCGCCGTCAGCGGCAGGCCGATCTCGTTGTTGAACGAGCCGACCGGCGCGACCGTGCGTCCGAGCGTGGACAGCAGCGCCTTGAGCAGGTCCTTCGTCGTCGTCTTGCCGACCGAGCCGGTGATGCCGACGACGGTGAACGGCGCGCGGCTCTCGCGGCGCATGCGCAGATTGGCCTGGGCGAGCAGTCCGAGCGCCTCGACGGTGTCCCTGACGACGATCTGCGGGCACGGCGTGTCCATGATCTCGTGGTCGACGATCGCGGCGAGCGCGCCCTGGGCTTCGGCCCGGGCGACGAAGTCGTGGCCGTCGACGTGCTCGCCGGCGATCGCGACGAACAGCGAACCTTCGGCCGCCTTGCGCGAATCGGTGACGACGTCGGCCACGACCTCTTCGGCCGTCGCGCCGCCGGCGTTGATCAGGCGGCCGTCGACTGCCCGGGCCGCCTGGCCCAGCTTCATCCTCATCATCATTGTCTCCTTCGTGTCGAAGCCTTGTCGTCCGTCGGCGCCGCGCTCAGCGCAGCTCCCTGGACACGCGCAGCGCGTTGCGGATGTTCGTCTTGCGCACTCCGGCGGCGAGCGTCATCGCGATCGCGAGCGACAGCGCACGCGTATGCCCGTCGCCGAAGTCGGCCTGCTCGGCCATCGTGTCGGTCTCCGCGTCGCGCTGCGCCAGATGCGTGTTCGCGTCGAGCGTGCAGCCGTACTGCTCGGCCACATGCGCGATCATCTCGTCGACGTGGCCGCCGGCGTCGTCGTAGCCGAGCACGTCGACTCCGACCGATTCGAGCGCGCCGGCGGCGACGGTGCGGCTGTTGAGCGCGAGGATGATCGCGGCGGCCCCGTCCTCGACGCACACCGAGAGGACGCGCTGCATCGCGAAGGCGTCGACCGGATAGGTCAGGTCGAGGAACCGTTCGAGCGACTGCGAGTCGCCCTCGCACACGGTGCCGACCGGGTTGCCGAGCATGTGCAGGAACTGCGCGAGCATGTCGACGTCCTCGCGCACATGGTCGGCGTCGCTGCCGGCGACCGCGAAGACGGCGATCGATTCGGCGGGGCGTCCGGCGATCGAGGCGGCGAGTTCGCCGACCCGGCGCGGCGACGGGTCGGCGAACAGCACCGGCACCTGCGGATCGTCGACGGCGTTGCGCATCGACGTCGGCAGCATGACGGCGTAGGCGCCGCGACGCACGGCGAGCGCGATCCGGCCCCTGTCGACGCGCGCGCCGGGCATGTACAGCGCGCCCGGCGTGACCGAGTCCACGTCGTTCGCGAGCGACGTGACGGTCACGTCGCGCGCGAAGTCCGGTACGAGCTCGCAGCCGTAGCGGTCCTCGAGCATGCCGAGCGTCAGGCGCTGGGACGTCGTTTCGTTGATTGCGCTCATCGTTGCTTCCTCTCCTTGTGCTTCCCCGACCCGTGCGCTCACCACTGCACCGGGATGGCGTCCTTGCGCGGCTGCGAGTTCGGCACCTCGTACTTCTGCATCAGGAACTTGCCGATCTCGGCGAAGACCGGTCCCGCCGTCAGGCCGCCGTACGCGCCTTCCGGGTCCTTGAGGATGACGGTGATGACGAAGCGCGGGTCGTCGGCCGGGATGATGCCCGAGTAGTCGCTGATCAGCGACGAGAGCCGGCCGTCGGCGCCGGCGACCTCGGCGGTGCCGGACTTCGAGGCGACGCGGTAGCCGTCGACGCCCGCGAATCCCTGCGAAGCGTAGTGCTCGGAGACCGATTCCATCGCGTTGAGCACCTGCTTGGAGACCGATTCGTCGATGACGCGCGTCGAGGCGCCGGTCTCGCTCTCACGCGTCCTGCCGTCGGCGCCGACGACCGCCTTGATGATCGACTGCGGCTTCCTGACGCCGCCGTTCGCGATGACGCTCACCGCGTTCGTCAGCTGCAGCGCGTTGACCGTGTAGCCCTGTCCGAACAGCACGGTGTTGCGCGTGCGTCCGTCCCACTGCGAGGCCTGCGCGAGCAGCCCCTGCGATTCGCCCGGCAGCCCCAGACCCGTCAGCTGCCCGATGCCGAAGCGGCGCAGATAGTCGTAGCGTTTGTCGTCGCCGAGGTTCTCGGAGGCGAGGATCGTGCCGATGTTCGACGACTGCTCGAGGATGCCCGCCATCGTCCAGCGCTCGTCGCCGTGCTCGAAGGAGTCCTTGTACTGCTGTCCGTCGAGCGTGAGCGTCGAGGGCACCGTGAACTTGTCGCCCATCGTGTGCAGCCCCTCCTGGATGATGCCGGACATCGTGAACACCTTGCCGATCGATCCGGGCTCGAAGGTCTCGTTGACCGCGCGCGCCACGTTGAGCTTCGCGTCGTCGCTGCCGGCCTCGATGTCGTCGGTGTCGGCGAGCGCGACGATCTGCCCGTTGCGCACGTTCTGCACGACGGCGATGCCCCAGCCGGCCTTGTACTTCTCCTTGCTCTGCCTGAGGATCTGCTCGACGCGCCACTGCACGTCGCGGTCGATCGTCAGCTGCACGTCGGCGCCGTTGACCGCCGCCTTCGAATCGGTCACCGTGCCGGGGATCTGCTCGCCGCCGTTGCCCTGCTGGTAGATCTCGTAGCCGTCGGTACCGGTGAGCGCTTTGTCCTCGAGCTGCTCGACGCCGGCGACGCCCTTGCCCTCGTCGTCGACGCCGCCGAGGAAGACGCCGAGGAGCGACCCGTTCGAGTAGACGCGTTCGTCGCTCAGCTCGCCGTAGACGATGCCGCCCAGATGCAGCGCGCTGATCTTGCGCTTGACCTCGGGGGTCACGTCCTTCTTGAGCACCGCGTACTGGCCGGTGCCCGCGAGCTTGCCGCCGATCTCGGCGGCGCTCATGTCCAGCAGCGGCGCGAGCAGCTGCGCGACGGCGGCCACGCCGGTCGTCTTGAGCGGCTTGCCGTCGAGCTGCTGGCAGTAGTCCTCGGTGCGCGGCGTGCAGTCGAGCGGCGTGAAGTCCTGCGCGGCCTGCGGGTTGCCGACGATCGTGTAGCGTTCGACGCTCTGGGCGAGCACGACGCCGTTGGCGTCCATGATCCTGCCGCGCTTGGCGCCGAGCGTGACCTGCACGGTGCGGGCGCGCGTGGCCGCCTGCGCGGTGCGCGCGCCTTCGACGAGCTGGAGCACGCCGAGCTGCACGAGGCACGCCGAGGCGAGCAGCGCGAGCGCGACGCCGAGCACGAGGGCGTTGCGCATCGGCTTGGCGAGCGTCCTGAACGAACGGATGGGATGCATCATGGCTTAGTGGGTGCCTTCCTGTGACGGGGTGTATCCGTTGAGGTCGATCGACAGCGAACCCTGCGCGGGGACCATCTTCATCTTCTGCGCGCGCTCGGGCAGCGTGGCCTCGAGCTGCGAGAGCTTCGTCTGGTCCTCCTCGACGTCCTGCTGCAGCATCGTGATGTGCTGCTCGATCGCGGCGGCCTCGAAGGAGTTCGAGCTCATCTGCGTGCGTAGCAGCAGCGCGCCGAGCAGGCACGCACCGAGGAACAGCACGGCGACGACGATGTGCACGACCGGCGAGCGACGTGTGCGCGTCCAGTCGAGCAGCCGCTCCATGCGGCGGCCGACCTTCGGCGACGAGGCGCGGCGGTTCTCGACGACGTGCAGCTGCGGGCGCTTCTGGACACGGCC
>NZ_MVOG01000047.1 GCF_002286915.1 Bifidobacterium italicum | reverse complement strand
GAGCGCTTGTCTGTCTGTCAGATGAGTTTGTTGAGGCGGTACAGGAACGCGGCCATCGCAGAACGCGTCAGCTTGCTGCCATACCCGAACGAACCATCCGAATTACCCAGCGTAATACCCGCATTCGCGCACCACAGGATCTCCTTGGCACCGAACGTACCCTGCTTCACATCAGAGAACCGACGGTAATCCGCAGCCGACGGCGCAAACGACGCCGCACCCTGCACACCGGCAAGCTTCGCATACCGATACAGGAACACCGCCATATCCTGACGCGTCAACTTGTCATTACCATTGAACCGGCCATTCGAACCCTGCGAAATGCCGTTCTTCGCCAGCCACAGGATCTCCTTGGCACCATACGACCCCTGCTTCACATCAGAGAACCGCTGGTAATCCGCAGCCGACGGCGCAAACGACGCGGCACCCGCCACACCATGCACCTTCGCCAGACGATACAGGAAGATCGCCATATCCTGACGGCTCAGATGATCACCATAACCGAAACGACCATCCGAATACCCATTCGTGATACCCTGCGCCGCCAACCACTCGATCTCATCATGGAACGCCACACCAGCCGGCACATCAGAGAACCGATCAGACGAACCACCATTCTTCGACACCGTCACCAGCAGAGCAGCCGACTTACCGCTTGCGGTGGCGGTGACGGCGGTGATGCCTTCAGACTTCGCCGTCAGCTTGCCATTGCCATCAATCGTGGCCACCGCGGTATCCGACGACGACCATGATACGGCACCAAGCGTCGCATTCGACGGGTTCGCCTTCACCGACAGCTGCACCGACTTGTTCTGCACCAGCGACAGTTCGGCACCGGAAATACCGTCGCCTGTGATCGTAATCGACTCCGGCAGTATGACAGAGCCGTTATCCTTGACCGTCACCTGAACCGATGCCGACTTGCCGCCGGCCGTCGCCGTGATCGTCGCGATACCGGCCTTGACGCCACGCACCGCACCCGTCGACGACACCGTCGCCACCGACGCGTCCGATGTGCTCCACGACACCGCATGATCCGTCGCATTGCTCGGCAGCACCGTCGCATTGAGATTCAGGCCAGCACCGACATTGATCGACGCCGCACCACCCGACACACCAATACCCGACACCGACACCGACTCAACCGGAACCACCGGATCGCCGCCCTTGGTCACGGTGACGGTCACCGAGGCGGACTTGCCGTCGGCCGTCGCCGTGATCTTCGCGATGCCGGACTTAACGCCGCGGACGGTGCCGTCCGAGGAGACAGTTGCGACCGCGGTGTCCGAAGACGTCCACGTCACGGTCGGGTTCGTCGCGTTCGCCGGCAGCACGGTCGCCGCAAGCTTCTTCGAAGCGCCTTCCTGGATCGAGAAGTCGTTGCTGTTGATGGCGACGGAGGTCACCGGCACGACCGGGATGACCGCGCACGGCGCGGCGCCTTCGGTGAGCTTGCCGTTCTCGACGAGGATGTCCTCGCCGCTGCCCTTGTAATTCTGGCCGCCGTTGCTGTCCCAGTTGCCCGAGCCGTTGTTGAACGTCAGCTCGACCGGCTGCTGGTCGGGATTGTCGATCGTGAAGGAGACGTAGCCATCGCAGGCCTCCTCCATCTTCGCACCGGGCGCGGTCGTCCACGCGCCGGTGCCGACGCGGTAGTGGATGTAGGTGGAGTCGACGCCGAACTTATCGGCCGGATAGTAGACGGTCGTGCCCTGCGGCGTCACGATCTCGCCGGTCACCATCACCGTGATCGACGCGGAAACGCCACCTGCCGTCGCCGTGATCGTCGTCGTACCCGCCTTCTTGCCACGCACGAGACCGCTCGAGGAGACGGTCGCGACAGACGGGTCGGAGGAGCTCCATGCCACATTGCGCACGGTCGCGTCCGACGGCGTAACGGTTGCCGTGAGCTGCGCACTCGTCGTCGAGTTCAGATCCATGTTCAGGCGGCCGTTGTTCACGCCGTCGCCGGAGATCGTCACCGATTCGACCGGTGTCTGTGCACCCTTGTGATAGGTGTAGGTGTGGCTTACCGGCTTACCGTTGTTGCCGGTGCCGGTCACTGTGACCGTCACGTCCTTGCCGCCGGCAGAGGCCGCGCCGATCGTGATGATATCACCGTCCTTGAAGGAGCCCGAGGCGCCTTCGGAGGTCGCGTAGGAGACGTTCGCCATATTGAACGAGCGCAGCGTGATGTCCTTCGTATCCTCGAAGCTGCCCTTGTTCGGCATCGCCTCGGCCGAAGAAATCGGCGTCGTGTCCACCTTGGCGTTGTAGAACGCGGCCACGGTGTTGGCTTCCACGGAGCCGGACGTAATCTTGCCACCGGAGACGGTGATCGTCGAACCGGAGACCTCGTCCTTATAGGTGCCGTTGTCTAGCTTCGTGCTCAGGCCGGAGAGGTTGGCGCCGCCGCGTTCCGTCGTGGAGACGAGCACGCCGTCGTTCGACGGGTTGCCGTCCGACTTGTAACGCTCCACCATCGCGCAGTTGTCTCCGCCGCAATTGGTGATGTTCATGTCCGTGCCCACCATGGCATTGCGGAAGTGATTCGAGGCCACGACGCCCGGATGCTTCCAGTCATCGGCGCCGACGTCGCCGATCTTCGACTTCTCGGAGAACCATTCCTGTTGACCGCCGGAAGCATACGGACGGTTGAAGAACAACGTCATGCCCTGTCCCATCGCGTTCATCACTGCCCACGAGGCGCGCACCTGGTCCGCGGTGTACTTTTCGGACTGACGATCGCAGTAGTTGTCGTGCGACTCGATCCATGTCACCGTCTTGTCCGCGGAGGTGCCGCTGCGCAGATCCGTGAAGAATCGCGAGGCGACGCTGCGGTCGTTCATCGAGTTGCGCATCTCCTGACCGTAGTTCGAGCCGGTGATGCCGCCCCCTCCGACGGAGGATGAGCCGAACATGTTGGCGTAGTCGGCTTCACGCACGTTCTTGTCCTGAAGGACCTCGCCGTACTGGTACTGGGCGCCGTTCGGCAGGATCGTGTTCCAATACTGGGAACTGCCGACCTCGTTGGTGAGCTCGATGTGCTTGGCGGCATCGTAGCGGAAGCCGTCGGCTCCGTCGGCGACGACCTTCTTGTAGAACTCTGCCATGCGGTTGGCTACCTCGGAGTTCTGGGTGTTGAGGTCCCAGAGTCCCGAAAGCTGGCCCTGCGTGCAGTCCTCGCGGTCGTTGTAATCATTGATCTTCCTGGCAGGGTGGAAGTAGTCTTCGTTCTGCCACGACGGGTCGATGACGTCCCAGTCGGAGGTGAAGTGGTTTGCGACGGCGTCGACGATGACACGCACGCCGTACTGATGCGCGATGTCGCACATCTGCCGGAACTCGTCCTCGGAGCCGAGGATGTAGTTGCCAATCGTCGTGTTGATCGGCTGGTAGATGTAATACCAGTTGAGATACCAGTTGCCCTTGCCGAGCTCACTGTTGTCCTTGACGGCGGACACGTTGTTGATCTGGATGGAGGTGTAGCCGGCTTGGGCGATCTCCTCCATATGCTCCTTGATTGTCTCGAACGACCACATGAAGGTATGCAGCGTGGCGCCGTCCCTCATGTTCTTCGTCAGACCGTACTTGTTGCGCGCGGCCTCAAAGGAGGCGTTGCCCACCGTCTGCGCATAGCTGTCGCGCAGCGGCGCCGCGGAAGCGGTCTGCGTCGTTGCCATGCCGAGGCTCAATCCGCCGAGCAGCGTTGCTGCGGCAACCAGTCCGGCGACGGTTTTTTTACGAATGCCTGCAAGGCGACCCGTCAATACCATATCGAAGTTACCCTTCCCTGAATAACTCTTCTTGCGATTGCCATCCAGATGGATGGCAAAAAGGGGCTCAGGCACAAGGTTGTACCTAAGCCCCCTACTGCATCAATGATGCGTGACAGTGTTGTGGTCATCGGCTTGGAATCGCATGATGCCCACCGAATCTCCACTCACTTGTTGAGGTGTGCTCAGATGAGTTTGTTGAGGCGGTACAGGAACGCGGCCATCGCAGAACGCGTCAGCTTGCTGCCATACCCGAACGAACCATCCGAATTACCCAGCGTAATACCCGCATTCGCGCACCACAGGATCTCCTTGGCACCGAACGTACCCTGCTTCACATCAGAGAACCGACGGTAATCCGCAGCCGACGGCGCAAACGACGCCGCACCCTGCACACCGGCAAGCTTCGCATACCGATACAGGAACACCGCCATAT
>NZ_MVOG01000046.1 GCF_002286915.1 Bifidobacterium italicum | reverse complement strand
GAAAGCATCTAAGCGGGAAGCCCGCTCCAAGATAAGGATTCCTGACCACCCTCCGGGGTGGTGACAGACCCCACATGAGACCATGTGGTCGATAGACCGGACGTGGAAGCCCCGCAAGGGGTGGAGCCGACCGGCACTAACGGTCGAAAACGACCCCCCGCCACGACGCCCCGCGCACCACACGCGACCGGGACACGCGACTGGAGGATCCACACGAACCAAGCATCAACACGCAAACAACGAACCATCGTTCCCGCAGCACGAACACCTGCGCCCGCGTCCACCATCCGGTCCCCAAACCAACCACCAACCCCCACACGGGGGTGAACATGAATAACAGAACAACAGTCTTGCGGCGGTCACAGCCCAGGGGAGACGCCCGGTCCCATTCCGAACCCGGAAGCTAAGACCTGGCACGGCGATGGTACTGCACCCGACAGGGTGTGGGAGAGTAGCACGCCGCCGCACCCACACTTCACCCAGGAGAGCCCACCCAACAGTGGGCTCTCCTCATTTTTTCCTCTCATATCCAGCCCAATATCAGACGGTTATCCGCGACAGTCATCTGGTGTTTCACACCTGATATGACAATGACGATATCGGGTATACTGGAACGGTATCAAGCGAGGTCCATCCCCGCTTTTTCTATGCCATGCCGCATAAGCGGTCGGCGTGCCCTTCCCGCAGTGCTCGGCAACGCGGAATGGGCCGCAATCATGCCGAGCCAAGAAAGGGTAGCCGGGGACGGCCTCTGCACTGATGCCCAATCGCGTCCATTCCGATTCCTCATTGACGTCACCGAACCATCATCCCACTCCACCGTCTGACCGTGAAGACGGCGAAACACCTACGGCCGAGCGCATCGAGCCGAAACTGTTGCTCGCGATCATCGCGACCGGCATCATGGCCTTCATCGGCATCCTCACGAGACGATGACCAATGTGCTCTTCCTGGCGCTTGGCCCCACGGTCGGGGGTGTAGGCGTGTCGGCGATCGGCTGGCGCTGGATGTTCGCGATTCTGATCCCGTTCCTGGTGATCGCGGGCTTCGTCGGCGCCGCGACGATCCGCCAACCGCGCCCGACCGAGCGCGTACGCTTCAGATGGGTGCAGCTGGTACTGCTGATGATCGGCTTCATGGCCTTCGTGTCCGCGCTTGATCGGGCCGGAGCCTCCATCACGGCGCTGACCTCCGGTGAGCCCGGCGCATCCGGCACGCTTGTATTCGCCGCCGTGCTGTTCCTCGTGTCATCAGTGGGCGCCCTTGTATGGTTCGCGTCGTTGAGCAAGCGCTCGACGGACCTGCTCATCCATATGGGCGTCCTGCGTTCGGTGCCGTTCCGTTGGCATCTGCTGGCCTATGTGATGCTGGAAGGCGTCACGATCGGTTTCGGCTATCTCATTCCGAATCTCGCCCAGCTCGGCTTTGGCTCGACGACGACCGTCGCGGGCCTGTTGATCCTCCCCGGCGCATTGCTGGGCGCAGTGCTGGCGCCGGTCGGCGGCGCGTTGCTCGATCGTTTTCGGCCCGATGCGCCCGATTCTCTCGACGATGGCGCTTGCCATCCTGGGCATCATACTGATGCTGCTCATGGTGCGTCCGACCGCAAGCGTCTGGATGATCTGCGTAGGCTACATCGCGTACATGATCGGCTTCTCGATGGCCTATCCCAATACGATGACCGCGGGCATGAGCGTCATTTCGCCGCGCATGCAGCCGGACGGCAACGCCATGTTCAGCACGTTCCAGCAGCTCGCGGGCGCCGTCGGTACGACGGTGATGTCCATCTGCCTGGGTGTGGCGCAATCCGGACATAGCCTTGAGAAGGACAAAACGGCCTTCGAGACGGCCACCCAGCACGGAGGCCGTGCCGGCATGACCGTCCTGCTCGTCGTCCTTGTCTGCGCGTTCCTCGCGAACGTCCGTGCGTTCGCCGGCCGCCGGACGCGTTGAGTGCAACAACGCATACGCCCCCGGGTGTTCCATGTGAAACAATCGATCTGTTTCACATGGAACACCCGGGGGCGTATGCGTTGTTGAGAACGCCGAAGAGGATTCGGAAGAGGATTCAGTCGTCGTGCCGTGCGAGCAGCGCGTCGACCTCATCGAGCCACAACGTGCCCTGCGCATACGTCGGCATCATGAAACCGTCGCGCAGATCGAGACCGGCCGATCCGATGCGCGGACCGTCGGGAAGATCGTGGCGCATGAACTGGGTCGCGAAGAACCTGCCGTAGAACGTGCGCATCCACTTGAGCAGCCGTTCGTCGTCATACTTGGATCCGAACGCGCACCGCGCCAGCCGGAACGACTTCGCCGGCCGGTATTGCGCGCGCAGGAACCCGTCGATGAAGAAATCCTCGACCTCGACGGGCGCGATGTCGGCGAAACCCCGCGCCGCATAATGGTCATGCTCGGGGACATGGAGCGGATCGCCATGGGCGATGATCGGTCCGAGCGCCGCATGCAGCCGTTCATCGTCGGTCGTCTTCGCGACATGTGCGAGCATCAGCGGCACGAAGGAGCGTACCAACTGGCTGTTCACGGCGTACTGCATCGCCAGATCAAGAGGGAAGCCGCTGATGCCGAGCGCGAGTTCCGTCATGTCCGCTGGATTGACGAGCGCCTCGGCTGCGGCGGCGATCGGCGGTTGCGCGGCATCGAAAATCGTGCAGCCGACCGCGGCGGCGAGGGAATCGAGCAGCGCCTTGGCGTGACCGTTCGGCCGCGCTCCGGGGAATCGCATATGCACGGCCGTGCGGGGGAGTCCGGCGAGATCGGCGGCACGCACGGCGACGAGCAGCGCGAGTGCCGCATCGGCGACCGCGGTGTCCTCGGCAAGCACGGTGATGCGGTCGGCGCCGCGGTTGTGCAGGAACGCGAGCATGCCATGCGCCTGCATCGTCAATGCCAGGTCGCAGCAGTCGTCGCGGTCGTGCGGATCCGCCGGCACGAAGGGCTGCGGCGAGACCGGACGCTGCAGCGGATGCTCGGGGATGTCCATGTCGAACAACGTCTCGTGATAACCGGCGGCTTGCGCGCTCGCGGCCACTTTGAACGACGACATGCCGCGGCGTGCGCCCCACAGGCTTTCGACATCCACATCGGCGATCGCGAAGTCTTCGCCGAATGGTCGAGCCTGCGCGAGCACGGCGCCGTTCTCGGCGATGATCTCCTGTCCGCCGACCGTCACGTCGCTCGTCGAATCGCCTTGGCCGGAGCTGCAGTAGGCGTAGCAGCACAGCAACCGCGCGCTTTGTCCGCTGATGAGGCCGCGGCGGTAGATGTC
Organism: Bifidobacterium italicum; assembly: GCF_002286915.1. Lineage (GTDB taxonomy): Bacteria > Actinomycetota > Actinomycetes > Actinomycetales > Bifidobacteriaceae > Bifidobacterium > Bifidobacterium italicum. The sequence continues at coordinate 1,467 of NZ_MVOG01000046.1, read as the reverse complement.
CTTCTCCAGCGACGCATTCGATGCCGAGCCGTTGCAGATGATCGTCGCGCCCGCCAGCGCGAGTCGGATCGAAGGCGGCTCGGGCGACCAGATGTCCTCGCAGATTTCATAACCGACGCAAAGCTGCGGCATCTGACGGCAGCGGAACAGCTGATGCGAGCCGAACGGCACGTGCGTCTGTCCGGCCACGGTGATGTCGGTGACCTCGGCGGGGCCGGAATTGAACCAGCGGCCTTCGAAATCCACGCCGTAGGTGGGGATGAAGGTCTTCGGCACGACGCCGAGGATACGTCCGCGGTGGCATACGGCGACGGTGTTGTAGATCTTGCCGTTGATGCACAGCGGGACGCCGACGGAGAACAGCACGTCGAGATCCGCCGTGCGCGCCGCGAGCCGTCCCAACTCGCGCTCCGCGCTTTCCAGCAGAATACCGTGGTACAGCAGATCGTCGGCGATGTACGACGTGAGCACGACCTCCGGGAAGGCGACGATCTTGGCGCCGAGCTCGGCTGCATGCCGCAGACCCTGATAGCAGAGGTCCGCGTTGTGCGCGGGGTCGGCGACGGTGCTCGCCGGACTGATCGTGGCCACTGGGACGAAGCCGTCGTTCGGCAGTCCGATGGCCGTCTGCGTCGTCTGCGCGGAGGCTGATGGTGGCGTTGATGTGGTGGACATGGCTCCCCTTCCGTGGGCATGTACCGGATCCTGCGACTGCGAACCGTATGCGCGCCGTCGCTTATGCATCCGCGATGCGTCCGGTCTGGGGCCCAGCTTAGTGCGCTTGTGCACATGGGGCGGCGATGTATGACGTGGGCGTAGTGGTGTGTGTGACACGCGGGTGGGTGGGTGTTTTTGGGTGGTTGGTGTGGGTGTTTTGGTTGGTTGGGTGTGGTGTGGTGGTGGTTGGTGGGGTGTTTGCGACACGCCGGTGGATGTGTTGTGGTTGTTGGGTTTTGGTGGTGTTGTGTTTGGGTGGGTTTGCGTTTTGGTTTGGGTTCGTGTAAGTTATTCATCTTGCTGCCGGTTGGTGAGCTTCGGGACTGGGTTCCGGTGTGATCCGGCTGTGTGTGGTGGTTTGAGAACTCAATAGTGTGTACTGTACTACTTCATCATATGGCCGACGTTTGTTGGTTGTGTGGTGGTCTTTGATTGCCAGTCCGATGCCCGCCCGTGTGGTACCCGAGGGGGTTTGATGGGTGTCGGGGTTTTTGTGTGACCGTCCTTCCTTATTGGATGGTCCGTCTTTTTCTTTTGTGAGTCATCTGTTGGATGTCTCCATGAATGTTTTTTGTGGAGGGTTCGATTCTGGCTCAGGATGAACGCTGGCGGCGTGCTTAACACATGCAAGTCGAACGGGATCCGGCCAAGCTTGCTTGGCTGGTGAGAGTGGCGAACGGGTGAGTAATGCGTGACCAACCTGCCCCATGCACCGGAATAGCTCCTGGAAACGGGTGGTAATGCCGGATG
>NZ_MVOG01000045.1 GCF_002286915.1 Bifidobacterium italicum | reverse complement strand
ATGATGCCTCCTCCCGCCGAACCGATGGACAACGTGCGTCCATTGTCGGCGCGACGCGTCCGGGGCGCGGACCACCCGCCCCGGACGGACGGCAAGCAACAAACTAGTTATATAACTAATTATCTATATATATAGTCGGATGGTCCGCGGGCGCGCCCCGTCGCCGCCGCGGGACGCAAAGGGCCGGGCGCCCGTCGGACGCCCGGCCCCGCTCCCCCGGCGCGCTATTCGCCCATGGAGGCCAGCTCGCGCCGGATGGCGTCCACGACGATGGACGCCATCGTGCGCCCCGAGCGGACGGCCGCGACCTTGAGCTCGGCCTTGAGCGAGACGGGGACCTTGACCCCCATGAGCACGCTCGCCTCCGGCTCGCCCGGCGCGCCGGCGTCGCCCTTGCGCTCGGTGTCCTGGATGTCCATGAGCCTGGGGGCCGCGGCCGGCCCCTGCGGGCGGGCCAGGTTCCTGACGGGTTTGATCATCGCATTGCCTCCTTGAGTTCGCGCCACACGTCCTCGTATCCGTGCAGGTTGCTCGCGAAGCGCTGCCCGTACGCGTTGGACAGGTCGCTGCGCTTGGGGATCTCGGCCTCGAACACGCTCGCCCGCCGCGAGGCGAGGTACTCGCGCGCGGCGCGGGCGGCGAGCGTGTTCGCCTCGACGCGCACCATGAGCACCGCGTAGGGCCGGCCCGCCGCCTCGAGCACGTCGACGACGGCGCCCGTCTGCTGCAGGTCGATGCCCGACGTGCCGGTCGGCACGACGACGAAGTCGGCCATGTCCTTGGCCATGTCCGTGACCTTGCCCGTCGGCGGCGTGTCCACGACGACCAGGCCGTCCCGGCCCTCGTCGCGCAGCCGCAGCAGGTCGGCCATGTTGGCGCTGCGCACCTCGAAGCCCAGCGGAGAGCCGCCCTGCGCGGCGTTGTACTGCCACAGGCTCGCGCTGGACTGCGAGTCCGCGTCCAGCACCACCGTCGGCACGCCCTCGCGCGCCGCCTGCGTCGCCAACGCCATCGCGGTGGTCGTCTTGCCGACCCCGCCCTTGAGATTGATCACCGAGACGATCATCGTCGCCTCCCTTCCGCGGCGCACGCCGCATGGATACGGAACGGCATCATACACGCACCTATATAACTATATAACTATATAACTAACTATATGCCCGTAGGCTCGCCACCGGGTCGAACCCCGATATAGTTAATTATATAGATATATAGTTAACTAGCAAGTCCGGCGTGCCGCGGGGTGGCCCGCGCCCCGCGCCGACGGATGCGACAATGGCCGGGACGCACAAGGACCGACGAAAGGAGACGCCATGGCGATCGACGAGGAGACGCTCAAGGCGTTCAGCGGCGTATACGACATCGAACAGCCGTCATACGACCGCGTCATCACGCTCGACCACATGAAGGAGCCCGTACCCAACCCATTGCTGGACAAGGACGACGTGTGCGCCGTGGTCCAGATCAACGCGCGCGGCGGCGAAGGCCCCTACGCGGTGGCGGCCGGGCACGGGGCCGCCATCCGCGACGCCCTGTTCGACGGGCTCACCCCCGGCGTCAACTACACGAAGCTCACCAGCGAACAGGCGTTCGACGACGAGGCCGCGCGCCGCATCATGGACGACTACCGCGAACGGGGATGGGACGCCGGCGAGTTCTGGATCGACGACGCCCGGCTCGTCGTCGCGGCGGCGCCCGGATACGGCACCGCGCAGGACGACTTCGACCTGCTCAACGACTGGGCCGCCGGCGATGTGTACGAGATCCGCGAATACCGCCGCCACGAATGGCGCGACGAACACGGGGCGACGATGAGCACATGGGACCAGACCGGCTACCTCGGCGACGTGTACCTCGGCGGCGAGCGGGACTGGACCGCCGCGTTCGACGACCCCGGCGACACGCGGGACGCGGCGCTGGCCGCCATGCCGGACATGCCCGCCGTCCCGACGGCCGCGCCCGACGTCCACGGAGCCGTCCGATGAGCGCCGGGGAACGCACGCCGGCCGACCCGACCGGCACGGGGCGCGCGCACGACCCGGCCGCATGGCAAGCGTACTGGCGGACGCACGGCTACGAACCGGTCGGACTCAACGAGACCCAGGCCTCGGCGAAGGCGGTCGAACTCTCCCGCAGGGCATCCGCGATCCTCGAACGCGAACGGCTCGACCTGCATGAAGGCTCCGCCGCGCCCATCGAGATGCGGCGGTGGGGCGAGGAGGTGTGCTTCGCCGCCGACGCGCCGCACGGCTCGCCTCTAGCGATGAGCGCCGGCCGCGTCCTCATAATAATGCTTGGTTCACGAACTTATCGAAATCGGTGCCCGAAAGCATGTGCCCCCTGCGGAACAGGGATCCCTCGGCGAGGCGCAGGAACTCGGCGATCCCCTTCTCTTCGTTCCCGCCGTCATCGCCCTTCGCCTTGCCCCGCACCCGATTCCCGATGCGGGTCCGGGAAGGATGCACATACATGTATTCGACATGGGACCGCATCTGCTTGCAGGTCCATCCGGTGAGGTCGGAGAGCACCAGCAGGGAGCTGATCGCTTTCTCCCGGACATCATGCGCTTTGACGTTCTTCTGGGAGCCGGCTTTGAACTCGATGAGGTACACCGTGTCGCCTATCGCGAGAAGCGCGTCGGATGACTTCAGCACATGGTCGGTGCATCCGCACTGGTTGAGCCACCGTGTCTTTACGGCGTCCATGTTCACGGCGTCCACGTCCAGCCCGGACAGCTCCTGCTTATTGTCCTTGTCCCGTGACGCCGCACGCAGCGTGGTGCGGCATGCTTTCAGCATCCGATCGGATCGCACCAGCCGCGCGAACGAGCGCGGTCTGCGCCTGCTCTTGCCGCGTGTCATCGCATCCCCGTCTCATCATCCAACCGGTCGAATGGCGCGGCAAGCAGCCCATACGCCCGTTCAAGCCGGTGGGTGACGTCCTCGCACACGCACACGCCGTCCTGCCTGCGCATCATGTAGTAGGACGTTTCATCCGCCATCCCCTGATGATCGGTGTACGTCTGCAGCGCTTCGAGGAAATAGGGGCTGTGGGTGCTCACGAGGATCGTCAGATGGAACGCGCGCCGCAATTCCACCAGCATCTCCGCCAGGTCAAGCTGCCAAGCGGGATGCAGGTGGATTTCCGGCTCGTCCAGGATGAGCACGTCATCCTCACCGACCCGGTTGTCGGACAGCAGCTGCAGCAGCATGATGAACGTTTTGCGCCCATCCGACACGTCGCGCATGTCCAGATCGCGCCCGAGGCCGTCCTCCTTGAATTTCAACCCGTACCGGTCAACGATGAGGTCGCCTCCCGCGTGGTCGCGCAATGCATTCAGCACGCCGGCAATGGAATCGTTGTTGGCCAAGGTGGTGACGGCATCCGTCTCGCCCCGGGAGAGTATCTTCTCGGTCAGGTCGGACGCATGGGCGTCCCCCCTCCCCCAGAAGGCGCTCCTGAACGAGGGGACGCCGGCCCTGTCCAACAGCCGCGGATCGTCCAGCATGGTCACGTCCGTCGTCAATCCCATCAGGGGATTCTCCGGGCGCGGATCGACGGTCGCATCGCCCTGCACGGTCAACCGGGTAAGGGGACGCCCCGGGAACTCCACTTCCGCATACCCGTCAGCGCCGCGGGCGCCGCGTCCGGAGACGTGTTCCCCGCGCAGCACATCGCCCCGCAATTGCCTGAGGACCTCCTCGTCGCTGAACGACAGGCGCTTGCGCAGACGATCCATCAGGAGCGCCCTCTCTGCCTCGTCATCGGGACCATCCGACGGGAGCGACCGGTCGATTACGCCCGCGACGGACGAGTGGTCCACCTGCTCGGGGAGCATGGCGACCAAGGCGTCCGCGGTTTCCGAAAGGGACGATTCAGGCATATCCTCAAAAGCATGGTCGCCGCGCATGAGGTAGTCCACAAGCAGGTTATAGGTGCTTCGCCGGCGTGATCTGCGCACGTCGTCCGGACCTTTGCGCAGCGCTTTGACCGTGGCGAACAAGGTGCGGCATACGGTGGATTTCCCCGTGCCGTTCTCACCGGTCAGGACGGTGATGCCCTCCAGACGCATGTCCGCGTCCCTGATGGCACCGATGTTATTGATGTGCAGCCTCATGCTCCGCAGTCTATCGCACACCCCACTACGAGGCGAGGCGGCATGCCGATGTTGCGCCTTTCCCGTCCCCTCCCGTCGCCCGCGTCATTCTCGCCGCATGCCTGCAAGCAATCCCGCTCCACGGCCGGCATCCGATAGCCGGCCCGCGCCGTCCGGTTATCATGGACGGCATGGACCGGGTCATGAACATGGAGGGCGCACCGTTGTCCCGCCGCTACTACGGCGGCCAAGCCGGACGCAAGATCGGCGTGACGGCCGACGGGTACGACTGGCTGCTCAAATACCCCGCGGCCACGCGCCGCCTCGCCGGATCCGTCCCCTCATACACCACCGCGCCCCTGTCCGAGTACCTCGGTTCGCACATCTACTCGGCCCTCGGCGTCCCCGTGCACGACACCAGGCTCGCGGTGCGCGACGGCAGGATCGTGTGCGCGTGCCGCGACTTCGTCGCGGACGGCGAACGCCTCGTCGAGTTCGCGCAGCTCATGAACTACATGGACGAGGACGACCTGCCCTCGTCGTCGCCCGGCACCGCCCACGGCCGGCGGATCGTGTACCTCGCCGACGCGCGGGCCGCGCTGTACAGGGTGCCCGATCTCTCCGGCACCCAGGGGGTCGTCGAACGGTTCTGGGACATGTTCGTCACCGACGCGTTCATACGCAACATCGACCGCGACAACACCGACTGGGGGCTGATCGACCACGGACGCGAACACGCGTTCACGCTCGCCCCCGTCTACGACAACGGCAACTCCCTGAACGACAAGAAGACCGCCGCCGCGATCGGCAGGGCATTGGACGACCCCGACAGGATACGACAGGACGCGCTCGGCGTGCGCTCCTGCTACCATGACGACCGCGGCCGCCCCATCGCCCCGTTCGAATACATGCGCAGCGGCGACGACGACTGCGTGCAGGCGCTCGACAGGTTCATGCAACGCTGGGACCCGGACCATCTCGACGACATCCTGGCGGCCATCCCCGAGCGCGCATACGGATTGAGCGTCATGGACGAACGGCAACGCGAGTACCACAGGCGCGTGCTGCACGCCAGATACGAGCAGGCGCTCACTCCGATATGGCAAGACACCTCCACGCATGCCACACCATTCGACATGACGGCACCCTGGAACGCCATACCAAGCGAGGACGCACACGGCATGAACCGCTGAAACCCCACGGCTCCGGCGCGACTGACGCACACCGCCGTACGTGGGCGGCGGCCGTCAGTCGCCGCCCACGCCCCGCCGGTCGTCGTTGAACAGCTTGAGCACATACAGGGCGACGGCTCCCATGCCGCACAACACGACCAGGAACCAATTGCCCTGGAACAGGAACCATCCGATCCCCGCATAGCACGCCCACCGGCCGACCTTGAGCAGGGACCCGACGGGATCGGCGAGGACGACGACCACGACGGAGAACACCACGAACCCCACGACCGCATACAACGCGAACGAAACGACGTCGCCGAACCGCATGGCGACCACCTCCAAAAGACACATAGTTATATAACTATATAACTAATTATATCACTAATCCTATGCTTCGGTGAACTGCCAGGCGAAACATGAACCCAACTAGGCCTTCGGGGCATGCACGGCCGGAGGATGGTGTTTGAAATACCGTCGCAAGCGTCTAAGCGTATCAAGATAGTATGCCCATACGTTATACGGGATCGCCACGCATGACGCCGCAACAGCGATCGCCATTGCGATCTCATAAGGTCGCAACCCGGTGCTTTTAACCCATTCATGCAATATCGCATACAGGTTGCGCATGTTTCCCCAATCCAACTGCATGACATTCCATATAAAAAGCACGACCACGCTCAAACCGAACAATTCCGGGATCCAGCGTAAGGGGGCATGGGAGCGGCGGCCCTTGAGATAGTTGCCGAGCTCATGCCGCAGATCCAGAGACCAAGCATCCAAAGTGGGATTCTCGTCCAGCATCGAGGAGAAGGAACCGTGCTCCAACCCGGCGAAGCACGATCCCGCTTGGATCTCCCAATCACTGAACTGCCTGCGCCGGAGGTGCATCGCCCACAGCATCTCACTGGTGCGGTTCAGCACGGCCGTGCCATATCTAAGCATCAGTCCCTGAATCATATAAAGGAAGCAAACAATCATGACGGCCAAAGCAGCGATGACAATAACACGCCTCATGTCCGACTCGGCCCCCAAAGCGGAAGCCGCGCAGGCCGCCCCCAAGCACAGAAGCATGCCATACCACCCATAGGCAATCCTCAACGCAGCATACGAGGAGGCGCGGCGACGAATCTTTCCGCAGCTCACGATGAAACCCGCCACTGCGAAGGAGACGCTCCACGACATGGCGGAGACGTTGTCCGGCACCGGCATGTGCTGCCCACCGATCTTAGGGGAGCACGACACGATGAGCGGCGGCATGACCCAGAACGAGATATCCATGACCATTATGAAATAGGCGAGAAGATAGCAAGCGCTATGCTCTGTTTCCTTCCAGTTGCGTAATACTGCAACCAGTATTCCGCACGAAATAAGGCAGGCAAGAAAAAGAAACCCACCCCAATTATAACCCTCATCCGACAGAGCCGATCCGGCCCCGAACCAATCGCAGCATTCCATGAGCATGATCGACAGAACGATCATTGCTGCCATGCCTGCCACGAACAAACAATCCAAACGCTTCCCCTTGGTGAACATATCCACATTATAGACCCGTATCAGTTGACACGGGCGGCACGTTAGCATGGACGCATTTTCCAGAACCGGCCTTCCAAGCGTTCGGCCCGAACGGACTATTCGAAACATCCGCCACAAACACCGGAACCGACGGCATACGCAGGCCGCCAAGAGTATCTACCGAAATACCGAAATCAGTAAAACCGACAAAGCACGGTGTGCCGTCAAACACACAGACCATTAATCGCCACGCGAACAGTGGACGACATGCTGTCCCCTGCCCAAGGAAAACACAGCCCCAAAGCCCTACGATGGAATCGGCTTCAACGACGAACCGCGCCACCCATTCCCATAACATAGGGAACCCCCAGGCAGGGCGGACACATCGTCTCCGGCCGAACATGCAAAGGAGCACATCATGAACAACCACAAGTCACGAACAATGCATGGGCCAATAAGCGTCGTCCTCGCGCTGTTGGCGATTGTCGCCATCGGATTCGCCCCAACCCACGCATACGCGGACGAAGGACACGTACCGGACAACGCCTCACAGACCATCACAGGCCGCACCGTTTCCGTCGCGGACGACGGGCGGGGACTCGACCTGAACCTCCTAGAAGGGGATACAGTCGAGGTCGAAGGTGACACCGCCATCATCAGAAACACCAACGGCTCGCCCGTCGCGACAATCGAAGCGAAGCCGCCACAGGGGTACAAGGTCGCGTACGATTCCCACAACCATCATCTCACCGTGATACCGGACACGCCGTTCCGCAGGCGCGGGTGCACCAACAACAAGTTCGCACAATGGCTGGTCGGCACCGGCGGGGCTCTCATGGTCTGCCTTCCCCTTGGGCTTGGCGTAGGGGGACTCACCGCAGGCATTGGAGGCGCCGTGGCCGGTGCGGTATGCACAGCCGGCGCAGATGGGTTGAGGACATGGGTGAGCTGCTGACCAAAGGCCCATCATGGCAAAGAACAACGGAACCATACATGACATCATCGAAACCAACCGGCGCAGACCATGGCGGCACTTCCCCAACGCCCACTGGTCATCCCTGATCATGACATGCGTCCTGAGCACATTGATGATCATCGGCGCCATACGCGCGCACGCCCCATGCATAATCGCGGCCTCCCTCCTCGTGGCCGGCGTGATCTTCCTAATCGTCGAAGCCGCCTTCTACGCGGCATCCACACCGCCACGCGCACACGACCCCTCACTGCAGAGCGACGCAACGGAGCACCACGACACAACGCGCAGACCATGAGAGACGCCAGAAGGGCGGCACGCCGATCGCTGTCCGAACAGGTGAACGCCGGTACCGACAAACATGTGGTGGTCTGGTTCCCGACCATACCGTGACAGTCGGGAACCAGGCCACCGCCTTCCGGCGCATGCACAACCCCGGACGGGGCCATGCATGCGCCATCGCCTGACCATCCCAGCACGGGGCTAGCCGCCGGCGGCTAGCCCCGCATACCGTTGGCGTGGCGTCCGTGCAGCCGCAACCTGTTTGTGTTCAATTAAGAGTTGAGGTTGGGGGTGGTGCATAAATCTTGGACTGCGTTGTCGCTGTTCTTGATTATGCCATGAGCCCTAGTTCTTGTCGGTGTCGGCGGATGCCCATGCCGTATTCGGTCTTGATGCGTTCGTCGCGATACCAGACCAGATAGGATTCCAGAGCATCGACGAATTCGTCAATGCTGTCATCCTGATGGTCCCGGTTGTAGTAGAACTCCTGCTTCAATCGGCCGAAGAAGCCCCCGGCGGCGCTGTCCGTCGAGCAGCCCTTGGCGCTCATGGAACGCGTCAGCCCGTGGCGTTCGCAGATGCGGATCCACTCGGGCCAGCGGTAGTGGCTTCCCTAGTCCGGAGTGGATGATGGGATGCTCGCCGTCGGCCAGGGTGGCGCATGCGTGCTCGAGCATGGTGTCGGCCAGTTCGGCCGTCGGGCTGGTGCCGATGCTCCACGCCACGGGCATCCCGTCGTAGCAGTCGATGACCGGGCTGAGGTAGACTCTGCTGGCGCCGATGCGGAACTCGGTGATGTCGGTGACCCACAGCCGGTTGGGCTTCTGCGCATGGAAGTCCCGCCTGACGATGTTGGCGGGCGCGGGCGTGTGCTCTCCCGAGTACGAGCTGTAGCGCCTGCGACTCCGTAGCTTCGGGACGATGCCGTGCCCGGTCATGAGCTTCATGACGCGCCGGGCGCACACGCGTATGCCCTGGTCGCGCAGCATGCGCCATATACGCCGGTATCCGTATCGTTCCCGGCTTTGCTCGAACGCCCGCCGGACGGGATCGAGCAGCCACCCGTCCCGCTCGGGCCGGCCCAGACGCTTCCTGTTGGCGTAGAATGTGCTGCGCGACGGGCCGCACCTTCCCAGCAGGTCGCGTGGCTTCATGGCGAACCTGTAGGCCAGATGCAATACTTGGCTTAACTCAAGGAGGCATAGATGCCAAATCCACTGCTGTCACGCATCCAGCATTCCACCGTCATCGAGCAGAGCCATGATCTCTTTCAGACGAGCGCCGCGACGAACGCCGGAGGCATACGATGGGTGATTTCTTTATCATCATGGTCGAGGAAACATACCGAAAAGGCATGGGAAAAAGAGGAAGATCAGACATCTCATACAGATAGCACGAAATATAAGTACACAATAAAAAGGTTTCTCCTCAATCTATTCACATTGATACCTGCAATTATTGCTTTATTATTATATAAATGTACCCAATCATCTACTCAGATGGTACTTACTATAGCTTCACACACTCTCTCAATTGTGTGCATTCTGATATCCATTCTGATCCTGATCATGTGCTACCCATCGGATTCCTGGGAAATAGTACATTCTGAGCGGCTAGTCATACGATGCGCCAAACTGCTTCCATTCTATACGTCAACAGTCATTATCATAATGCTGCTCCTGTTCCGCACCAGCACAGTTTCTGATGGGCCGTCATCAATCATCACCATCCTTGCCGCCGCACTCCTATATGGATCATGCGCTTTTATCATGGCGCAACTAATTGGCATGGGGCAACGTTATTGGCTATCGGCTTCCTGCCTATCATTCGTATATCTGATGGCCTTATCATGGTTCATGTATGCCGTAGTGCTTGTCATTGCAAGCATTCCTCTGTCTTATTTCCTGAATAACACGATCGTGTCCTTCTTTGCGGGAGCCGTATTGGGCGTCTTCTATCCCGCTGCGTTCAGCTTCCGGCAATACAGCTTGAAGACCGCACAGGACGTAATAGACGCCGCAGACGACCTAAGTATGCAGTTATCCGCTGCGCCGGTTGACCCGTCGCTGCTATCCGCCGCAGCCATAAACTTCGACAAGGCACTGGATACGACAATGTTCCCAGGCAACCTATCACGACAAAAATACGCATCTCCAGAACTACGCTACACAATCATGGCATACGTTGACCGATTGGCACGCGTCGGCAATACCGAAGGCATGCCGCTCGCGTCCTACATGCGGACACACTTCCCGCATCAGCGTGATTTCTCCAGTGGAAAGATAAGGCTATCGGAATCTCTCGGCGGGGAAGCCCCCGATGATCTTCACACGGATCTAACCGAATTTCTCGACGCCCTCGGCAGTATCTCATATCCGTGTCGAATTAGCACCTTTCACAGTGCAGTAGATCATGGCCGAACATGCCCCAGCACTTCGTCTGCCACTGCTAGCAACCGTTGGCCGCGGCGTGAGTGGGCCCCTTCCAAATACCTTCCATCAGCGTGTACAAGCAGGTCTCGTCCGACGGGCTTTCCGTCGAGCAGGATGCGTAGGAGGAACGTCTCCTCCGCATGCTCGTCACGGATTACGATGCGCCGGTGCCATAGCAGAAAGGACAGGTCGAGGTATGCATTCCCCACCCTGGACACTTGCACGTACCAGGGCGCCACGTCGCCGAGACGCACCCTATCCAGCGTCTCGAGCTTCCGCTGCAATCCGCTCCCCTTCCGAATCCAACGGCCCACAAGCGGTTGTGCGGGCGCGGCGAAGAACAACATCCACGGCAGATTATGCATGTTCGCCACATAATACAGCCATCCGCTGTTCACCTTCCATCCCTCCAGCATCCTGCGTGCGTAATCGACGCTCATGTGGATTCCGGCGCTTCGTTCCCAGTCCGCGACGATCAGATCGAACCTGTCACGCATGAGTGTGCGCAGCATGGCACCTTTAGGGCTATTCACCGGACGCCGCCCATCATCCTTGCGGTATCGCGGATCGGCGTATGGGCATGCCAGGTATTCATCCTCGTCGTAGCGTGCGAGGTTCGGGACCGAATGACGCACATGCCTGCCATAAGGTCTGCCTGCGGCATCCTCCTGATTACGGAACAGGCCAACCAGCTGGATGGGATTGTCGCATTCGGGGCATATCGCAAGGAACGTGCGTTTATTATCCGCATGCACCGACACAAAGGGCGGACGCAGGCCAGTGTACTGGCCGAAGTTCTCATCGCTGATCGGAATCGCAAGCAATTCCCGCACATGCGTCTTGAATACGTCCATGGCCCACATCCCTTCGTTCACTGCCGTCAGCAATAGCCAATTCTACCCGTCGCGCAACGATGAATGCGACGCCGCCGAGCATTCCTCCCGCCATCACCCATAGGTACGCTCGATGCCCAGCCACCACCCCGGGGGCAGTTGCGACACTACGCCCTGCCGCTCCGCAAATGACAGACACGTAAGGACCAAGGTCAACCCCATCGTGAAATCACGCCCATGACGACGCATACGAAACTCATACACCTCCATGCAATCATGCGCTGAATCGACATTATGCCCGAACACGCCCGCTCGCCTCAGCCGCGCTTCGGGCAACACACCCGGATTCTTGGACACCGGCCGCTCTGTGCGCATGCGCCTGCGGAACACACCCCCATCACACACGATCGACGCGGCGCGCCCCCACCATGCGATGCTGACGCGCGGCACCGCGCCTTCCAGTTCGGCGAACCGCAGGCACGCGAGCACCGTGGATAGGCCCAGCGTGAACTCCTCGCCATCCTGCCGCAGATCGAACAAGTACGCCTCACCGCCCCTGCCCGCATCCATCGCCATGGCGACGATGCGCGCCGCCGGATCCGTATTCGTAATGTGCTCCTCCATCATGATTCCCTTCCTTGCTCCGGGTCGCAAGCCGGGCCGTCCTCAACTTTCCGCGCCAGTAATAACAGCACCCACAGGGTTGCAGCGAGCCCCCAATAGAGCCATGTCGAGAGCCATATCGATTGCGCGTATCCTCCGCTGAGGGCGATGATGAGATTCACGCCCGCCATACCGGCCTGTACGAGGGCGGCAAGCATATACAACCGGTACATTCCCGGATGTCCCGTGTCATGCATGTGAACGGCCAGATCGGCCTCAGACAGCGCGATCGCCGAACACAAGACGAACCAGGCCGCCGCTGCGATAATGCTCAAGGGCACGATTCTCCTCCTTATTCCATGTATGACGGATCGATCTGAATGACGGGCGTCGAACCGTCCCGCGCCAGGAAGGTCTGCATGAACCGAATCTCGGCGCCCTTGAGCAGGACACGCGACACGCGGCCGCCTTCCTCCGCCAGTCCGATGCCGCGCTGGAACACGCGGATGAAATCGTTGCGGTACTCATGCTGTCCCGGCAACCAGTTGGCGACACCGTACTCCACCTCGATCCGCCCGCCCGTTCGCCGCCATTGCACATCCCACAGCTCCCAATCATCCCCGTCCACATACAGGTCGCTTTGCCGCCATGGCGCATCATCGGCATTCCCGCGCCGGCGCCGTCCCGCGAACCAGCCGACCAATGAGACGATCATGCCGAGGCAGCTCGCGGCCGCGGCGATCATCATCAGCCACAGGATCACATACAGCCACACCTCGGAACCCTCACGGACGATCACCGCCGA
>NZ_MVOG01000044.1 GCF_002286915.1 Bifidobacterium italicum | reverse complement strand
CGCTCGCCGACGCTGCGGGCGCTGCGCGAGCGCATCGCCGGGCAGCTCACGGCCGCGCTGCCGGGGCACTACCGCGGCGACGACCTTGTGTTCGTCGCCGATACGCGCGGCGACGACCCCTTCGACGGGGTGCGCCTGCAGGTGCGCGGCCCCCACGGCCGGCGCGACCTCGGCGCGCAGTCGGGCGGCATGCGCGCCGTCTTCGTCGTCGCTCTCTTCGATCTGCTCGACCCGGGCGGCGGCATCATCGGACTCGACGAACCCGAGACGCATCTGCATCCGACGAGCCAGCGCAACGTCGCGCGGCTGCTCGCGCGCGGCCCGAGCCAGAAGATCGTCGCGACGCATGCGCCCGACGTCATCGGCGAGTTCGAACCCGACGAGATCGTCGTCGTGCGCGCCGACGACGTCGTACAGCCGCGGCGCGACTTCCTCGACGACGACGACAAGCTGCTGCTGCACATGTGGGTGCGCGACCGCCTCGAACCGCTCACGGCCGAACACGTCGTCGTCGTCGAGGGCATCACCGACCGCGTGCTGCTCGAGCATTGCGCCGACGTGACCGGACGCAATCTCGACACCTACGGCGTCGTCGTGCTCGAGGCCGGCGGCTGCCGCGAGATGCCGGCCTGGCGGCGCGTCTTCGGCGAGCACGGGTTCCAGGTGCCGCTCACGCAGCTCGTCGACGCCGACGCGGCCGCCGCGATCGCGCGTGAATACGGCGTGCGCGTCGCCGACCTGCCGGGGCGGCACGTCTGGGTGTCCCATCCCGACCTCGAAGGCGAATACGTGCGCGCGCTCGGCGCGGACGCCGTCTTCGATGCGCTTGCGAAGGGAGGCTTCAGCCGCGGCGAGCTTGAGTCGATGCGCCGCAAGCGCGTCGATGGCGAGCTCGACGAGGCCGAGGTGGCGCGGTTCTGCAGGATCAGAGCGAACAAGACGCGCGCCGTGCTCGCCGTCATGCCGGCGATCGATGCGGCCGCCGCGCGTCGCATCGCGAGCGTGCAGCGGCTGCTCGACGACGTCGTGCGCCGAGCGGGCGGACGCCCCGCGCGGGTAGGCTTGGACGATACGATGCGCCACGTCATGTGATCGTCATGCGACCATCATGACGGGCGCCGGCGCGCCGCCGACCATCACGAACGACACACCATCACGAACGGCACAGGCAGGGAGAGGCCATGACGATGAACGACGAACGGAAGCTGCGGCTGCTGCAGGGCGCCATCTACGGCGAGGCGATCGGCGACGCGCTCGGGACGCCCTACAAGGGCGCGCTGCGCGACACCTTCCGATGCCGCGGCTTCGCCGGCGTCCCCGATGCCGGCATGGCGTCCTGCGGCTTCGGCGACGACACGTCGATGACGCTCGCGGCGCTCGACTCTCTGCTGCACCGCGCCGGCCGCGTCGATCCGGACGACATGCGCATGCGGCTGCGCAGTTGGCTGTTCGACGGCAAATACACGCCGGATGGCCGCGCCGTCGGCGTCGACCCGACGACGTACCGCGCGCTGAGCGGCACGGCGGGCTCCGACGCCGTCCTCGACAACGGCAGCGGCTCGCTGCTACGTTGCGCGGCGCTCGCGTTCTTCGATGCGGACGACGATGAGGTCGCCGCGGCGAGCGCGATCACCCACTCCCATCCGACGGCCATCGGGGCATGTGTGCGCCTCGTGCGCGCACTGCGCGCGCTCGTCGACGGCCGCGCGGCGCGCGAGGCGGCCGTCGTCGCCGGGCTCTTGGACATCTGGGAGCGTCCGCGTGACGGGATCCATGCGGACGCATACGTGCTCGATACGCTGGTGGCGGCGTTCTGGTGTCTGACGACGACCGATTCCTACGGCGACTGCGTGCGCGCGGCCGTCGACCTCGGCGCCGACTGCGACACGACGGCCGCGCTCGCCGGCATGCTCGCCGGCGTCGTCTACGGCTTCGAGGACGAGCGCGACGGCGACGGGCGCGGCATCCCGGGTTCGTGGGACGACGCGCTGCACGGGTGGCACGTCATCGCCGAAGTGCTGTGCGGGGGACCGCTCGACCTGCCCGACCGGCGCCGGACGGATGAAGCGCCGGTCGTGGGACGCGTCGGCGTGCATGCGGCTGGACTGCCGGAGACGACGGAGGCGCTGGCCGACGCCGTGCGTGCGGCGCATCTGCGCGGCGACGAGTTCAGCCGGCGCGCGCTGCTCGCCGGCGACGCCGACGAACGCGAGCGTCTGTTCGCCGAGGCGGCGCGCTGGTTCGCGAGCGCCGCCCGCCTCGGCGACGCGCACAGCGCGACCGATCTGGGCACGTTGTACCTGTACCGGCATGTGCACGCGTCGGATGCGGACGGCGCGGCCTACGGCTGCTTCGCGCATGCGGCGTCGCTCGGCGATGCGGAGGGCGCCTGCTATCTGGGGGACCTGCACCGTGACGGGCGCGGCTGCACGCAGGACCTCGACGAGGCGTTCAGCTGCTACGAGCGGGCGTCGCAGCTGGCGGCCCGCACGCTCGACGCCGACGACCCGCACGAGGGCGCGACCGTCGGACTGATCGAGCTGCGGATGGCGAACGCCTACGAATGGCGCCTCGCCGACGGCGGTCCGCACACGCCCGACGTGCACGCGCGGATCGCCGCGCAGGCGCTTGCGCACTACCGGCGCGCGCATGCGGCGGCGATGACGGCCATCGACGGCGGCCTGCGCATGTACCTCAAGGAGGCGATGCTCGCGCAGGCCGGCATCGAACGGATGGAGGCGCAGCCCGTCGCGACACGGGCCGACGACGCCGAGGAGCTGCGTGAAACGGGAGGTGAAACACATGGGACGCATGTGTGAGCCGGTGCCGCGCGCCGTCGTCTACACCGACTTCGACGGCGTGCTCAACGCCTTCGCCGGCGCCGACGGCGTGCGCGCGAGCGGCGGCGACGCCACGTTCCGCCTCGACGGCGAGGCCGTCGTTCCGGCGGGACGGGCGGCCTACACGGTGCGCTGGTCGCATGAGCTCGCCGCGGACATGGCCGCGCTCGCGCACGACGGCCTCATCGAGCTCGTCTGGCTGTCCACATGGCAGCCGTACACGGCCGCGCTCAATGCGACGCTCGGATGGGACGGCCGCGACGTGCGCACCGCGCAGTGGTACGATCCGGTCACCTACACCGGTCTGCGCGGCGGCAAGCTGCGCACCGTCGTGCGCAGGATCGAGGCCGAGGGCGCGTCGGCGACGCCGTTGCCGATCGTATGGATCGACGACGAGGAGTGCACGGCGCGCGCCGGACGGGTCGTCGAATCGGCGGGGCCGGCATCGCCCGTGTGCCTCGTGCGCCCCGACTCGCGCATCGGCGTCTCGCGACGCCAATGGCGGCTCATCCGCGCGTTCGTCGACGATCCGGCGGCGTTCGCGCCGGTCACGCTCGACGTCGAACCCGGCGCTGCCGAGCGCGACGGGCATCTGGGCCTGTGAGCCGTCGGTGAACGTCGTTCGCACACCGGCGCGGCACGGTTGACCGCCTGCGTCGCGTTCCTATAATTGATGGCAACACACCGGCGTGCCATACCGGCTGCATGATGAAGGTGGTGATTGCCATGGCGCGACTGTACCGTTCCAGCTACAGCAGGCGATGCGGCAAACGGCGGTATCCCACCCGTGACGACGCGCTCCTCGCGCTCGCCTCCTGCAAAGGCTCCGCCAACGACAGGCGGGAGGAATGCCGCGCCTACCCGTGCCCACGATGCTCGGGCTGGCATCTGACGAGCATCGCGAACGCCGAGGGGCTCGCGCACCGGCACGCCGACCTGTGCCATATCGGGCATACGGCGCAGAAGGTGGGTCTGCGCGTCTGCGCGCCGATGCGGTGGGACGCCAAGGAGCGTTCGCTGTTCGTCTCGGCGACGCTGCACGCGCTCGACGGCAGCGGCCTGCCGGTAAGCGCATGGGAGGAGCCATGGCTGTGGCGGGCGCTGCGCAACCGCGTCGAGCAGATGGAACGCTTCGTCTACGATGGCGTCTTCAGGCATGTACGGCCGCTGGCGCAGACGATGGCGCGGGCGCGCCGGCTCAACGCCGACGATTGGGCGACGCCACGGCAGACGCTGCCGCTCGCGCGCGGCTTCGGCGAGGAATGCAACGCATGGGATTCGCCGGCGCGGCTGTGGATCGTCGCCGCCGCAAGCGTGTGAACGACGGAGGTCAGAGAGGGGAGGACGGGGCGTCATCGCGGATGCGGTGACGATACGACGAACGGAGGCGCACTTATGCGGTTTGGGCATCGGATGCATAGACGGCGCGCGCCGGCGCGGATCGGACGCGCGGCGCTCGCGGCGGCGTTCGCCGGCATGCTGACGCTCGCGGCGGCCGGCTGCGGCTCGTCGGACGATGCGTCGCGCAGTCCTTCCGCGGCGCCGTCGCCGACGACGTCCACATCGGCGCCGGCGACGGATTCCGGCGGCGCAGAAGCCGGACATGTCGGATCGGACATGCTGTTCAACGGCCCCGACCACTGGGACGGCGACGTGGAGGCCTCCTGTCCGGCAGGCAAGGACGTGCGGATCATCATCGTGCGCGGCACGCTCGAGCAGGCCGGGGACGGTTCGCTCAACGAGCTCGCGCGGATGATCGACGAAGGCGTCGGAGGCCGCGCGGCCGTCGACGACCTCGGCTATCCGGCGTCATGGAAGGCGGGCAGCGAGGCACGCGGCGTCAACATGCTCGTCAGGACGCTCAACGCGCAGGCGGACGCCTGCGCCGGCGTCAAGACGGTGCTGCTCGGCTACTCGCAGGGCGCGATGGTCGTCGGCGACGCGCTGAGCGCACCAGAGGAACGCTTCAACGAGGACGACGGGCAGCGGTTGAGCGAGCGCGCGCTCGCGGACATCGCCGCCGTCGAGCTGTTCGGCGACCCGCGCTTCGACGGTTCCGCGGACTACGGCGCCGGCGGCTACGACGCCGCGGTCGACGGCATCCTCGGCGCCCGCGGCGAGGACGATCTGCGCGCGCTGCAGGGAAGGCTCGTCAGCTACTGCAACGCCGACGACTTCGCCTGCCAGCTCGGCGGCCGCGGCGACGCGCACGGCCTGTACCGATCGAACGGCAGCTTCGACGAAGGCGCACAGTACGCGGTGACGAGAATCCGCGCGGCGCTCGGCGAATGACGCAGACCGGATACTACGATGGAACCAGTCATCCGGACTTCAGGGAACACGGGAGAGGGGAACACGATGCGATACTGCACCCGATGCGGCCAGCCGCTCAAGCCGGGGGCCATGTTCTGCGCGAACTGCGGTGCGCCGGCCACGGTCGGCGGAGCGCCGAACGATGCGACGAGGATAGCGGCGCCGCCGGCTCCGACGGTGCCGCCGGCTCCGGGCGTGCCCGGAGCCGCGGGGGCAGCAGCGCCGACGGACGGTGCGCGCCGCAGGCTCATCATCATGATCGCGGCCGCCGTCGCCGCCATCGCGCTGGTCGTCGCCGGCATCGCCACGAAGGGGTTCGGCGCATGGGGCGAGCGGCGGATCCCGCAGTTCGAGGCATCGGCGAAGGTCGAGGACGTCGCCGCCAAGCTCGAGGGCAGCGGCATCCATGTGAAGCGGACTAAGGCGTACGGCGCCGCCGGGAAAGGCGACTATCTGCGGCTCGACGGCCATACGCCGGGCGAACGCATCGGCCGCGACGAGACGGTGACGGTCGTCGAATCGCTCGGACCGGGCGTGCCGAAGGGCACCGTCGGACTGGACAAGGACAAGGCCATCGACCGGGTGCGCGACATGGGCGTCCGCGTCGTGACCGTCGAGGTGCCGTCCGGACAGGACGGTAAGGTCGTCGCTACGATGCCGGCGGACGGTCAGCCGGTCGTCGAGGAGAACGGCGTCCGGCGGATCGCGCTCGCCGTCGGCAGCGCCAAGCGCCCCGGCATCCCGATGGAGATCGCCGGCATGGACAAGGACAAGGCGAAGCAGCGGCTCGAATCGAAGGGTTACGACGTCACGTTGGCGCCGATGATGGCCGACAAGGCCATGACCGGCAAGATCGCCGACGCCGACCCGGGCATCGGCGAGGAGAGCGGGGAGACGGACGTGACGCTGTACTACGGCGCGACGCCGGACGAGGTCAAGCAGGCGATGCTCGTCGACCACGACGAATCCGAGGGCAACGAATTCCACGCCTACGACGATCTGCGCATCCTGCTCGGCGACTGGTGCACCGACGGCGGCGACTGCATCACGCTCGTCGAGAACCAGCAGAGCGGCCCCGACGTCGACTATGTGCGCAGCGTGCAGATCCAGGGAAGGACCGACGCGCAGTTCGGTCTGGGCGCCTGCCCGTTCTCGCAGGGCGTCGGCATGTGCGACCCGGTCAATACACGGTATTCGCAAAGCTTGATGCGTTCGCTCATCGGCGGCGACAGCGGCGCCTTTGAGATCTACGATTCCTTCGCCTACGCGCCGTGGTGCGGCACCAGGCAGATGGGCAGCGCAGGGCCGTGGTGCGACCACGGCGCGCCGGTATTCGAGTATCCGGGGGATGGCTTCCACAACAGCGGCCTCGAATACAGGATGGGCGACTTCCTCGTCGTCGTGCCCGCCGGCGCCGACGTCAAGCGGCTCGAGACCTCCGGATACTTCGCGCGGGTGAAGGACGGCGACACGCAGGCGCCGGATGCGACGCGGCCGTATCTGCTGATCCGCGACCCCTCGCTCTACGACGAGACGACGGCGAGCGCCGACGGCTCCCATCCGCGCAATCCGTTCGTCTACGACTCCGCCGTGGCGGACAAGCAGCTCGTGCCCTTCGCCCCGGCGCCGAGCGAGCGGACCGCCTATTACAAGGTGCAGCCGGACGCGTCGTGGACGGACGCCGGCGACGCCGAGGAGGTATGCCCGGACGGCGGCTGCACGACGCGATAGGACGCGCGCCGATCCGCGCCGGCGATGCGGCAACGAGACGGCGGGACACCGACGAACACATCCAGGGAGGGAACCTATGGACCATACGATCATCTGTCCGCACTGCCACACGCAGTTCGCGATCGACGAGGACGACTACGCCGACATCCTGCAGCAGGTGCGCGGCGCCGCGATCGACGAGGAGGTCGACAAGCGCAGCGCGCTCATCAAGCAGCAGGCCGACGCCGAACTCAGGCAGGCGCGCAGCGAGGCGCAGGCTGAACTCGATCAGACGCGCACGAGGCATCAGGCCGAGGTGGACGCGCTCAAGGCGCAGCTCGAGGCCCGTATCGAGCACACGGAACTCGAAAAGGACGGGCAGATCAAGGAACTCAAGGCGCAGCTCGAATCGGCGCAGCGCGAATCGGCGGCCGAACGCGACGCCGCGCTGCTCAAGGCGGCGTCGGACTACGAGAGGCGCATCGCCGAGCTCAACGCGAAGATCGAACAGGCCGACGTGCACAAGCAGCTCGAAGTGCGCGAAGCGGTTGCCGCGGCCGAGAAGGAACGCGACGAGCTCAGGCATTCGCTCGACAAAAGCGAATACGAGCGCGAACACGACAGGCAGTCGATCACCGACAACTACGAATCGCGACTGCGGATGAAGGACGAGCAGCACCGCAAGGAACTCGAGCTGCGCGACGAGGAGATCGAACGGCTCAAGGAGTTCAAGACGAGGCTGTCGACGAAGATGGTCGGCGAATCGCTCGAACAGCACTGCCTGAACGAATTCAACAAGGCGCGCATGGGCGCGTTCCCGACCGCGTACTTCGACAAAGACAACGACGCGCGGACCGGCAGCAAGGGCGACTTCATCTTCCGCGACTACGACGAGGACGGCGACGAATACATCTCGATCATGTTCGAGATGAAGAACGAGATGGAATCGACCGAGAAGAAGCACAGGAACGCCGACTTCCTCAAGGAGCTCGACAAGGACAGGAAGGAGAAGGGCTGCGAATACGCGGTGCTCGTCAGCATGCTCGAGGCGGACAGCGAGCTCTACAACGCCGGCATCGTCGACGTCTCCTACGAGTACGAGAAGATGTACGTCATCCGTCCGCAGTTCTTCATCCCGCTGATCACGCTGCTGCGCAACGCGGCGCGCAAATCGGTGGACCTGCGCCGCGAGGTCGAGCAGATGCGCCGGCAGAACGTCGACGTGACCGGCTTCGAGGACAAGCTCAACGACTTCCGCGAGCGCTTCGGCAGGAACTTCGATCTGGCGGCGAGGCACTACCATGAGGCGATCAAGCGCATCGACAACGCGATCAGGGAGCTGCAGAAGACGCGCGACGAACTTGCGGGCTCCGAACGCCAGCTCGAACTGGCCAACAACAAGGCGCAGGACCTGACGATCCGCAAGCTCACATGGGGCAACCCGACGATGCGCGAGAAGTTCGCCGAGGCGCGCGACGCGAAGGCGGCGGTCGAGGGACGGGGGCGGCATGCGCGCGGCGCGGACGCCGACGCGGTCGAGGCGCGCGTCGTCGCCGACGAGGATGCCGACGACGCCGCAGAGTGACGTCCGGCGGCGGCGCCGCCTCGCGCGCCGACAGCCCCGCTGGCGGGCGATGTAACCGAATCGTTACCGCGCGTGTCATCGTCCGCAGCCTTCCCGCGCGACAATCGGGGCATCGACGGTGCCGCGGCTCCAGCCCCGGGGCGGGCGGCCGCGCAGACAGGGAGGTAGGACGATGCCGACGCGTACACGGTTGCCCAGGGAGGAGGTCGTGCGCCGGCTCAGGCTGCTCATCGCGCGACGGCAGCTGCTGCCGGGGGAGAAGGTCGGCACCGAGCGTGCGCTCGCCGAGGCGTTCGGCATCTCCCGTTCCGATCTGCGGCTCGCGCTCGCGCAGCTCGAATCGACGAACGAGATCGCGCGCAAGATCGGGCGCAACGGGGGCGTCGTGGTCTCCGACGGCCGTCTCGAACGCGGCCTCAACACGTTGGAATCGATCGCGCATATGGCGCAGCGGCAGGGGTTCGCGCTCAGCTGCACATTGCTGCGCGCGGCGGTCACGTCGGCGAACGGGGCGGACATGCGCATCCTGCGGCTGCCGGCCGACCGTCCGACGGTCTATGCGGTGCGCCGGCTGCGCATGCTCGACGGCGCGCCGTTGTCGGTGGAGACGAGCCGGATTCCGGCGTACCGGTTCCCGGGATTCCTCGACTGCGATCTGGAGGCGCCGTTCTACGACCAGTTCGAGCGACGTTACTGCGTGCGGGCGAAGTCGGTCGAGGAGACGCTCGACTGCGCGGCGGCGCCGCCCGGGCTGTGCTCGACGCTCGGCATCGACGACGGCAGCCAGGTGCTGCGTGTGCGGCGCGTCACCTATGACGATGCCGGCGGTCCCTGCGAACGGTCGATGGATCTGTACGCGCCCGAGCGCGTCCGCTTCACGATGCACGGATCATCGGCGCGCGCGAAGGCATGACGCAAGGGGCCGGACGACGCATGGCGCCGCCATGCGTCGTCCGGCCCCTTGCGCCGGTGTCCGCCGCATTCAGCGGCGCAGCGCGTCGTGGGCGCGGTCGAACGCGTCCTGCGCGTCGTCGCGCATGTCGCGCATATGCGTCGAGATCGTCTTGACGGCCTTGCGCACGTCGTCGTTCTCGGAGACGAGTTCCGGCACGCGCTTCACATTGCGCTTGAGCGCCTCGAAATCGCGGCGAATCTCATGGTCCTCGCGATGCTCGCGGCTGCGGGCGACGAGCCAGCAGATCGCGCCGATGAGCAGCACGCCGCATACGACGCCGCAGATGACGGCGGCGATGTTCACGTTGTGCTCCGAGGCGTCGACGTCCGCCTCGTCGGGATTGTCATCGGGGTCGTGCAGCTCCTCGAGCTCGGCGGCGCTCAGCTCGTCCGGGTCATTCGTCGGGTCGATGGTCGTGGTCCTGTTCGCCATGATTGCCTCTTTCTGTTGTTCGACGGTACGTGTCATCATGTCCGCTTCTTCCACGGTACGGTGTCCGCGGCGCGCGCGGGGGCGAGTACTCTCACGGCTGCACCGAAAGACGGACGCGATGCCCATACGGTGAGGCGGGCGTCGCGTTCGGCGTTCGGGTCCGCTAGAGTGGGTCGCATGAACGAAGACTACGATCAGCACAACGACGCCCAACAGCCGATGAACTACGCGCAGGGCGGTTACGACAACGGTACGGAGCCGTACAACGGGGCCGGCGCCGGACAGCCGGCCTACGTCGAGCAGCCGCAGCCGGCCTATGGCGAGCAGCCGTACCAAGCGCCCCAGCCGTTGCCGCAGGGCGTCTACGGCGCTGGGACGGCCACGCCGTATCCGGGCGCGCCGCAGTACTACGGGGGAGTCGCCGATCCGGGGGCGCGCTGGAGTGCGCTGTGCATCATCGGATTCATCCTCTCGTTCCTGATCCCGATCGCGGGCCTCATCATCTCGATCATCGCGCTCATGCGTATCAGGCGCACCGGCGAGAAGAGCCGTGGCATGGCGATCGCCGGCACGATCATCGGCGCCATCCTCAGCGTGCTGACGATCGTGGGCATCGCCATGCTGGTGTGGCTCGTCAACTCGATGGACGTCAGGGTCATCGAGAACGGCGAGCATCTGCTGGTGTGCATCAACGACGAATGCACGACCACCGACGGCTACTACGACGACCACAACGACTTCTCGGACGGCGACGACATCGCGTTCCTCGACGACATGGCCTCGCATCTGCCGAATCCCACCGACTCGACGATCGTCTACGAGCTCGCGATGTGAGCGCCGCGAATCACGGCGTGAAGACCGGGACAGAAGGCGACACGCCGTGATTTGCGCTTTGGGATCATTTCGGTAATATATACATCTGTTGTCGCGATG
Source organism: Bifidobacterium italicum (assembly GCF_002286915.1). GTDB lineage: Bacteria > Actinomycetota > Actinomycetes > Actinomycetales > Bifidobacteriaceae > Bifidobacterium > Bifidobacterium italicum. Next base: position 11,882 of record NZ_MVOG01000044.1, on the reverse strand, counting down.
AGCTTCTCACCGCGAGGAACACGGCCCCGTAGCTCAGTTGGTTAGAGCGCCGCCCTGTCACGGCGGAGGTCACCGGTTCAAGTCCGGCCGGGGTCGCTTGGTCAGGAAGAGGATTCCTCTTCCATGGTCCAAGGCCGCGTAGCTCAGTTGGTTAGAGCGCCGCCCTGTCACGGCGGAGGTCGCCGGTTCAAGTCCGGTCGTGGTCGCGAAAACCGCGGGATTTCGGTCCTGTGGGATTCATGGCTCTGTAGCTCAGTTGGTAGAGCGAACGACTGAAAATCGTTAGGTCAGCGGATCGACGCCGCTCGGAGCCACCATCGGAGAACCCCTTCGCATCATCGATGCGGAGGGGTTCTTGCGTTGTGTGCGGGCTTGACGGCACCGCACCCGCGGTCGCCGAAGCGATCGCATGGGGTGTGGTTTGGGTCGGGGGCGTTCGCGGAGGTGGTGTCTGGTGAACGGTGCGGATGTGGTTTGCGGCGGGGGCGTTCGCGGACCGGCGCCGGTTGTGTGCATATGGGGACGACCCGCAGCCTGGAGGGCAGGCGACGGGCCGTCCGCATATGGCGCGCGGGGGAGACGTCAGAGAGGCGTCAGATCGTCAGGGCGACGTGGACCTCCGTCGTGCCCTCGTCGGCGATCGGCACGACGTTGCCGTCGAGGGTGTTGCCGTCGACGGTGAGCGACTGCTCGCCGGTGCGCGTCACGTCGATGACGTAGCGGGTGCCGCGCCACGCACGCTCGATGTGCAGCTCGGTGAAGTCGGCCGGCATGTGCGGGTCGAGCAGCAGCCCGTCGAAGGTCGGTCGCACGCCGAGCAGGTATTGCGAGACGTCGACGAAGGTCCATGCGGCGGTGCCGGTCAGCCACGAGTTCTTCCCCTCGCCGGGGGCGTGCGACTCGGGGCCGGCGACCATCTGGCAGTAGACGTACGGTTCGGTGCGGTGGATCTGCGAATACTCCTCGGTGTAGGCCGGGCAGGTGCGCGTGTAGACGGCGAAGGCCTCGTCGTCGTCCCCGACGATCGCGTTCGCGATCGAGATCCACGGGTTGTTGTGGCAGAAGATGCCGCCGTTCTCCTTGTATCCGCGCGGATACGAGGAGATCTCGCCGAGTTCGATGCGGTAGGTCGAGTACGCGGGGGCGAGGATCGCCGTGCCCCAGCGGCAGGTGAGCAGCTCCTTCGTCGAGGCGAGCGCCTGCGCGGCGCGTCCGTCGTCGACGCCGATGCCGGCCATGACGCACATGCCCTGCGGCTCGATGTAGATGCGCCCCTCGCTGTCCTCGGCGGTGCCCACCGCATTGCCGTTCGCGTCGTAGGCGCGGCGGAACCATGCGCCGTCCCAGCCGGCGTCGAGCGTCGCGGCTCGCACCTGCGCGATCGCTTCGCGTACGTCGGCGACCTCGGCGCGCACGGCGTCGCCGTCCATGCCGCAGGCGGCGCCGAAGCGTTCGAGGATCTGCGCGTATTGCTCCCCGTAGAGGACGAACATGCCGGCGATGAACACCGACTCGGCGATGCCTGTGTCGTTGTTCTCGACGGTCTGGAAGCTCTCGCCCGGCGTCGACGAGAAGCAGTTGAGGTTGAGGCAGTCGTTCCAGTCGGCGCGGCCGATGAGCGGCAGCCCGTGCGGACCGCGGTGCGTCATCGTGAAGCGCACGGAGCGGCGCAGGTGCTCGAGCAGCGGCTGCTCGGATCCCTCCTTGTTGTCGAACTGCGTCGGCGTGCGCAGGATCGCGTCGTCGCCGGTCTCGTTGAGGTAGGCGAAGACGGAGGCGATGAGCCACAGCGGGTCGTCGTTGAAGCCGCCGCCGATGTCGGCGTTGCCTTGCTTGGTCAGCGGCTGGTACTGGTGCCATGCGGAGCCGTCCGGCAGCTGCGTCGAGGCGATGTCGATGATGCGGTCGCGTGCGCGTTCGGGGATCATGTGCACGAAGCCGAGCAGGTCCTGGTTCGAGTCGCGGAAGCCCATGCCGCGTCCCATGCCGGACTCGTAGTACGAGGCGGAGCGCGACAGGTTGAAGGTGACCATGCACTGGTACTGGTTCCAGATGTTGACCATCCGGTCGAGCTTCTCGTCGCCGGTCCTCACTTGGAAGCCGTCGAGCAGCGACGTCCAGTAGCGTTTGAGCTCGTCGAAGGCGGCGTCCACCTTGTCGATGGTGTCGAAGCGCGCGAAGAGCTCGTGCGCCGGGCGCTTGTTGATGACGCCGACCTTCGCCGGGTCGTCCGGATCCTCCCATTTCGCGTCGTCGGCGACCTCGACGTAGCCGAGCATGAACACGAGCGACGCGCTTTGGCCGGGCATGAGCCGTACGCGCACGCGGGGCGCCGCGATCGGCGACCATCCGTAGGCGATCGAGTCGTGGGCGCGGCCCTCGGTGATGACCTGCGGCGAGTCCCATCCGTTGAACTTGCCGAGGAACTCGTCGCGCACCGTGTCGTAGCCGACCGTCGGCTCGTTCACCGAGTAGAACGCGTAGTGGTTGCGGCGTTCCTTGAACTCGGTCTTGTGGTAGATCAGCGTGGCCTCGTCGCCCTGTTCGACCTCGACCTCGCCGGTCGACAGGTTGCGCTGGAAGTTGCTCGCGTCGTCGACGGCGTTCCACAGGCACCATTCGACGCATGCGGTCGCGTCGACGATCCGTTCGGCGCCGGTCGTGTTCGTCAGCGTGAGCTTGTTGATCTCGGCTGGGGTGTGCAGCGGGACGAAGGCGGTCAGTTCGGAGTCGATGCCGGCGTAGGAGGCGCGGAAGATGCTGTAGCCCATGCCATGGCGGCATTCATAGGAGTCGAGCGGGGTCTTGAGCGGCAGGAAGGTCGGCGACCAGCTGGCGACCGGCCTGAGTGCGGCGCCGTCCGTCGGGTCGGCGCCGTCGGCCGGCTCCATCAGCGTCAGATAGAAGCTGCGGGCGCCTTCGTCGGCGGGGACGCCGTTGTAGCGATAGCGCGTGATGCGACGCAGTTTCGCGTCCTTGTAGAACGAGTAGCCGCCCGCCGTGTTCGAGATGAGCGAGAAGAAGTCCTCGTTGCCGAGGTAGTTGATCCATGGGAGCGGCGTCGCCGGGGTCTCGATCACATATTCCCTGCGTGCGTCGTCGAAGTGGCCGTATTGCACCATGCCCGGTCCTTTCTGGCATGCGCGCGTCATCGTGGCGACGGCGACGCTGCCGGCTTTGTCAACTCGGTCATCGAGTTAGTTTATTGATAAAACTATATATAGTACGACGGTGGAACAAAATCGGCGGCATGCGGATCCGGTGTGTCGTGCGGCGCCGAACGCGAGCAGCCCCCGCCGGCGGATGCGGCGGGGGCTGCGTGAACGGGAGTGGAAGGGGTGTAGTGCCTATTCCTTCGCGGCGGATGCGGATGCGGCGGAGGCGTCGGTGCCGCGGTCGCTCGTCGCCGGAGGGATCGCCGGGCCGTTGGAGGCCACGGCCTCCTCGGCCGCGGCGATCGCGTCGTGTTCGGCCTCGGCGGCGCCGTCGCGCGCGTCCTCGGCGGCCGCGGCCGGCGTCTCCGCCGTCAGCCCGTCGGCCACATGCGCGTCGTCGTCATCGAACATGCCGCTGCTGGTGATCTCGTCGATGCCGTCGACGTCGGTCGGCGTCTCCGTGACGAGCACGTCGATGCCGGGGAGGTCGTCGAGCGGGTCGCCCTGCGCGCGCGCGAGCTTGGCCTGTTCGCGGAACCAGATGCGCAGCGCCGGGTTGATCTCCCTCGATTCGAGGTACTGCTGGTAGACCGGGAACAACGCGTGCAGCCACGGATACATCAGATACAGCGTGCGTTCGGACTTGCGCTTGCGCCAATGCTGCGGATGCGCTTCGAACGTGTTCTTGAAGCGCTTCATGTAGTTGCGGAACGATTTGAACGACGTGTCCATGCGCCGCGCCGAGATGCCGCAGATCATGCGCTCCGAATAGACGGTCTTGAAGCCGCGCCCGAGCAGATGCAGCGAGACGTCGATGTCCTCGTGCATGACGTCCTCGCGGTCCCGGCACACCTCGTCGGCGATCGCGTGCCACGCGCTCGCGCGCAGCGCCATGTTCGAGCCGAACAGCAGCACCTTGCCGCCGTCGGCGCGGAAGGTGTGCCGCCGCACGCTGTCGTCGCCGCGCAGCGCGATCCTGCGCGCCGGCATGTCGTAGTAGGTGACCGGTCCGGTCGCGCCCATCGCGTCCCTGTCCTCGGTGAAGATGCCGGCGACGACCTCGACCCAGTCCGGCTTGAGCATGCAGTCGGCGTCGACGCGGCCGAGCACGTCGCCGGTCGCCGCGTTGAGCCCGAAGTTGCGCGTCGGGATGAGCCCCTGCTCCTCGTCCTGATGCAGCAGCTTGACCGGCGCCTGGGGATGCTCGCGCATGTAGCGCTCGACGACGGCCACCGTGTCGTCGGTGGATCGGTTGTCGACGACGATGACCTCGTGCGGCGCCACCGTCTGGCGCAGCGCGTTGTCCAGGCAGTCGGTGATGCGGTCCTGCTCGTTCCACGCCGGGATGATGATCGATACTTTCAGCATGGTCTCAAGAATATGTGCGCGCCCGTACAGTGCGTACGCGCATGGAAGAGCGCGCTGCCCGCGCCGCGCGCATGCGCCCCGATTGTGCTTTAATGAGGGTCATGAGCGAGCCACAGACCGAAGAGAAGGCCGGCGAGGCCGGCGTGAAGCGCATGAACGGGGTCGAGGGGCCCGAAGGGGCCGAAGGCAAGAGGAAGCTCGACGTCGCCTCGCTGTTCCCCGCCAAGGGCGACCCGCGCCGTCCCCCCGAATGGTACGGGCGCGCGCTGCTGTACACGGCGATCGCCGTCTTCCTCGCCTGGTTCGCGTATTCGTCGTGGTTCAAGATCACCTACATCGTCTTCGACGTCGTCATCGCGCTGTTCCTCGCGCTCGCCGTCGAGCCGCTCATCGTCCGGCTCATCAAGCACGGCTGGAAGCGCGGCGTGGCCGCCGTCACATGCCTCGTCGGTCTCATCGTCATCGTCATCACGCTGCTCGCGTTGTTCGGCAACATGTTCGTCCAGCAGATGATCTCGATGGTCAAGGGCTTCCCGGACCTGTACAACCAGCTCGCCTCGTTCGTCAGTGAGAAGACCGACTTCAAGATCCCCGAGATGAACGACCTCGGCGGCGAGATCATCAAGAACATTCACGGCAACTGGGTGACCGACTTCGCCGGGCAGGCCTTCAGCACGACGCTCGGCGTCTTCTCGAGCCTGCTCAACTTCATCACGGCGCTCATGGTCGCCTTCTACATCGCGATCGCCGGGCCCCGTCTGCGCCGCAGCCTGTGCAAATGGATCGCGCCGAGTTCGCAGCGCCGTTTCCTGATGACGTGGACCGTCGTGCAGGAGCAGATCTCCGGCTTCCTGTTCTCCCGCTCGATCCTCGCCGCGATCAACGCCGCCTGCATGTCGGTGTTCCTGATGGTCATCAAGGTGCCGTACTGGCTGCCGCTTGCGTTGTTCTGCGGCATCGTCTCCCAGTTCATCCCGACGATCGGCACCTATCTGGGCGGCGCGCTGCCGGTCATGTTCGCCTGGGGCGAGCGCAGCATCGGCTATGCGATCGGCGTCGTCGTGTTCATCACGATCTACCAGCAGATCGAGAACCTGCTGCTGTCGCCGAAGATCTCGGAGCGCACGATGGACCTCAACCCCTGCATCGCGTTCCTGTCGGTGCTGTTCTTCGGCTCGATCTTCGGCGCACTCGGCGCGTTCCTCGCGCTGCCGATCACGGCGAGCATCCAGGTGCTGCTCAAGGTCTCGATGAAGCAGTACCCGCTCGTCGACGTGCCGCTGATGAACGATCCGACGACGAAGAAGAAGTCGAAGATGGTCGAGGCGGCCGACGTGATCAACGAGCATGTGCTCAAGCCGGTTGGCGAGCATATCCCCGGCGTGCGCCAGGCGAAGGGGTCGTCGGCGCACATATCCTTCGACGACGCCGCGATCGCGCAGCTGCGCGAGGCCGCCTACGGCGACGCCGGCGCCCCCGTCACCTCCGACTCGCCGACCGTCGCGATCCCCAAGCGCGTCCTCGACTCCGACCACCGCCGCGGGCTCAACGAGGGCGGTGACGGTGACGGACGCGCCGGATCCGCCGCCGCCGGCGCTTCGCCGGCGGCCGACGCCCCCGCGCCGCGGCAGGTAGAATCGGAATGCGGCAAGCAAGACAAGAAATGTTCCGCGTCCAAGGGACCGGACAACCCAAGGAGTCATTGGCGCTGATGGTGCTGCTCAACGTTCTGGACATCCTGCTCGTCGTCGTCGGCGGCGTCGGCATGGTCTATCAGGGTGTGTGCATCCTGATCTCGCTGTTCGCCAAGCCGATCACCTTCCCGGACGCGCCGATGGACAGGCGTTACGCCGTCCTCGTCTCCGCGCGCAACGAGCGCGCCGTCATCGGCAACCTCATCCGGGACATCCAGACGCAGACGTACCCGTCCGCGCTCATCGACATCTGGCTCGTCGCCGACAACTGCACCGACGACACGGCGAAGATCGCACGCGACCTCGGCTGCAACGTCGTCGAACGCTTCGACCAGTCGAAGATCGGCAAGGGCTATGCGCTGACCTACCTGCTCGACACGATGATCGGCGACGGCACCGCCGACCGCTACGACGCGTTCTTCGTCTTCGACGCCGACAACCGTCTCGACGAGCATTACTTCGAGGAGATGAACAAGGGGTTCCAGTCGGGCTTCCGCATCCTGACGAGCTACCGCAACTCGGTCAACCTCTCCGACAACTGGGTCTCGTCGGGCTCGGCGCTGTGGTTCATCCGCGAATCCAGGTTCGTCAGCGCCTCGCGCATGTGGCTCGGCAACAGCTGCCACGTCGGCGGCACCGGCTTCATGTTCTCGCAGGGCGTCATGCGCCGCAACAAGGGTTGGAAGTTCCATCTGCTCACCGAGGACCTCGAGTTCACGATGGACTCGGTGCTGCACGGCGACCGCATCGGCTATGTGGGATCGGCGATCCTCTACGACGAGCAGCCGGTCACCTTCGCGCAGAGCTGGCGGCAGCGCCTGCGCTGGAGCAAGGGCTTCCTGCAGGTCTTCCGCTACTACGGTCCCGCGCTCATGCGCCGCGCCGTGCGTGAGCGCGACTTCTCGTGCATCGACTTCACGCTGCTGCTGTGCCCGTTCATGTTGCTCGCGATGATCCGCATCGCGCTCGGCGCGATCTACGCGGCCTTCGGCTTCGTATCGTGGCCGAGCCAGCTCGGCGCGCTGTTCAACTGGATGAACGGCATCGTCTGGTCGGTGCTGTTCATGATGGCGCTCGCCGCACTGACGATCGTCGTCGAGCGCCGCCGGATCGGCGCGACGAACAAGGAGCTGTTCGCCTATGTGCTCAGCTTCCCGATCTACATGCTCAGCTATGTGCCGATCTCGTTCCAGGCCGTCTTCTCGAAGGCGCAGTGGAAGCCGATCGAGCACAAGGGCGGCACGCCGGACAACGCGGAGCCCGAGGAGGAACGCACCGGACCGGACGGGGCGTCCATCGTCGGACAGGCGTCGTGACGGACCGGTTATGCGGCGCGGTCCACGAGCTGAGACGGGTTTTCCGTCCGTCCCGGCGCGTGCAATAGCATGGCAGGCATGAGTACAGTTTCCCCGATGGCGGCGCCGGTCGCGTCCGATCCGCTCCTGTTCGCCCCCGATCCGCATATGGCCGTCTCGATGCGCGGCCTGTTCAAACGCTTCGACGACAAGGTGGCCGTGGACGGCCTGTCGCTCGACATCCCGGTCGGCTCGTTCTACGGACTCGTCGGTCCCAACGGCGCCGGCAAGACGACGACGATCAACATGTTCACCGGCATGCTCGTGCCCGACGCCGGCACGGCGACGATCCTCGGCCATGACGTGTGGACCGACACGGCGCGGGCCAAGCACCTCATCGGCCTGATGCCGCAGTCCGACCAGATCTTCACGACGCTCACCGGCATGCAGCTGCTCGTCTACGCCGGCATGCTGCGCGGCATGGGGCGCGCCGAGGCGTCGCGCCGCGGCGCCGACCTGCTCGCCGCCTTCGACCTGACCGAGTCGGCGAACGTCATGGTGCGCGACTACTCGGCCGGCATGACGAAGAAGATCTGCCTGGCGACGGCGATGATCCACAGCCCGCGCATCCTCGTGCTCGACGAGCCCTTCGAGGCCGTCGACCCGATCTCGAGCGCGAACATCAAGGACATCCTCGTCGAATACGTCGCGACCGGCGGGACCGTCGTCATCTCGTCGCACGTCATGGCGCTCGTCGAACGCATGTGCACGCACGTCGCCGTCATCAACCGCGGCCGCGTCGTCGCAGCCGGCACCGTCGACGCGGTCGCGGGCGGCGAGGACCTCGAGGAGCGCTTCCTGCAGCTCGTCGGCGGCCGCCACGGAGCAGCGCGCATCGCATGGCTCGACGGCGGGGAGAACGGCGCAGAGAACGGCGACGCCCGGACGGCGCCGTCCGAAGGCGGCGCGCGATGAGCGGGGCGACGACCATGGCGGGCGACGCCCCCGCGACGACGACCGGCGCCGCGCCGCGGACCGTCCCGCTGGCGCAGCCGTCGGTCGGCACCTTCGTACGGCTGCGTTGGGCGATCACGATGGCGACGCTCAGGCGCTCCGTCTGGCAGCTCGTCGGCTTCATCGTCACGGTGATCGTCGCCGTCGGCTGCGTCGTCGGCGCGCTGGCCGGCGGCATCGCGCTCGGCGTGCAGTCCGATCCGCTCGTCGGCGTCGTGCTGCGCATCGCGGTGCCGCTCGCCGGCGCCTTCGCTATCCTGCTCGCCGTTCTCATCCAGTTGATGATCGTCGGCGAGAACTCGACGATGACTCCCGACAACTTCGCGATCTATGGCATCGGGGACCGCAGGCTGACGACGGGTCTCGTCGCCGCCGGTCTCGCCGGTCCGGCCGGCGTGGCCTTCCTGCTGTGCCTGCTCGCATTCACGCCCGCGTACGCCCACTTCGGCGCGGCGGCCGTCGTCGCCGCCGTGGCCGGCGCCTTCGCCGTCATCGTCACGGCGATGTTGTGCTCGAAGGCGATGCTGTCGCTCTTCGGCGTCCTCGTGCGCTCGCAGGCCGGCAAGAACCTGTTCTACATCGCGATGATGATCCTCATCATCCTGCTCGCCGAGGCGCCGAGCATGATGATGGCGTCCCTCGACACGGCCGGCACGGCGATCGACGTGCGCCACATGGTGCGCGCCGCGGACGTCGTCGGCTGGACGCCGCTCGGCGCGCCGTTCATGCTGCCCTTCGACGCCGCCGACGGCGCATGGGGCGTCTTCGCGGCCCGTCTGCTCATCGTCGCCGCCACCTGCGCCGTGTGCTGGTGGCTGACGATGTGGAGCCTGCGTTATGCGCGCACCCACAACGCCGCAATCTCCGGCGGCAAGGCGGAGAAGGGCCTCGGCATGTTCGGGCGCACGTCCGACTCGCCGTCCGGCGCCGTGACCGCCCGCCTGCTGTGCATGCTGCGCCGCGACCCGCGCCAGTCGGTCATGTTCGTCATGCCGCCGCTCATCGTCCTCATCTTCGCGCTCATGGGACGTCAGATCGGCGATTGGTACGTCTGGGCCGGCATGATCGTCAGCTGCATGATGTTCGCGCTCGCCGAGGCGAACGGTCTGGGCTACGACGGCCGCGGCTTCGCGATGGAGGTCATCTGCGGCGCGCCGGCGATCGATGACCGCCGCGGCCGTGCACGCGCCTACGTGCTCGTCGCGACGGTGAGCATCGTCGTGCTGTTCGCGATCTCGATGGCCTGCTCGGGTTTCTGGCGCACGCCATCCGGATGGCTGCTCGGCCTGACGCTCGGGGTATGCGGATGGTCGTGGACGCTCGCGACGATCGGAGTGGCCGAGGCGATGAACCCGGTCTTCATGTATCCGACGCCGTCGCTCGAGAAACCGTTCAGCACGCCGCAGGGACGCGGCGCGGCGCAGATGTTCATCCCGTTGCTGCAGATGCTGCTGTTCGCGGCCGTCATGATCCCGACGATCGCCGTCGCCGTCGGCCTCGGCTTCGGCGGCGCGCTCGACCGGTGGTATCCGGTCCTCATCCCGGTCGCGATCGCCAACGGCGCCGGAGCCCTGTGGCTTGGTACATGGCTGGGGGCTAAGCTGTTGGAACGCCGCAAGCTCAAGGTCCTCGCTACGTTGGACGGTTTCGCGGCGCTGCAGCAGTAAGTTCCGCGGCCCGTTGCCGGCCGCGGCCGGCAACGGGGAGGAACGCGCGTGCAGGACGGGACGACGAATCCGCAGACCGACGGGACCGGGATGCAGGGCGAACGGGACGGTGCGCTGACGGCGGAGCAGCTGCGCCGTTGGCGCCGGCTCCGCGCGCGCCGCGTCGTCCTCGTCGTCGTCTCCGCGTTCGCATCGCTCGCGCTCGCCGTCGGCTATGTGTTCGCCGACGGCCTCGGCCTCGTCGACGGCGCACTCACGTTCTCCTCGGTCGTCGACTGCCCGCCGACGACCGCGGCCACGCCCCGCACCGGCGCGCCGCTCGTCGCCGATGCCGACCTCGCGCGCGTGATCGATGCCGGTAAGGCCTCCGCGACGGTCGACGCGCTCGTGCGCGCGAAAGGCGTCGGCGACGAGGTCTCGGTCCTCGTGCTGCAGCCGGACGGCACGGCGGCCGCCGCGCGCGGGCAGGACACGGCGCGCGAGCCGGCGTCGACGATGAAGACGCTGACGGCGCTCGCGGCGGCGTCGACGCTCGACATGGGCTCGACGTTCACGACGTCCACCCACCTCGTGCACGAACAGGACGGCGCGGACACGCTGATCCTCCAGGGCGACGGCGACATGCTGCTCGGCGCCGGGAAGAGCGACCCCCATCACGTCAACGGCCGCGCCGGCCTCGGCACGCTCGCCGAACGCACGGCGGCCGCGTTGGCCGAGCGCGGCGTCACGAAGGTGCGCCTCGCCTACGACGACACGATGTTTGGCGACGACCGCTATCCGGAGCGCATCGGGGAGAACAACGGCGACCATCTGTACTACACGCCAGTCTCGTCGATGGCCGTCGACGGCGGTCGCCAACGCGGCGGCGCGACGGTCGACCCGGACCGCTTTTCCGACTATCCGCCGCTGTCGCAGACGACGGCGGTCGATGCGGCTGGCGTCTTCGCGTCGCGGCTGGCCGAGGCCGGCGTCGAGGTCACGAACGCGGACCGGCCGCTGCAGCTGCGCACGCCCGAAGGCCGCACACCGATCGCCTCGGTCGAATCGGCGACGCTGAGCGCCGTCATGCGCTTCATGCTCCAGCATTCCGACAACACGCTCGCCGAGCAGTTCGGACGGCTGCTCGCGCTGCACATGAAGACCGGCAATTCGCCCGAGGCGGCCGTCGAGGCCGTGCGCACGCGGCTCGAGGCGCTCGGCGTGCCGCTCGACGGCCTCGTCATGGCCGACTGTTCGGGGCTGTCGCCCGGATCGCGCGCGACGGTGACGACGCTCGCCGACGTGCAGCTGCGCAACACTGAGGTCGGCGTCGCGCCGGCCGCCGCCGAGGGGCTTTCGGTGCCCGGCCTCGTCGGCACCGCCGCGACGCGGCTCGCCGACGACGGCGCGGCCGGCCTGATGCGCGTCAAGACCGGCAGCCTCGGCGCCGTCACGTCGATGGCCGGCAACGTCTCGCGCAAGGCCGGCGGCGTCGCAGTGTTCGCGGTCATCGTCAACGATCCGGCCGATATGGCCGCGGCGCGCGCGGCGATCGACGACTTCGTCGCCGCGCTCACGGAGCTGTGACATGGCGTATTCGGCCGCGATGAAGCAGGCGATCGGCGCCGTGCGCGCCGCGCTCGCCGCCCAGGGGATCACGATCCAGGACACGCGCTTCAGCCGGCATGGCGAGCACGCGCCGGACGCCGA
>NZ_MVOG01000043.1 GCF_002286915.1 Bifidobacterium italicum | reverse complement strand
GCTTGCTGCCATACCCGAACGAACCATCCGAATTACCCAGCGTAATACCCGCATTCGCGCACCACAGGATCTCCTTGGCACCGAACGTACCCTGCTTCACATCAGAGAACCGACGGTAATCCGCAGCCGACGGCGCAAACGACGCCGCACCCTGCACACCGGCAAGCTTCGCATACCGATACAGGAACACCGCCATATCCTGACGCGTCAACTTGTCATTACCATTGAACCGGCCATTCGAACCCTGCGAAATGCCGTTCTTCGCCAGCCACAGGATCTCCTTGGCACCATACGACCCCTGCTTCACATCAGAGAACCGCTGGTAATCCGCAGCCGACGGCGCAAACGACGCGGCACCCGCCACACCATGCACCTTCGCCAGACGATACAGGAAGATCGCCATATCCTGACGGCTCAGATGATCACCATAACCGAAACGACCATCCGAATACCCATTCGTGATACCCTGCGCCGCCAACCACTCGATCTCATCATGGAACGCCACACCAGCCGGCACATCCGAGAACCGATCAGACGAACCACCATTCTTCGACACCGTCAGCACAATCGCGGCGGACTTGCCGGAGGCCGTCACGGTGATTGCCGTAACGCCTTCCTTCTTCGCCGTGACCTTGCCGTTGCCGTCGACCGTCGCGACCGACGTGTCAGAGGACGACCAGTAGGCCGCACCGACCGTCGCGTTCGACGGGTTCGCCTTCACGGAAAGCTGGACGCTCTTGTTCTGCGCAAGCGTGAGCTTGCCGCCCGAGACGCCGCTGCCCGAGATTGAGATCGACTGCAGAACCGCTCCGTTGTTCTGGACCGTCACGATAATCGATGCGGACTTGTTGCCGGCGGTAGCGGTGATGACCGCGTTGCCAGCCTTGATGCCGCGCACCGTGCCGTTGCTGACGGTGGCCACCTCCGCGTTCGACGTGCTCCACGTGACGGTGCGGTCCGTCGCGTTGTTCGGCAGCACGGTCGCGTTGAGGTTGAGGCCAGCGCCAACGTTGATCGTCGCCTTGCCGCTCGAGACGCCAGTACCCGAGATTGCGACCGAATTGACCGCAATGTAATCGGAAGCAACCGTCACCTTAATCGAGGCCGACTTGCCACCGGCCGTCGCCGTGATCGTCGCGGTGCCCGTCGAGACAGCTTTCACCGTGCCCGACGCGTCCACCGTCGCCACCGAAGTGTTCGACGACTTCCACGACACCGCGCGATCCGTCGCGTTCGCAGGAGCCACGCTCGCCGTGAGCTTCCGCGTCGCGCCGGTTGCCAGCTCGAAATCGCCACCCGAAATCGACACCGAAGTCACCGGAACGGTCACCGTGCACGGAGGATTGTCAACGGTGAGCTGGCCGCTCTTGACGAGCAGCGACTCGCCGGTGCCCTTGTAGTTCTTCTCGCCGTTGTTGTCCCAAGTGCCCGAGCCGTTGTTGAACACGAATTCGACTTCGTCCTGATCGGGGTTGTCGATCGTGTACTTGACGTAGCCATCGCAGGCAGCGTCCATCTTCACGCCGGGCGCGGTCGTCCACGTGCCGGCCACACCACCCTTGTTCACACGGTAGTGCAGGTAGGTGGAGTCCGCGCCGTAGGCGCTCGTCGGATAGTAGACGGTTGTCGTCGTCGGAATGATGAGCTCGCCGGTCACGATGATCGTGATCGTGTCGGTCTTGTCTCCGGCCTTCGCCGTGATCGTCACCGTACCGGCCTTGTTCGCCTTGACGTTGCCCTTCGAGTCGACGGTCGCGATCTGTTCATTGGAGGAGCTCCACGTGACCTTCTTGTTCGACGCGTTCGACGGGGCGACGGTCGCGCTCAGCTTCGCCGTGCGCGAGGTGCCGAGGTCGATCGACATCGAGGAGCCTTCGTTGATCGTCACCGATTCGACAGGAATCGTTTCGATGACACCACCGGCGGCGCCGATGCGAGCGAGCGGAGCGGAGTACGAGTCGTCATCGGACTTCTCGTAGGAGTTGTTCTCCTGCGACTGCGTATCCGGGAGATCGGCGTTGTCGTTCGCGGCGAGGTCGTACGGAAGCGAGTCCATGCCCGACAGGCCATAGGTGGCGACAATCTGCACACCGACGCCGGTCTTCTCGACGTCGGCCGCCGTGATGCCAAGCTCTTCGAGCGGAATGGCCAGCTCGCAGATCGAATCCTGGGCGCCCGGGTTGTGCCCCTTGGACTTGAAGTTGACCCAGTTGCCGTTGTCGTTCTTCACATCGCCCGGCACACGCCCATTGCTGGCGCCCCAAGCATTGTCAAGACCCCAGACCTCATTGCTGAGCAGACCGGTTCCAGCCGCATACTGCATCTTGGTCTTCTGCGTACCGACAGCCGGAGCCGCGCCCGGACCATAGATCGCGTTCGCGTTCAGACCGGTCTCATCGCCGCCGTACATCCAGGGACCATTCTCGCCCTTCTTCAAGGCAAGCCCGATGACATTGTTGACATTCTGCTCCCATGAGATGCGCGAATCCCAGATCGTGCCGCCGGTCTGCAGATTGGCGTTCTTGCCGACGCGGTTATCGGAACGTCCGGTGTCAAGCGCAATCCACGCGGCAGGTCCCTTTTCGGTATGGACCGGACGATTGAGCGGGAAGTCGTCACCGGGATCAACGACATCCTGGACGTTGGTCATCTCCCACATCAGATAGAGATTGTCATCGTCATAGGTGCCATAGAGGGCATACAAATCGATGGGCATCTCATACATCGAATTCGGACGGTAGACGCGGGGATCATCATTCGCGGTACCCTGCGCGATGAGCATGGAGCTGTCCCAATCGCTGGCGGAGCCATCGACCGAAATCGTCTTCTTTTTCTTCTGGCCGGCCGTATTCGTCGAATAGTACTTGGCGAGCTGCTGCTGGCTGCGTTCGACCTTCTCATAGGTGTATTCGACTTTGAGGTCCTTGCCGGTCGCACCGGTGCCCTTGCCGGTGAGCGTCAGCGTGATGACATCGCCGACTTCGGCATTGGCGCCGACGGTAATCTTGTCGCCGGAGACGAAGGTGCCGGACTTGCCGTCGGAGGTCGACCACTTGAGGTTCGTCGCGTTCTGCGCGCGCACGGTGACTTCGATGCCAGAACCGGTGAAGGTCGTGTTGATCGGCGCGGCGCTGATCGTCTCGGCATCGATCGTCGTGCCGCCCTTGTTGTTCCAGAACACCGCGACCTTGCCACCCGGAGCGCGGCCGGACGTGATCTTGCCGCCGGAGACGGTGATCTGGCCGCCGTTGACCTGATCCTTGTACTGGCCGTCATCGAGCGTCGTCGAGATGCCGCTGAGGTCCTTGTCTCCACCGGAGTTGACCACGACGGCACCGTTGTTGTCCGGCGAACCGTCATCGATGCCGCGCTCGATCATCAGGCAGGAGTTGTCGCCCTGGCAGTTCTGCATGTTTTCGGGCGAGCCCTCCATCGCATTGCGGAACTTGTTGACCCAGGTGACCTCGGGATGCTTCCACTCGTCATCGCCAGCCATGCCAAGCGTCGTACGCTCGGAGAACTGGTTATTGTTCGTGCCGCCGGAACCGACCGGACGGTTGAAGAACAGCGGCGCGCCGCCGGCGCGGGACGCGATGATCGCCCATCCCTTGCGGATCTTGTCGGCCGAAATGCGCGTCGAGACGCCCACTTTGCCGATTTCCGTATCGACTTCCTTGTTCGCATAGTTGTCATGCGATTCGACCCAGGTGACGAGCTGGTTGTCACGCACGCCGTCACCCTGCAGATTGCGCAGCGACTGGGCGTTCATGCTTCCCGAGTTGATCGCGGCACGTACGGCGCCACCGTACTTCGAACCGGTGTTGCCGCCGCCATTGCTCGAATACTTGTCGAAGAGGGCCGGATACGCCGCGGCGTTCAGGCCGGAATCGCCCTGCAGCACCTCACCGTACTGGTACTGCGCGCCGTTCGACAGGATCGTGTCGAAATACGGCGAATGCGTATCGAACTCATCCGGGAGCTCGATGTGCTTCGCGGCATCGTAGCGGAAGCCGTCCACACCATCATCGACGGCGCGGGCGAGATAATCATGCATTCGGTCCGCAACGCTTTGGCTCTGGGTGTTCAGATCCCACAAGCCGAGCAGATGGCACTGGGTGACCTTCCAACGGTTGCTGTAATCGATGCGGTCGCCGTTGTGGCTGGTGCTTTCCTGCTTGTCGCAGATGCCCCATGCTTGGTGGAAGTTGCCCTCCGAACGCCAATCGGAATCAATGGCGTTCCAATCGGAGCTGAAATGGTTGATGACGCCGTCGACGATTACTCGGATGCCGTATTTGTGCGCTTCGGCGGTCATCGCCTTGAGCTCGTCCTCAGTGCCGACGACCTTGTTGCCGATCTTCGTGCCGGTCGGCTGGTAGACGTAATACCAGTTCTCATCGAACTGCATGCCGTTGACCGGCCCCTTGATCTCACTGATCGGCGAGGTCTGGATGGACGTGTAACCCGCGGCGGCGATCTCCGGCATCTTCTGCTTGATCGTGTTGAACGACCACATCCATGCATGCAGGATTGCGCCGTAGCTCATCTCCTGGGCGAGGCCGTACTGCTTGCGCGCCGCTTCGAACGTCGCGTTGCCCAGCGTACGGTCGTAGCTCGTCGTCGGGCCCACATGATCGGCGGCGACCGCCGTGGAAGCCCCCACGACCATGCCGCTTGCAAGTGTCGCCGTGGCCGCAAGGCCGGCGATCGCCTTCATCATGAACCCGCGCCCCGAGCGGCGCTTGTCAGAGACGGGAGCGGTCCCGTGCTCTTCAGACAGAGGTGTCATGCCACTGTCTCCTTTTCTTCTCTAGAATAGGTTCTTTCTTTCCTTATGGTGCGGCCCCGTCAGCACAGCCGGGAACCCGCTGCGGCACCCTCCCGACGCCGGATACACCGTCGGCAAAAGAGTACAGACAGTCAACACAATCGTTGTGCAACCGTTCGCATTCCATCTAGTATACCCAAATACTTGCACAACATCAACACAAGTGGGTCATATAGAGAACGTTCGCATCATATGAAAGCCAATCTGTTCCAGACATTCCCACTGCAGTCGTCCATGCGTTCCATCCTCGACGAATATAGAAACAGGCGGCTCCCCGAAAGATGTCTTCCGGGGAGCCGCCTTGGCTCAACGTGCCGTCAGGTTAGGAAACGGGACGCATGTTTTGGTTCAGATGAGTTTGTCGAGGCGGTACAGGAACGCGGCCATCGCAGAACGCGTCAGCTTGCTGCCATACCCGAACGAACCATCCGAATTACCCAGCGTAATACCCGCATTCGCGCACCACAGGATCTCCTTGGCGCCGAACGTACCCTGCTTCACATCAGAGAACCGACGGTAATCCGCAGCCGACGGCGCAAACGACGCCGCACCCTGCACACCGGCAAGCTTCGCATACCGATACAGGAACACCGCCATAT
>NZ_MVOG01000042.1 GCF_002286915.1 Bifidobacterium italicum | reverse complement strand
CCCGCCGATGAGGATGCACAGGATGACGCCGACGAAGGACCAGTCCCAGTGGCCGTCGAGCGCCTCCTCGAGCAGGATCCGGTGGTCGAGCTCGTCCGGCAGCAGCAGCCAGCAGATGCCGTAGAGCACGGCGCCGAAGCCGCCGATGAAGAAAGCGACGACCATCAGGACGCGCACAAGCGTCACGTTCCAGCCGAGTTCGCGGGCGATCGCGCCGCACACGCCGGCGATGACGCGGTTGTTCGTGCGTTCGACGCGGCTTTCGCGGATCCAGCGGAAGAAGCTCGATTCGGGCCGCGGCGCGGCCTGCTGGGGTTGGGCAGTGTACTGCGGTTGACCCTGCTGGCCGCCCTGCCCCTGCGGCTGCGGGTCGTACTGTGTGTTGCTCATGCCTCCATTACAGCAAACCGAAGTCGCGCAAACCCTCCGGGGACACCCTGATTCATCCCTGATTCTTCGCGTCGGGGCTCGGTTTTCTCCCTGAACGGCGGCACAATGGTAGGCATGCAGAACGTTTCCCCGACATGGGTCCGGCCGGCGCCCCCGACCGATGCGCCCGAGGACGTCGCGCGGCCGTTGCTGCCGGCGCGCCTTCCGTTGATGCGCCCGCGCAAGGGACGTTGGATCGCCGGTGTGGCGCGCGGCGTCAGCATGCATCTGGGCGTGCATGTGCTGTGGGTGCGACTCGCCTTCGTCGCGTTATGCGCGCTGTACGGCGTGGGACTCGGCGCCTATGTGGCGCTGTGGCTGCTCATTCCGGCGGGCGATCCCGAGGCCGAGGCGCGCCGCATCGCCATGGACGCGCACGCCGCCGACGCGCCGCTCTCGAAAGGCAACGCGACCCTCGGGTCCGCGGATGCGCGCTGCGAGACGTCCGACTACACCGGGCTGGGCGCGGGGACGCCGACGATCAGCGGCGAAAGCCTCAGACAGCTCTTCGACGAGGCGTCGAAGCCGGCGCTCTTCGCGTCGCTCGGCGTGCTGCTCATCGCATGCGCGATCGTCATCAACATGGCGGCTTCGCGCGCCGGCGCCCTGCTACCCGCCGCGCTCGCCGTCATCGGCCTCGGCGTGGCGTGGATGCGCTACAACGCGCCGCGCGGCCAGGTCACGACGACGGCGATCGGCGTCGCGCTCGAATTCGTCGCCTACGTCGTCTTCCTCGTGCAGCCGCTGTTCGCGCATCAGGAGGTCACGCTCGCACGCAGCCTCGTCAGCGGCCTGCTGCTCGTGTTCGCCGTCATCGGCACGCTCACGCCCTGGATCATGGCGCTGATGCGCGGGTTCACGAACGAACGCGCGCTCAAGGAACGCGAGGAGGAGCGCGCCGACATGACGGCGCATCTGCACGACGGCGTCCTGCAGACGCTCGCGCTGATCCAGCTGCACGCGAACGAGCCGCAGACGGTGTTCACGCTCGCGCGCTCGCAGGAGCGCGAACTGCGCGGCTGGCTTTATCAGGAGCGTACGACCTCGGACCGGTCGGTCAAGGCCGGGCTCACGCAGATCGCCGCGCGGATCGAGGACAGCCACGGCAGGCCGATCGACGTCGTCACCGTCGGCGATGCGAGGCCGAGCGCGCAGACGGACGCGCTGCTCGACGCCGCCGCGCAGGCGATGGTCAACGCGGTCACGCACGGCGGCGAGCCCGTCTCCGTGTACTGCGAGGCGTCGGACACGCTCGTCGAGGTGTTCGTGCGCGACCACGGCGACGGCTTTAGGATGGAGGACGTGCCACCCGAACGGCTCGGCATCCGCGAGTCGATCATCGGGCGCATCAGACGGCGCGGCGGCAGCGTGGAGATTGTCTCGAGGCCCGGATGGGGCACCGAGGTGCGCATGCACATGCCGATCGCGTCGCAGGACGGCGCGCGCACGGCGCCGGACGACGCGAAGGAGAGGCCATGAGCGAACAGGACGGGACGCGGCGCACGACGGTGCGCATCGCCGTCGTCGACGACCACGAGATGTTCAGGGCGGGCGTCATCGCGACGCTCGCGCCGACCTTCGACGTCGTCGGGCAGGCGGCGGACGTCGAGTCGTCGGTGATGATGATCGCCGACACGAAGCCGGACGTCGTGCTGCTCGACGTGCATGTGCCGGGAGGCGAGGGCGGAGGCGGCGCCGAGATCCTCGCGAAGTCGCGGCCATTGTCGCCCGATTCGGCGTTCCTCGCGTTGTCGGTCTCCGATTCGGCGCAGGACGTCGGCGCCGTCATCCGCGCCGGCGCGCGCGGCTATGTGACGAAGACGATCACCGGCAACGAACTGATCCATTCGATCGAGCAGGTCGCCGACGGCTACGCGGTCTTCTCCCCCAAGCTCGCCGGATTCGTGCTCTCGGCCTTCCAAGGCGCGCCGCCGGCCGCGGACGGCGCGACGCAGGAGGTGCACGACAGCGAACTCGACCGGCTCTCGACGCGCGAGCAGGAGGTCATGCGCCTCATCGCGCGCGGCTATACGTACAAAGAGGTCGCCTCCGAGCTGTTCATCTCGGTGAAGACGGTCGAGACGCATGTCAGCTCTGTGCTGCGCAAACTGCAGCTGTCGAACCGCAACGAGCTGACGCTGTGGGCCGCCGACCGCCACATCGTCTGACCTCCGAGGCACACGGTTCGAACATCCGTTCACACAAGGCGATCATGACGACGGCGTGTGCCGACGCCGATGCCCTACGATGGTGCTCAGCGAGACGGCGGCGCATCAGGCGGCGCCCGGACGAAAGGCGGCGGCGATGACGCACGACGAGGACGACCTGCTGGCGAAGCTGACGCGGTTCAGCGAAGGCGTCGCGCCGCCCGCGGCGGCAGACGCCGAAGCGGACTGCGCCGCGTTCGACGTCGACGCGTTCCTGCACGGCCTCGATGCCATCTTCGACCGGCACGAGGCGGCCACGAAGGCCGAGCCGTATCTGCTCGACGCGATGGAGCAGGCCGAGAACGCCGGCGATCCGGCCGGCCTGCTCACCGTGCTCAACGAGACGATGGGCTTCTACCGTTCGCAGTCGCGCCACAAGGACAACCAGTGGATCATCCAGCGGGCGATCGAGCTCGCGCTGCGCCTCGGGCTCGAAGGCACCGAGGCGTGGGCGACGACGCTCATCAACGCGGCCACGTCGCAGCGCGCCGCCGGCAACCACGAACAGGCCGAGGACCTCTACCATCAGGCACTCGACTGCGCGGAACGCGTCTACGACGCCAACGACCGGCGGCTCGCGGCGCTGCACAACAACCTGTCGATGCTCTACGGCGAGACCGACCGACCCGACCGGGCCGTCGCCGAACTGCGCAAGGCGCTCGCGATCCTCGAACACGGCAGTCCCGATCCGGACACCGACGTCGACGTCGCCTCCACCTGCGCGAACCTCGCGCTCGCGCTGCTCACACGGGCTTGCGCACATGCCGACGACGCCGACGCCGCAACCGATGCCGACGCGGGCGACACGACGCTCGACGAGGCCGCCGCGCTGTCCGCCCGGTCGTTGGCGATCTACCGCGCCGCCGGGGCCGAGGGCAGCGCGCACTACGCGTCGGCGCTCGCGGCGGCGGCGCAGACGGCGTTCGCACGCGGCGACTTCGAGGACGCCGTCGACCGTTACGAACGCGCACTCGCGATCATCCGCGCATGCTACGGCGAGCACACCGACTACTACCGCATCACCGAAGCCAATCTCGGCGAGGCGCGCGAGGCGTTGCGCGCCGTCGGCGGCGCGCAGGAGAAGGAACCACGGGACGGCGGCGCCGCGGCCGCCCAACCGACCCCTCACGCCGATGCTCCCCGGACGCCCGCGCCGTCCGCCGCCGTCTGCGCTTCGCCGCGCCGCAGCGGCCTTCAGCTCGCCCGCGACTTCTGGCTCGCCTGCGGCAAGCCGATGCTCGAGGAACGCTATCCGGAGTATACGGGCCGCATCGCGGCCGGTCTGGTCGGCCCGGGCTCGGAATGCTTCGGCTTCGACGACGCGCTCTCCGAGGACCACGACTTCGGCGCCCGCTTCTGCCTGTGGCTCACCGATGACGACTATGCGCGCATCGGCGAACGGCTGCAGCACGACTACGAGGCGCTGCCGCGCGAGTTCGGCGGCGTCACGCGCTCCGCCACGACGCCGCGGGCGGCCGGCGACGGAAGGCGCGACGGCGTGTTCACGATCGGCGGCTTCTTCACGTCGCTCACCGGATATCCGGGCGCGCCGGGCGCCGACGAGCCGCACCTGTGGATGACGCTCGACGAGGCCACGTTGGCGAACGCGACGAACGGCCGCGTCTTCGCCGACCCGCTCGGTGCCTTCTCGAAGGCCCGCCAGTCGTTCCGGATGATGCCCAACGACGTGCGTCTCGCATGGATCTCCCGGCGCCTCGGGATGATCGCGCAGGCCGGCCAGTACAACGTGCCGCGCATGCTCTCGCGCGGCGACGGCGCAGCCGCATGGCTGGGCATCGACGAGTTCACGATGGCCGTCTCCTCGCTCGTGTTCCTGCTCAACGGCCCGGTGACGGTCGGCTATGCGCCGTACTACAAATGGCGGTTCGCCGGGCTGCGCGCGCTGAGCCGGCGCGCAGGCATGCGTCTGACCGGCGTATGCGACGAGCTCGAGACGCTGCTGCGCCGCGCGTCGGCCGCCTGCTTCGCCGGCGCGGGCTTCGGCGAAGGGGGCGCCGGCGCCGCGCCGCATATCGACGAGGTCCGACGCATCATCGAAACGGTCTGCGCGCAGATCGCCGACGAACTGCGGCGGCAGGGACTGACCGACTCGGACGCCGACTTCCTCGAATGGCAGCGCCCGTATGTGGAGGCGCACATCCACGATCCCTCGCCGTGCCTGCACAGCCTGTGACGGCACGAGTACAGCCACATCACCGACCACGGCCGCATCACCGACCACGGTCATATCAGGAACGGAGCCACGATGACGCAAGGGCACGACGCAAGACAGGACGACGAACGGGCGTCGCTCGTCGAACAGGTCGTACGGCGCGAATGGGACATGTTCCAGCGCACGACGAACGAGGGCGGCCGCGCCGCCTGCCAGGGCAACTGGCCGATGTTCGCGCTGATGCGCACGAGCCAGTTCATGCCGTGGCCGACCGCGCTCATCGGCTCGTACCTGCAGGACCTGACCGACGCCGAGCATCAGGGCCGCAACCTCGTCGAGGAGAAGTACGCGCGCATGATGGCGTCGACCGATCCGGAGCGCTACCGGCGCGACATCGCCCCGTACATCCCCGCATTGGACGACGCGCGCGTCGCGCGTCAGGAGCGGATCGTGGCGCGTCAGCTCGACTGGGCGCGCGACTTCACGGCGCGCTTCCCGCACATCGGCGCGAACATGCGCGTGCTGACGAGCGATCAGGACGGACCCGAGCAGACATCGTACGAGACGTATCTGCGCGGCGAACTGGGCACCTATTCGCCGCGCACGTTGGCGTTGTATGAGGAGTTCGTCGCGCGCACGCAGGAACGCGGCGGCAACATCGCCCAGCAGACGGTGGAGTGGACGATGCGGCTGGCGGGCGCCGGTTCCCTCGACGACGCCGAACGCGCGCAGGCCGGGCCGTCATGCGAGGGCACTGGCGATGCCTACGCGGCACGGCCGTGACCGACGCGACTTTGAGCTTTGCGCCGAAGAATCGGCAACCCTGGCGATACAGTGAGGAACCGTGCAGCATTTCTGGAAGCAATTCGCATGGACGCTCGTCGTGTCGACGGTCACGCTCGCGTTGTTCCTCGGCGTGAGCGCGTTGATGATGCCGCCGTGGCGCATCGAACCGCTCAGCGCGCATCTGACCGTGTCGACGAGCGACACCGCGATCGCCGCACGCGGCATCACGACATCCCAGGAAGGCACCTACAAAGTCAAGGAGACGAAGATCCGGCTCCCGATCAGCGGCGGGAAGACCGTCAACGCGATCGTGCGCGAACCGGTCGGCGCGCCGCAGGGACGCCCTGCCTGCTCCTTCGTGCACGGCGCCGGCACCGGCAAGGCCTCCGAGGTCTACGCGGACATCGCGAACGCGATGGCGTCGGCCGGCATCACGACGCTCGTGCAGGACAAGCGCCTCGACAACTACACGCCGCTGTCGCGCGACTACATGTCGAACGCCGAGGATTACCTCGACGGCCTCGATGCGCTGCGCGCATGGCCGGGCGTGGACCGCACGAAGGCCGGCATCTACGCCGAATCGGAGGGCACTTGGATCGCGACGCTGATGGCGGACAGGGACAAGGACATCGCCTTTGCGATCCTGACGTCGGCGCCGGTGTTCTCGCCGCGCCAGCAGATGGCGATGGCGGCGACGCAGTATCTCAACATCGTCGGCGCGCCGAGCGGCGTCATCAACATCATCCCCAAGCTCATCAGCCTCGACTTCGCACCCTTCGGCCTCGCCTACGCCGACTTCGACGCGGCCGCCTACCGGCACAACCTGACGATGCCGCTGCTCGTCAACTACGGCACGCGCGACCCGTCGATGCCCTGTGAGCAGGGCGCGCAGAAGCTCATCCACGAAGCCCATGACGTCGGCAACGAAAACGTGACGGTGCGCTACTATCCGACGAACCACCAGATGCGCACCGGCTCGTCGCTGTCGCTGCCGGGACTGCAACTGGAGCCGCACTACACGCACAATCTCGAGGACTGGGTGAACGCGGTCGCCGCCGGCGCGACGGACTCTGACTGGACGACGCCGCCGATCGCCGGCGCGCAACCCTTCCAGGAGTTCGCCGTTCCTGCCAACGTCAAGCCGGGCTGCGTTCATTCGCTGCTCGAGGTGCTCATCGTTGACGCGCTCGTCGTCCTGCTGTGGCTCGTCGTCGTCATCGGCTGCTGCTTCGCGTTCGCGCGCCGACGACATTGCGACGCCGAATCGCCGGGACGCAACGGACGCACGCTCGTGCACCGGTACACGGCACAGTCGAAGGCGCTCATCATCGGCAACATCATCCTCACGCCGGCACTCACCTGCGGTTTCCTCGCCTACTTCGCGTTCGTCGCACGCGCCGCGCTCAGGCTCGAGGACCATGCGGCGGCGCTCGAAGTCGGATGGACGGCGCTGCGCATCGGCTCGCTCATCGCAATCGTGATGCTGTGCTGGCTGTGGGTGCGCCTCTACTTCTTCTACGGTCCCGGTGAGCTCGATCCGCGAGGCGTCGACAGGGACGCCCCGCGCAAGGAGTACCGTATGGCGCGCGGCCACAGCTGGATCATCGGAATGCTCTCCGCCTGCGTGCTGCTGGCGCTGCTGCTCGGCGACTTCTTCGGCCTGATCGGCTCATGATGCACAGCCGCCCTACCGGCATGCGCCACGGGGGCATGGAAAGCGCAAAGGGTTCCGGGATGAACTCCCGGAACCCTTTGCAATCAGGCGGATAGGGCGAGATTCGAACTCGCGGACGCTTGCGCGTCAACGGTTTTCAAGACCGTCTCCTTAGACCGCTCGGACACCTATCCAGTGCGCTTGGCGCACGGACGACCAGTATACCATGCGTCGTTCCCGACGCGGGGCCGCCGTCCATGCGCCTCGCCGCATCATCACGTCGCCGACGCGAAGGTCACGCCTCCCACGTCGTCGGCTCGATGACCTCCTTGCCGCCCATGTAGGGGCGCATCGCCTTCGGCACGACGATCGAGCCGTCCTTCTGCTGGTGGTTCTCCATGATCGCGACGAGCCAGCGCGTCGTCGCGAGCGTGCCGTTGAGCGTGGCGACCGGCTCGGTGCCGTTCTCGACGCGTTCGCGGATGTTGAGGCGGCGCGCCTGGTACTGCGTGCAGTTCGACGTCGACGTCAGCTCGCGGTAGCGGCCCTGCGTCGGCACCCACGCCTCGCAGTCGAACTTGCGCGCGGCCGACGAGCCGAGGTCGCCGGCGGCCGTGTCGATGACGCGGTACGGCACCTCGACCTTGCCGAGCATCTCCTCCTCCATCGCGAGCAGCTGCCTGTGCTGCTCGTAGGAGTCCTCGGGCTTGCAGTAGACGAACATCTCGACCTTGTCGAACTGGTGGACGCGGATGATGCCGGAGGTGTCCTTGCCGGCGGCGCCCGCCTCGCGGCGGTAGCAGGAGCTCCAGCCGCAGTAGCGCAGCGGGCCGTGGCTCAGGTCGAGGATCTCGTCCTCGTGCATGCCGGCGAGCGCAACCTCGGACGTGCCGACGAGGTAGTCCTCGTCGGGTTCGCGCAGACGGTAGATCTCGTCGGCGTGCGAGTTGAGGAAGCCGGTGCCGCGCATCACCTCGGGACGCACGAGCGTCGGCGTGATCGCGAGCACGAAGTCGTGCTCGTGCGCCTGGTCGACGGCCATCGTCAGCATCGCGATCTGCATGCGCGCGATGTCGCCGCGCAGGAAGTAGAAGCGCGATCCGGAGACCTTGACGCCGCGCTTCATGTCGATGCCGGCGACGCCCTCGCCGAGCGTGAGGTGGTCCTTCGGTTCGAAGCCCTCGGCCGCGAAGTCGCGGATCCGGCCGACCTTCTTGACGACGACGTAGTCGTCCTCGCCGCCCTCCGGTGCCTCCGGCTCGACGATGTTCGACAGCTGCCACATCGCCGTGGTGTACTGCTCGTTCGCCGTGTCCGCGTCCGCCTTGTACGCGGAGACCTGCTCGGAGAGCTCCTTCGTCTGCGCGATGAGCGCGGCCTTCTCGTCGGCAGCGGCCTTCGCGACCTGCTTGCCGATCTCCTTCTGCCTGGCGCGCGCCTCCTCGTACTTCTTGAGCGAGGTGCGGCGCACCTCGTCGCTTCTGAGGACCTCGTCGACGAGTTCGACCGACTCGCCGCGCTTGCGCTGGGATTCCTTGACGACTTCAGGGTGTTCACGGATGAATTGAATATCGAGCATGGCTTAAGCGTAATGCGCGAAGCCGACAGCCGACCGTTGTTTTCCCGCCGTTTCCGCGGCGCCTGCCATCCCCCGCGCCGCCGCGCGCGCATCGCTTGCTAAGATGGGAAACCGGTAGCTGGCGCGGGCGCCGCCATGGGTGCGGCCCGGCGTGCGGGCGAGGAGAAGCGAGGGCGAGCCATGGACCAACAGACACTGATCATTCTCGCGGTGATGATCGCGCTCATCGCGCTCACCGTCGCGATCATCGCCGCCATCCGCATCACGATGCACCGCCGGCGCGTGCGACGCCTCGAGCAGCGCCGCGACGACCAGGTCCACTACGCGTTCATCATCAACCCGTCCAAGCCGACCGCGGCTACGACGCGCGCGCGCATCAAGGAGTACTGCACGCGCAAAGGACTGACCGAGGTCATGTTCATCGACACGCAGCTCGACAAGGACGGACGCGTCTGCGCGAAGGAGGCGCTCGCGCGCGGCGCCGACGTCGTCATCGCCGTCGGCGGCGACGGCACGGTGCGCACGGTCGCCTCGGCGCTCGGGGGCACCGGCCATGCGATGGGCATCATCCCGATCGGCACCGGCAACCTGTTCGCGCGCAACATGGGCATTCCGATCGACGACGTCGAGGCCGCGCTGACGATCGCCGTCTCCCACGGCTCGCACCGCGTCGACGTCGGCCGCCTGCGGATCCTCGACGACCCGGACGAGGACCATGCGCACGCGTTCCTGATCATCGCCGGCGTCGGCTTCGACGCAGTGATGATCGACGACACGGACCCCAAGCTCAAGAAGAACATCAGCTGGCTCGCCTATTTCATCTCCGGTGCGAAACATCTGTTCGCGCCGAAATACCACGCGTCGATCACGATCAAGGGTCCCGATGGCGAGACATACACGCAGCGCGACACCGAATTCCGCACGTTCATGGCCGGCAACTGCGGCCAGATCCCGGTGTTCTCGCTGATGCCGGACGCGTCGTTCAACGACGGGCTGCTCGATTTCGAGATGATCGACACGAACGGCGGCCTCATCGGCTGGGCGAACCTCTTCGGCGACGTCGTGCACCAGACGATCACCGGCAAGGCCGCGCAGAGCCCGCTGTCGACGCATTCGCACATCGACCAGATGCAGGGCGTGCAGGCGGAGGTCATGCTCGACAAGCCGGTGCCGGCGCAGGTCGACGGCGACATGCTGCCCGAGACGCGCCACATCCTGTTCTCGGTCGACCGCGAGGCGCTGCTCGTGCGCGTGCCGCTCGACGACGGCATCAGCGCGACGACGCAGATTCCGCCGGTCAAGGCGCCGCTCGCCAAGGACTGAACGCATATCGCCGGGCATGCGGCGGGCGTATGGGCTGCGAACGATGGACATCCGATGCGCCATTCGCGCCGCGCCCCCTCCGTATGCATATGACGCCGCCGATGCCGTCTTTGCAATCGATGTCATCTCTGCGCCCCCGGCTAAACTGGAAACCGCGTCTGCACGGCGACCACGCCCTGCAGCATGGAGCAAGTAACTGTTGTCCCCATCAGAATGAAGGAAGTATGGTTGCACCTAACGCGGGCATGCCCGCCACTGAAGCAGATCTGATCAACGTCGACGAGGTCATCGGCAAGTACTATGACGTCGTCCCGGATCCGTCGGTCCCCGAGGAGCGCGTCATCTTCGGCACATCCGGCCACCGCGGCTCCTCGCTGAAGACCTCGTTCAACGAGGCGCACATCGTCGCGATCACGCAGGCGATCGCCGAGTACCGCAAGGCCGCCGGCGTCACCGGTCCGCTCTACATCGGCCGCGACACGCACGCGCTGAGCCTGCCGGCATGGAAGACCGCGATCGAGGTGCTCGTCGCGAACGGCGTGCGCGTGCGCATCGACTCGCGCGACGACTTCACTCCGACGCCGGTCGTCTCCCAGGCGATCCTGACGCACAACCGCGCGGCCGACGGCACGCAGCGCTTCGAGGGCGCCGACCTCGCCGACGGCATCGTCGTGACGCCGTCGCACAACCCGCCGACCGACGGCGGCTTCAAGTACGATCCGGTCACCGGCGGCCCGGCGCCGTCCGACGTGACGAACGCGATCGCGAACCGCGCGAACGAGCTGCTCGGCGACTTCAGGAACGTCAAGCGCATCCCCTTCGAGCAGGCGATCAAGTCGGACCTCATTGAACGCTTCGACTTCCGCGAGCACTACGTCGACGACCTCAAGAACGTCATCGACTTCGACGTCATCCGCAACTCCGGCGTGCGTCTGGGCATCGACCCGCTCGGCGGCGCCTCGGTCAACTACTGGCCGCTCATCAACGAGAAGTACGGCCTCAACATCGGCGTCATCCGCCCCGACGTCGATCCGACGTGGCGCTTCATGACGATCGACCACGACGGCAAGATCCGCATGGACCCGTCGTCGCAGTACGCGATGAAGGGCCTCGTCGACGAGCTCAACGCCGGCGCCTGGGACAAGTACGACCTCGTCGGCGGCACCGACCCGGACGCCGACCGCCACGGCATCGTCTGCCCGAACTGGGGCGTCATGAACCCGAACCACTACCTCGCCGTGTGCGTCGAGTACCTGTTCGGCGGCAACCGTCCCGACTGGCCGGCGGGCACCGGCGTCGGCAAGACGCTCGTCTCCTCGTCGCTCATCGACCGCGTCGCCGCGTCGATCGACGCGCGCGTCGTCGAGGTCCCGGTCGGCTTCAAGTGGTTCGTCGACCCGCTGTTCACCGGCGAGATCGCGTTCGGCGGCGAGGAAAGCTCCGGCATGAGCTTCCTGCGCTTCAACGGCCGCGTCTGGACGACCGACAAGGACGGCCTGATCCCCGACCTGCTCGCGGCCGAGATCACCGGCAAGACCGGCAAGAACCCGGCGCAGCTCCATCAGGAGCAGGTCGAGCGCTTCGGCGAAAGCTGGTACAGCCGCATCGACACGCCGACGACGCTCGAGCAGAAGCAGAAGTTCGCCAAGCTCGACGCGAAGGACGTCACGGCCACGACGCTCGGCGGCGAGGACATCACCGCGATCCTGACGAAGGCCCCGGGCAACGACGCGCCGATCGGCGGCATCAAGGTCGTCACCGAGGACAACTGGTTCGCGGCGCGCCCCTCCGGCACCGAGAACATCTACAAGGTGTACGCGGAGTCCTTCGTCTCCCCCGAGACGCTTGACGCCGTCCTCGACGAGGCCACGCAGGTCGTCGACAAGGCGCTCGGCGAGTGAGCGTCCATGCGCCCGCGGCATGAGCGCCGGCCGCCGATGCCGTGAGCGCACATCGTCGATCCCCTAACGACGGAAGGCCCGCAGCTGCTGCAGCTGCGGGCCTTCCGCTATCGATGGGCGTTGTCTATCGGCGAGGCCCGTCCATCGATGAGCGTGACGCGATGCTCACGCCTTGTTCGGGTTGACGAGCGTGCGCGGGCCGTTCGGGTCGCCGACGATGACCTCGTTGACCATGTCGAGGAACAGTCCGTCCTCGACGACGCCGACCATGTTGATGAGGTCCTCGTGCAGACCCGCCGGGTCGTCGATGCGCTCGAGATGCAGGTCGACGACGTAGTTGTTCTCATCGGTGCGCACCGGCCTGCCGTCGGCGTCGAGACGCAGCGTCGGCTTGTAGCCGCGCTCCTTCATGCGCTCGATGACGTGCATCGCGCCGAAGGGGATGACCTCGACCGGCAGCGGGAACTGGCCGATGACGTCGACGAGCTTCGATGCGTCGACGATCCAGACGATGCGGTCCGAGTTGATCGCGACGATCTTCTCCCACAGCAGCGCCGCGCCGCCGCCCTTGATGCCGTTGAAGTTCTTGTCCACCTCGTCGGCGCCGTCGATGCACAGGTCGATGTGGTCGACGTCGTCGATGTTGACGATCTTGATGCCGTAGCCTTCCGCCTGCTCCTGCGTGCGGCGCGACGTCGTCACGCCGGTGAACTCGAGGCCCTCCTCCTGCTTGCGGCGGCCGAGTTCGTCGACGAGGAAGCGGACCGTGGAACCCGTGCCGAGTCCGACGATCATGCCGCTCTTGACGAGCTTCGCCGCCTCGATGCCGGCTTCCTTCTTCATTGCATCCTGCTGTGCCTTATCCATGGCGCTCCTTTTGTTTCGTCCATCCGGGCATCGCGTCCCGGCTGCCTTCCCAGTGTAGTGGCATCGAACGAACACCGTCATCGCGGACGGTGGACGAGGAACGGCGCGCCGTCGAGTGTGATCGTCCCGTCGCCGTCGACGGTGCCTTCGACCTCGATGTAGCCGCGGATCGCGCGCGGACGCCCGTCGTAGTGGGGGCTCGACGACGGCGGCGGCGTGAACGTGACCGTCCCGTGCACATGCAGTCCGCTGTGCCGCAGCAGCGGTTCCGGTGACGCCGTGCGCGCCTCGTCCGCCGGTGACGACGATGTGGGCTGCGCGGATTGTGCAAAGTGCGCGGGCTGCGCAGTGTCATGCGCCGTCGATTCCTCGGTCGGCGTAACGTCGTCGTGCGCGGACGGTGCGTCGTGTGCGCCATCGGCGTCCTGCACGGCGCTTCGCGCATCGTCGATGCCGGCGCGCGCCGACGCCGCGTCGGCATCGCGCACGGCGCGCTCGTCGGTGTCGACGATGCCGTCATCATCCACGGCCTTCGGGCCGTCGGGATCCCCCTGGCCGCCGATGCAGCGCGCGCGTCGGTAGTCGGCCTGCGAGAGCTCACCGTCGAGCAGCATCCGCGCGTCGAGCGGCACGTCGAGGCCGCGCGCATAGGACGATGCGATCAGCGACTGCCATCCCTCCTTCGGCAGGTAGCCGTCGCGCACCGACGAACGGCAGTCGCCGGCGTAGGTGCGCGCGAGCTCGTCGACCTTCTCGTTGCCGGCGTTGCCGGCGTGTCCCTTGACCCAGACGAAGCGGACGGGTCCCTCGCGGCGCCGGATCTCGTCGTCGATCGCGCGGATGAGCTCCGCGTTCTTCACCGGCTCCTTCTTCGAGTTCCTCCAGCCGTTCCTCTTCCAGCCGTGCACCCACTTCGTCGAACAGTTGATCGCGTACTGCGAATCGGTCTCGATGACGAGCTCCTCGTCGCCGGGATGCGTGCGCAGCGCCTCGAGCACTGCACACAGTTCGCCGATCTGGTTCGTGCCGTTCGTCGCGCCGCCGGCGTCGCAGTCGCCGGTGTGGTCGTGGCCGCGCGTCTCATGCGTCGGATGGTCGGCCCACGCCCAGCCCATCGGGCCGTTGGGATTGCCGAGCGCGGAACCGTCTGTGGAAACTGTGATCGTCATGGCTTCCAATGTACCCGCACGGTGCGCCGTCGCACCGCGGAAAAAGACGATCCCGCGGCCCGCACGAGGATCGTGCATGGCCGCGGGATCGCGGTAACGCTGTATAGCGCGGTAAGACTACTTGCGCTGGTGGCGAGTCTTACGCAGCAGTTTGCGGTGCTTCTTCTTGCTCATCCGCTTGCGGCGCTTCTTGATGACCGAGCCCATCGTCAGCCTCCGTTCCTTACTTGAAAGTTTGCAACTTGCCTAACGTTACACCGTTCAGCCGACTTTCGCGAGTCGGCGCGCGCTGCGTTCACAGCGGGAACAGCTTGAACACGGTCTCGACGGAGCTCTTCGGCCCGCTGATGCGCACGCACACGGTGTCGTTGCGCCACACGGCGATCGCCTGCGCGTCGTCGTCCGCGTTGACGACGTATGCGCCGGCGTTCGCGCCGTTGACCTTGACATTGCCGGCGGCGATCTCGTCGCCTTCGAGCATCTTGGTGAGCGCGTTGTATTGCGTGACCGCCTCCTGCTCGCTCGCCCACTGCCCGACGACGACCTGCACGTCCTTGGCCTCGTCGCCGGTCGAATACGTGAGCCGGTACTCCTCGAGCGGCGACGAGGCGTCCCATTCGTCGGTGGCCTGCGCGTCGGTGCGTGCGAAGTTCGATACGTGCTCGGGCATCGCCTTGAGCAGTTCCGACGCGTTCGCCGGCAGCGCCTTCGCGTCGATCGTCGGTTTCGCCGAGACGACCGCCGTCGGCACGTCCATCGGCTCCGGCACATGGCGCACCGCCCATCCCGGCCAGGCAAAGGCGCTGAGGATCGCGAGCACGACGACGGCGGCGGCCGCGAACACGACGATGCGCGCCTTGCGCGCCGTCGACGAGGTCTGCGTCTGCTGCTGCTTGCCGGAATTGACTGCCATGTGGCCCATCTTGGCACATCCTTCTGACCGTGTCCGTCACGCGCGCAGTCGTCGCTGAGGCCAATCGCGTCGAATGCGACCACCATGCCCCGCCATGGCTCCGACGCCCGCGGCCGCATAACTCGAGAATTCGTACAAACCGTCGAGCTATGCGACCGCACTCGCCGGTTCCCGCCTCGCTGTGCGATCTGAATGAGCTGTGCCGTGCGATTCTGCGTGATGACGATCGCTCCGATGGTCCCCATGTGCATATATGTGCGCTTTTCGTCACGGGTCGCCGATCCGTCACCGAACGCTCGGCTCATCACCCGATAATCGATCCGTGCTATCGAGTTATGCACGGCGGATGTGGCGGCAACCGCGCGTACCACGCCCCGCGCCCTTGCGCGCGTGCGGGAAGGCCGCTAGGTTGCTGCATATGGCGAAAAGCAATGTGAGCTACGTATGCACCGAGTGCGGGTGGACCGGTGCGAAATGGTTCGGCCGCTGCCCCGAATGCGGCCAGTGGGGCACGATCGAGGAGTTCCATGAGGCGCGTCCCGCCGCGTCCTCGCAGCGCACGGCCGCGCCCGGACGCACGTCGCGCACGACGCCGACGGCGGTCGCGCTGAGCGCCGCGCAGCCGATCACCGACGTCGACACGGCTTCCGTCACCCGCGTGCCCACCGGTTTCGGCGAATTCGACCGCGTGCTCGGCGGCGGCATCGTACCCGGCTCGGTCGTGCTCATCGCCGGCGAACCCGGCATCGGCAAATCCACGCTGCTGCTGGAGACGGCCGGCAACATCGCTCGCCACACGCCGTCGGGCAACGTCCTGTACATCTCCGGCGAGGAATCGCAGGCGCAGGTGCGGCTGCGCGCCTCGCGCATCGACGCCGTCGAGGCGAACCTGCTGCTCGCCTCGACGACCGACCTCGCCACCGCGCTCGGCCTCATCGAACAGCACAGGCCGGCGCTCGCGATCGTCGATTCGGCGCAGACGATCGTCTCGCAGGACGTCGACGGTATCTCCGGCGGCTCCACGCAGGTGCGCGAGGTCGCGAGCGCGCTCATCGACACGGCGAAGTCGCTCGACGTGCCGGTGCTGCTCGTCGGCCATGTCACGAAGGACGGCTCGATCGCCGGTCCGCGCACGCTCGAGCATCTCGTCGACGTCGTCTGCCAGTTCGAGGGCGAACCGCAGACGGCGCTGCGGCTGCTGCGCGCCGTGAAGAACCGTTTCGGCCCGACCGACGAGGTCGGCTGCTTCGACATGAGCGGCGTCGGCATCGAGGAGGTCACCGATCCGGCGGGGCTGTTCCTGTCGTCGAACGAGACGCCCGTCGACGGCACCTGCGTCACGTTCACGCTCGACGGCCACCGTTCGCTGCCGGTGGAGGTGCAGGCGCTCGTCACGGACTCGGTGCTGCCGACGCCCCGGCGCGCCGTCAACGGCGTCGACGCGAACCGCATCGCGATGCTCGTCGCCGTCCTCTACCGCCATGGCGGCCTGTCGCTGCTGAGCCGCGACCTGTACATCTCGACGATCGCCGGCGGCGTCGCGAAGGAGCCGAGCTGCGACCTGGCGATCGTCGCGGCGCTCGCGAGCGCGGCGACGTCGACGCCGATCGCGCGTTCGACGTGCGCGGTCGGCGAGATCTCGCTGACCGGCCAGGTGCGTCCGGTGCCGCGTCTCGAATACCGGCTGCGCGAGGCGGCGCGCCTCGGGTTCACGACGGCGCTCGTGCCGCCGATGCGCACGTCCGCGTCGATTCCGGGTCTGCGCATCGTCGAGGTCCGTTCGCTGCGCGACGCGCTCGACGCGCTCAAACTGACGAAACGCGGCAAGTGACGGCTACTCGCCGACGATCCTCAGCGTCTCGTCGGCGTTGCGCTTGAGTTCGTCGACGAGTTCCTGCGCCGAGTCGAATTTGATCTGCGGACGCAGGAAGCGCGCGAATTCGACGCGCACGCGGTGCCCGTAGAGCTCGAGCCAGTCGTCGGTGACGGCGTAGGCTTCGAGGACGCGCTCGTCGTGACCGCTGCCCTCGCTGAAGGTCGGCTTCGTGCCGATCGAGATCGCCGCCGGCCAACGGTACGGCGAATGCGGCGCGAGGCGGTTTTCGACGCCGCCGGAGGTGTACGGCTGCGCGATCGACGCGACGCCGCCGTCGTCGAGGTCGCCGAAGGGGCGCTGCGACTGCGCGTACGCCTCCTCGCTGCCCAGATCGATGAGCCAGCCCGCGTATACGCCGTCGACGGGCAGGTATCCGTCGATCGGCGCGACGAGGTTCGCCGTCGGGAACCCGATCGTGCGGCCGCGCTCCTCGCCGTGCGTCACCGCGCCTTCGACGCCGTGCATATGGCCGAGGATATGGTTCGCGTCGGCGATGCGTCCCTGGCTGAGCAGCCAGCGCACGTTCGTCGAACTCAGTTCGCGCACCTCGCGCGCGTTGACGCGTTTGCTCCAGGCGCGCCGTTCGGCCTTGCCCATCCCCGCGAGAGGATCGCCGGGCTCCCCCGGCCGCTCGGGCGCCTGCGGCTTGAAGTCGGCGGGCACGCGCACATGGCCGCCGTTGTCGTCGACGACGTCGAGTTCGAACACGCCGGTCGCCTGCGCGAGCGTCCCGATCTTCCTCACGTCGCCTTCGAGGCCGGCGCCCATGCGCGCGTCGCGCCCGAGCACGAGCGTGCGCATGCCGAGCTTGCCGACGAGCTGCCCGAGGAAGAAGCGGAACGATTTCGCGGCGAACGCGAGATCGTAGTGGACGATGAGCACGTAGTCGGCGCCGAGCCCGTCCATCATCCGCAGCCGTTCGTCGACGCCGCTGATCGCCTGCGCGTCGTGCACGCCGTCGGGCACGCCGATGCCGGCGTGCGTCTTCGCGTATTCGTGCACGAAGGCCGGACGCGGATCGAACATGATGACGACGGCGAAGCTGCCGGTCTCCTTCGCGAGTTCGACGGTGCGTCGGATGACGGCCTGATGCCCGCGGTGCACGCCGTCGAACACGCCGACGGTGACGACCGATTTCCTGGACGTGCTCAGCGTCGGCCATGCGACGGTGCCGCCCTCGTCCGGTTCGAGTCGAATGATGTTCATGTCTGCTGTCCTCCTGTTGCCAAATCCGTGTGCCAGGCCCGCGCGCCGCATCTCACCGCGCCGCCGGGAAGACGGCGGTCGGCCTGACGGTGTCCGCGTCCGCCTGTTCGACGATCGCGACGACGTCGCCGTCGTCCTCGACGATCGCCGCACTTGCGGCGCCGACTCGTCCTTTGATCCATCGCCCGTAGCGCAGGTCGCGCGCCTCGTCGCGGCTCACGGCGATGGTCGGCATCGCCTCGCGCACGGCGTCGGCCATCGTGATGAGGTGCGCCGCCATGTCCCCGGCGGCCACGTCGAGCACGGCGCGGGCGCGCGTCACCCGTTCGCCGTCGCGGTTCGTGAATTCGCGCGTCTCGGTGTGCGCGGTCACGACATGCGGGTCGTCGGCGGTGAAATCGCCGACGGCGAGCCTGCGCAGCCTCGTCAGATGCGCGCCGCAGCCGAAGGCCTCGCCGAGGTCGCGTGCGAGTGCGCGGATGTAGGTGCCCGCCGAGCACGTCACCGTCACGTCGACGTCGAGCACGCCGTCGCCGTTCGAGGCCGTGGCCGGGCGCGCATCCCCCACGTCGAAACGGTGGATCGTCACCGGCCGCGCCTCGAGCTCGACATGCTCTCCGGCGCGCGCGAGGTCGTAGGCGCGCCGCCCGTGCACCTTGATCGCCGAGTAGGCGTTCGGCACCTGCTCGATCGTGCCGTGGAACTCGCGTGAAACAACGCCGCGGATCATGTCGGGATCCGGCAGCGGGGACATGTGCGGCGCCTCGACGAGCTCCCCGTCGGCGTCGTCGGTCGCCGTACGCTGGCCGAAGCGGATCGTCGCCGCGTATGTCTTCGTATGGTCGACGATGACGTTGAGCAGCCGCGTCGCGTTGCCGACGCCGACGACGAGCACGCCGGTGGCCATCGGGTCGAGCGTGCCGGCATGACCGACACGGCGCATATGCACGGCCGCGCGCACGGCGCCGACGACGTCGTGGCTCGTCACGCCCTGCGGCTTGTCGACGATGAACAGTCCGTTGAGCGGCTGCGCGCCGCCGTCCTTCGCCGCCACCGGCTCAGTCCCGCGTCTCGTCGACCGTCGTCTCCGGCCGCGTGCGCGCGGCCATCTGGGACATGTCGGACGGCACGTCGTCCTCGTCGTCGTCGAAGTCCTCGAGCTCCTCGACCTCGACGACGTCGCCGGCGTATTCGGTGTAGTCGTCCTTGTCCAGATGCTCGAGATCGTCGAGTTCGCGCTCGGTCTCGGCGGCGGTCGCGCCGGAACGGTCGGCGAGGTCCTCCTGCTCGAAGTCGTCGTGCCGGTACGGGTCGGCGTCGCCGGCGTACTGCGCGCTCGCGCGCAGCTTCGCGAGCTCCTCGTCGCGCTTGCGCGCGGTGACGAGGATGTCCTCGATCTCATGCGCCTCGCCGGGCACCTCGTCGAAGACGAACTCGAGCTGCGGCGTGAGCCTCAGTCCGGCCTTCGCGCCGACGAGCGAACGCAGGCGCCCCTTCGCCTGGTTGAGCGCGGTGCGCGCGCGCTTGCGCTCGCCGTCGTCGTTGCCGGTATGCGACAGCGTCGTCCAGTAGACCTTCGCGATCTGCAGGTCGTTGGTCACATGGACGTCGGTGATCGTCACGTTCTTGAGCCGCTTGTCGTGCAGCGTCGACTCCATGTTCGACGCGATGACGCGCTGGATGAGCGCCGCGATGCGCGCGGCGCGCGGATTGGTTGACTGCATGGGTTCTTCTTTCCTTACTGCCGTGTCCGGTCTCGGCTCACGCTAGAGACCAGCGTACCCGAATGTCGCGCGCAACGGGAAACGCCCATAGCCGAAGGGCCATGGGCGTTTCCGTCACCGCTTGCCGCCGGGGCGGCGCCGCTACTTGCGTTCGATCTCGCGCATCTCGAAGGTCTCGATGATGTCGCCGATCTCGATGTCGTTGAACGAGCCGAGGTTGATGCCCGCCTCGTATCCTTCGGTGACCGACTTGACGTCGTCCTTGAAGCGGCGCAGCGACGAGATCTCGAGGTCGTTGACGGTCGCGACGCCGTCGCGCAGGATGCGCGCCTTCGTGCCGCGCTTGACTTCGCCGTCGAGGACCATGACGCCGGCGATGTTGCCGAACTTCGACGAACGGAAGATCTCGCGGATCTCCGAATGCGAGGTCGTGACCTCCTCGTACTCCGGCTTGAGCATGCCCTTGAGCGAGGCCTCGATGTCCTCGATCGCCTTGTAGATGACCGAGTAGTACTTGATCTCGACGCCTTCGCGCTCGGCGAGGTCCGCGACCTGACGGTTCGGACGCACGTTGAAGCCGATGATGACGGCCTTGTCGACGCTCGCGAGGTTGACGTCGTTCTGCGTGATCGCGCCGACGCCGCGGTGGATGACCTGGATGCCGACCTCGTCGGAGACCTCGATCTTCATCAGCGAGTCCTCAAGCGCCTCGACCGAGCCGGACGAGTCGCCCTTGATGACGATGTTGAGCATGTCGATCTCGGATTCGGCGAGCTTCTTCTTGAAGTCCTCGAGCGAGACGACCTTGCGGCGCTTCGCGAGCTGCGCGGCACGTTCGGTGGCCTGGCGCTTCTCGGCGATCTGGCGTGCGGCGCGGTCGTCGGGCGCGACGAGGAACAGGTCGCCCGCGGTCGGCACCGACGTCAGGCCGAGCACCTGCACCGGCGTGGACGGCCCCGCGGCCTCCATGTTCTTGCCGTTCTCGTCGAGCATCGCGCGGACGCGTCCGTAGGAGGTGCCGGCCACGATCGAATCGCCGATGTGCAGCGTGCCGGACTGCACGAGCACGGTCGCCACGGCGCCGCGGCCCTTGTCGAGCCTCGCCTCGACGGTCGCGCCGCGCGCGTCCATGTCCGGGTTGGCGCGCAGGTCGAGTTCGGCGTCGGCCGTGAGCAGCACGGCTTCGAGCAGCTTGTCGACGTTCGTGCCCTGCTTCGCGGAGATGTCGACGAACATCGTGTTGCCGCCGTACTCCTCGGGGATCAGGCCGAATTCGGTGAGCTGGCCGCGCACCTTCTCCGGGTTGGCGCCTTCGACGTCGATCTTGTTGACGGCGACGACGATCGGCACATGCGCCGACTGCGCATGGTTGATCGCCTCGACGGTCTGCGGCATGACGCCGTCATCGGCCGCGACGACGAGGATCGCCACGTCGGTGAGTTCGGCGCCGCGGGCGCGCATCGCCGTGAAGGCCTCGTGGCCCGGGGTGTCGAGGAACGTGATCTTGCGTTCCTCGCCCTCGAGGTCGACGGTCACCTGGTAGGCGCCGATGCGCTGCGTGATGCCGCCGGCCTCGCGGGAGACGACGTTCGTGCGGCGGATCGTGTCGAGCAGGCGCGTCTTGCCGTGGTCGACGTGGCCCATGACGGTGACGACCGGCGGACGCGGCCGCAGGTCCTCGTCCTCCTGCAGCTCCTCCGATTCGAGGTCGATGTCGAACTGCTGGAGCAGCTCCTTGTCCTCCTCCTCGGCGGAGACGATCTTGATGTTCCAGCCGATCTCCTCGCCGAGGATCTGGAACGTCGCCTCGTCGAGCGACTGCGTCGCCGTGGCCATCTCACCGAGATGGAACAGCACGGTGACGAGCGCCGCCGGATTGACGTTGATCTTCTCCGCGAGGTCGGCGAGCGAGGCGCCCTGACGCAGACGGATCGTCTGTCCGTTGCCCTTCGGGATGCGCACGCCGCCGATGACCGGTGCTTTCAGCTCCTCGTACTCATGGCG
>NZ_MVOG01000041.1 GCF_002286915.1 Bifidobacterium italicum | reverse complement strand
CGCCGTCGTATACGGTTCAGCCCGGTTTGCGAACGTCCTGTGCGAGCCCTGCACCCAAACCGTTCGCAAACCGCTACCTCCGCGAACGGTTTGGGTGCACGACTCCCCCACACCGTTCGCAAATCAGGTATCCGCTGCGATGTGACCGGACGCTGTGTCGTATGCCGGCTATGCGGCGGCGTCCTCGAAGTCGAAGATCTGGTCGCCGATGCGCACCTTGCACGGCGCCGTGAGCCTCATCGGCGTGCCCTTGACGACCTGGCGCTCGCCGTCGTCGTCTATGACGTAGGTGCCGTTGAGCGAACCGTAGTCCTCGATCCACAACGAGCCGTCCTGATCGAAGCTGATCGCCGCATGGTTGCGCGAGACGGTGCGCGTCGGATCGACGAGCCGCACCGACTTCGCGCCCTGCGGGATGTCCTGCGACGGCTTGCGCCCCATGAGCACGCCCATGTCGACGACGATGTTCTGGCCGGTGACCTCGTTGACGAGACGATAGACGTGGAGCGGCTCCTTCTTCATGAAGGCCGTCGACAGCACGGTGCCGTCCCATTCGTCGCTGCCCTCGGCGCCCTCCTCGGCCGTGTACTCGAGGTCGTCGCCCAGATGCGCGTTGTAGGAGTCGTCCGGGATGAGCGCCGGCTGTTCCGACGTCGTCGCGCTGATATGCTCCTCCTCGGGAAGGGGCGAGACGGATGCAGCCGGCTCCGGCTGTGCGAACGCCGACGGGGCGTCGACGGACGGCTGCGCGTCCATGGCGCCGGTCAAAGCCGCCATGTCCGGCTGCGCGCCAGTCGACGCGGGCCGCGCCCCATGGAGGTCCTGCGGGGTGGTTTGCTGCGGCGCGGCATCGCCGTGTTCGGGGACGAGCATGTCCTCTTCGACTTCATCGTCGGCGTACCAGCCCATCTCGGGCGCCGGAGGATACGGTAATTTCTGCATATTCCAGTCTTAGCACACCGGATTGGAAAACCGCGCATCGCCGCCACGGTATGGACGGCCCGCGGAAGGCCTTTCGACGACGACGCCGCCAAGGCCGGCCTGATCGAGCCGATGCGGCCGGCCGGATACGACAAAGGGGCGCGGTCCGCGCATGCATGCACGGACCGCGCCTCATCAGTCAGACGACCGCCGATCGTCGGTCGTCATCGGTCAGAACTTGAAGTCGTCGCCGAGATCGCCGCCGAGATCCTCCTGGCCGCCGTTGTCGTCCAGGAAGTCGTCCGGGTTGAAGTCGTCGCCGAGCTTGAGATCGCCGAAGTCGATGTTCGAGAAGTCGACGTCGGACATGTCGCCATCGCCGAACTCGCCGCCGAGCGCGTCGTCGCCGAGACCGAAGTTCGGGTAGATCGTGTCGCGGATCGCCTTGTCCGGCTCGACGACGGCGTTGCGGTAACGCGCCAGTCCGGTGCCGGCGGGGATGAGCTTGCCGATGATGACGTTCTCCTTGAGGCCCTTGAGGTCGTCTTCCTTCTCGTTGAGCGCGGCTTCGGTGAGCACGCGCGTCGTCTCCTGGAACGACGCCGCGGACAGCCACGAGTCGGTCGCAAGCGACGCCTTCGTGATGCCCATGAGCTCCGGACGGCCGGCCGCCGGCTTGCCGCCGTTGGCGACGGCCGCGCGGTTCGCCTCGATGAAGCGCGCACGGTCGACGAGCTCGCCCGGCAGCAGCGTCGTGTCACCGGAATCGATGACGGTGATGCGACGCAGCATCTGGTGGACGATGACCTCGATGTGCTTGTCGTGGATGTCGACGCCCTGCGAGCGGTACACGTTGTGCACCTCCTCGACGATGTTCTTCTGGGCGGCGTTCGGTCCGAGGATGCGCAGGATCTTCTTCGGGTCGACCGAGCCTTCGATCAGCTGCGTGCCGGCCTCGACGTGCTCGCCGTCCTTGACGAGGAGCGGCGCGCGGCGCGTTACCGGGTAGGCCTCCTCCTCGCTGCCGTCGTCGGGCTTGATGAAGACCTGACGACCGCGTTCGCTGTCCTCGATCCTCACGGTGCCGGCGACCTGCGCGATCGGCGCCTCGCCCTTCGGCGTACGCGCCTCGAAGAGCTCGGTGACACGCGGCAGACCCTGCGTGATGTCCGACGCCGACGCGACGCCGCCGGAGTGGAACGAACGCAGCGTCAGCTGCGTGCCCGGTTCGCCGATCGACTGAGCGGCGACGATGCCGACCGCCTCGCCGACGTCGACGAGCTTGTTCGTCGCGAGCGACCAGCCGTAGCACTTCGCGCACACGCCGCGCTTCGACTCGCAGGTGAGCACCGAACGGCCCTTGACCTCCTCGACGCCGTGCGCGACGAGATCGTTGAGCACGTCCATCGACAGCGCGTCGCCGGCGTGGTAGAGCACGGTCTCGCCGTCGGCCGGGTCGATGACGTCGGCCGCGAGCAGACGCGAGTACGGACCGCCGTCGGCCGCCTTGACGAGCACGAGGTTGCCGTCCTCGTCGCGTTCGGCGACCTTCATCGCCAGGCCGCGCTTCGTGCCGCAGTCCTCCTCGCGGACGATGACCTCCTGCGAGACGTCGACGAGTCGGCGGGTGAGGTAACCGGATTCCGCGGTACGCAACGCCGTATCGGCCAGACCCTTGCGCGCGCCGTGCTGCGAGATGAAGTATTCGAGCACGGACAGGCCGTCGCGGTAGTTCGACTTGACCGGTCGGGGGATGATCTCGCCCTTCGGGTTCGCCACGAGGCCTCGCATGCCGGCGATCTGGCGGATCTGCATCCAGTTGCCTCGCGCGCCGGACTGCACCATGATGTTCACGTTGTTGTCGTCATGGAAGTTCTCGCGCATCGCCTCGGCGACCTTGTCGGTGCACTCGGTCCACAGGTTGATGAGCTCCTGACGGCGCTCCTCCTCGGTGAGCAGACCGAGGTCGTACTGGCCGTTGACCTTGGCGGCCTCCTCCTCGTAGCCCTTGATGATCTCCTCGCGGTCCGACGGGGCGACGATGTCCGAGAAGGCCATCGTGACGCCCGACCACGGCGCGCGCGTGAAGCCGAGATCCTTGAGCGCGTCGAGGACGGCGGCGACCTGCTGCGTCGAATACCGCGTCGCGATGTCGTCGACGATCTTCGAGAGCTTGCCCTTCGGGCACTGCTCGTTGATGAACGGGTAGTTCACCGGCAGCGTCTCGTTGAACAGGATGCGGCCGAGCGACGTCGCGAACAGCACGGTGCCGTCGGTGAAGCGCTCCTCCTTGACGACGTCCGGGCTGCCCGGCTCCGGGTCGACGACCTTGACCTCGCCCGGCTCCCAGTCCTTCGGCAGCACGAAGTCCTCGGGAAGGCGGATGAGCACCTTGGCCTGCATGTCGATCTCGTGGCGGTCGAGCGCCATCTGCGCCTCGTCGAGAGACGAGAAGACGCGGCCCTGGCCCTTCGCGCCGTCGACGACGGTGCTCAGGTAGTACAGGCCCAGGATCATGTCCTGCGACGGCATCGTGACGGTGTGGCCGTCGGCCGGCTTGAGGATGTTGTCGGAGGCCAGCATCAGCGAGCGGGCCTCGGCCTGCGCCTCGGCGCTCAGCGGCAGATGGACCGCCATCTGGTCGCCGTCGAAGTCCGCGTTGAACGCGGCGCAGGCGAGCGGCGGCAGATGGATGGCCTTGCCTTCGACGAGGATCGGCTCGAAGGCCTGGATGCCCAGACGGTGCAGCGTAGGCGCACGGTTGAGCAGGACCGGGTGCTCGGAGATGACCTCCTCGAGCACGCCCCAGACCTCGGCGTCGCCGCGGTCGACGAGACGCTTCGCGCTCTTCATGTTCTGCGCGTAGTTGAGGTCGACGAGGCGCTTGATGACGAAGGGCTTGAACAGCTCGAGCGCCATCGGCTTCGGCAGGCCGCACTGGTGCATGCGCAGCGACGGGCCGACGACGATGACCGAACGGCCCGAGTAGTCGACGCGCTTGCCGAGCAGGTTCTGGCGGAAACGGCCCTGCTTGCCCTTGAGCATGTCGGACAGCGACTTGAGCGGACGGTTCGAGGCGCCGGTGACCGGACGGCCGCGGCGGCCGTTGTCGAACAGCGAGTCGACGGCCTCCTGGAGCATGCGCTTCTCGTTGTTGAGCATGATCTCCGGGGCGCCGAGCTCGATGAGGCGCTTGAGTCGGTTGTTGCGGTTGATGACGCGGCGGTACAGGTCGTTGAGGTCGGAGGTCGCGAAGCGGCCGCCGTCGAGCTGCACCATCGGGCGCAGGTCCGGCGGGATGACCGGGATCACGTCGAGGACCATCGCCTCCGGCTTGTTGCCGGTCGTCAGGAACGCGTTGACGACCTTGAGACGCTTGAGGGCGCGGGCCTTGCGCTGGCCGGTGCCGGTCTCGATCTCCTCGCGCAGTTCCTTCGCGGCGGCCTCGAGATCGAAGTCCTGCAGGCGCTTCTTGATCGCCTCGGCGCCCATGCAGCCTTCGAAGTAGTCGCCGTAGCGGTCCTCCATCTCGCGCCACAGGTCGACGTCGTTCTCCATGTCGCCCGGCTTGAGGTTCTTGAACTTGTCGAAGACCGCGCCGAGGCGTGCGATCTGGTCGTCGTAGCGCTGGCGGATCGCCGCCATGTCGCGCTCGGCGCCGTTGCGCAGCTTCGTGCGGGCGCTGCCCTTGACCTCGCCGTCGGCCTCGAGCTCGGCCAGATCGGCCTCGACCTTCTTCGCGCGCTCCTCGATCTCGTTGTCGCGGCGGCGCTCGAGGTTCTTCACCTCGGTGTCGAACTCCTCCTGCAGGTCCGGCAGATCCTGGTGGCGCTGCTCGTCGTCGACCTTCGTGACCATGTAGGACGCGAAGTAGATGACCTTCTCGAGCTCCTTCGGCGCGATGCCGAGCAGATAGCCCAGACGGCTCGGCACACCCTTGAAGAACCAGATGTGCGTGACCGGCGCGGCCAGCTCGATGTGGCCCATGCGCTCGCGGCGCACGCGGCTGCGGGTCACCTCGACGCCGCAGCGCTCGCACACGATGCCCTTGAAGCGCACGCGCTTGTACTTGCCGCACGCGCACTCCCAGTCGCGCGTCGGTCCGAAGATCTGCTCGCCGAACAGGCCGTCCTTCTCCGGCTTGAGCGTGCGGTAGTTGATGGTCTCCGGCTTCTTGACTTCGCCGTAGCTCCAGCCGCGGATGTCGTCCGCGGTGGCCAGGCCGATTTTCAGTTTGTCAAATGCGTTGACGTCCAGCACTTACGTTTGTCCTGTCTGTGTAGGTTCTTGTTTCTCTTGAATGACTCGTGTGATTACTTGTATTCAGGTTCATCAACGATTTGGTCGGCCTTCGCGGCGGCGTCCGGGCGGGCGCCGATGTTGAAGCCGAGGTCGTTGGAGGAGGAGACCGGATCGTCGTCCTCTTCCTTCATGTCGATCGCGACGCCTTCCGCGTTGAGCACTTCGACGTTGAGGGACAGGGACTGCATTTCCTTGAGGAGCACCTTGAACGACTCGGGGATGCCCGCCGGCGGCAGGTTATCGCCCTTGACGATCGCGCCGTAGACGCGCACGCGGCCGTCGACGTCGTCGGACTTCGTGGTCATCATCTCGTGCAGCGTGTACGCGGCGCCGTAGGCCTCGAGGGCCCACACCTCCATCTCGCCGAAGCGCTGGCCGCCGAACTGCGCCTTGCCGCCGAG
Organism: Bifidobacterium italicum; assembly: GCF_002286915.1. GTDB lineage: Bacteria > Actinomycetota > Actinomycetes > Actinomycetales > Bifidobacteriaceae > Bifidobacterium > Bifidobacterium italicum. Next base: position 4,872 of record NZ_MVOG01000041.1, on the reverse strand, counting down.
CGGCTGCTGCGTGATCATCGAGTACGGGCCGGTCGAACGCGCGTGGATCTTGTCGTCGACGAGGTGGTGCAGCTTGAGCATGTACATGTAGCCCACCGAGATCGGCTTCGGGAACGGTTCGCCGGTGCGGCCGTCGAACAGCGTCGCCTTGCCGTCCTCGCCGACGAGCTTGTTGCCGTCGCGGTCGGTCAGCGTCGTCGAGAGCAGGCCCTTGAGCGTCTCCTGGCGCACGCCGTCGAAGACCGGCGTGGCGACCGGGGTGCCCGGCTCACCCTTCTCGGCGCCCTTCGGCACGTACTGCTTCCAGGCGGCCTCGAGGTCGGGGTCGAGCGAGATGTCCCAGCCCGCGTGCGCGACCCAGCCGAGGTGCAGTTCGAGCACCTGGCCGAGGTTCATTCGCGAAGGCACGCCGAGCGGGTTGAGCATGATGTCGACCGGGGTGCCGTCTGCGAGGAACGGCATATCCTCCTCCGGCAGGATGCGCGAGATGACGCCCTTGTTGCCGTGGCGGCCCGAGAGCTTGTCGCCCTGCGTGATCTTGCGGTGCTGCGCGATGTAGACGCGGATCATCTGGTTGACGCCGTTGGGCAGCTCGTCGCCGTCCTCCTCGGCGTCCTCGCGCGTGATCTCCTTGACGGCGATGACGGTGCCGGTCTCGCCGTGGGGCACGCGCAGCGAGGTGTCGCGCACCTCGCGGCTCTTCTCGCCGAAGATCGCGCGCAGCAGGCGCTCCTCCGGGGTCAGCTCGGTCTCGCCCTTCGGCGTGACCTTGCCGACGAGGATGTCGCCGGCCTCGACCTCGGCGCCGATGCGGATGATGCCGCGCTCGTCGAGGTTCGCGACCGCGTCCTCGCCGACGTTCGGCAGGTCGCGCGTGATCTCTTCGGCGCCGAGCTTCGTCTCGCGCGCGTCGATCTCGTACTCCTCGATGTGGATCGAGGAGAGCGTGTCGTCCTGGACGAGGCGCTGCGAGATGATGACGGCGTCCTCGTAGTTGTAGCCGTTCCACGGCATGAACGCGACGAGCAGGTTCTTGCCGAGCGCCATCTCGCCCTTCTCGGTCGCCGGGCCGTCGGCCAGCACGGTGCCTTCCTCGACGCGTTCGCCGTCGTGGATGAGCGGGACCTGGTTGTAGCACGTCGTCTGGTTCGAGCGCTGGAACTTCGCGAGCTTGTAGGAGCTCGTCGTGCCGTCGTCGTTCATGACGCGGATGATGTCCGCGGACACGTAGGTGACGACGCCCGGCTTCTCGGCGAGGATGACGTCGCCGGAGTCGACGGCCGCGCGCCATTCGGCGCCGGTGCCCACGAGCGGACGCTCGGACTTGATCAGCGGGACGGCCTGACGCTGCATGTTCGTGCCCATGAGCGCGCGGTGGCCCTCGTCGTGCTCGAGGAACGGGATCAGCGACGCGCCGACGGAGACCATCTGGCGCGGGGAGACATCCATGTAGTCGACCATCTCGACCGGGACGTCCTCCGCCTCGCCGGCCGCGTCTCGCACGAGCGCTTCCTTCTCGACGAAGTCGCCGTGCTCGTCGAGCTTCTGGTTCGCCTGCGCGATGACGTGCTCGATGTCGCGGTCCGCGGTCATGTACTCGACCTCGTCGGTCACATGGCCGTTGACGACCTTGCGGTACGGCGTCTCGATGAAGCCGAAGGGGTTGATGCGGCCGAAGGTCGCGAGCGAGCCGATGAGGCCGATGTTCGGGCCTTCAGGGGATTCGATCGGGCACATGCGTCCGAAGTGGGACGGGTGCACGTCGCGCACCTCCATCGATGCGCGGTCGCGCGACAGGCCGCCGGGGCCGAGAGCCGAGAGGCGGCGCTTGTTCGTGACGCCGGCGAGCGGGTTGTTCTGGTCCATGAACTGCGAGAGCTGGGACGTGCCGAAGAACTCCTTGATCGTCGCGTTGACCGGACGGATGTTGATCAGCGACTGCGGCGTGATCGCCTCGGCGTCCTGCGTCGTCATGCGTTCGCGCACGACGCGCTCCATGCGGCTCAGGCCGGTGCGCAGCTGGTTCTGGATCAGCTCGCCGACCTGACGGATGCGGCGGTTGCCGAAGTGGTCGATGTCGTCGACGTCGACGCGCAGCTCGATGTCCTCGCCGTCGCGCTTGCCCGGGAACGTCGCGGCGCCGGCGTGCAGCGTCACGAGGTACTTGAGCGTCGCGATGATGTCCTCGCGGCTGAGCGAACGGTCGTTGTAGTCCTTCTCGAGGCCGAGCTTGCGGTTGATCTTGTAGCGTCCGACGCGCGCCAGATCGTAGCGCTTCGTGTTGAAGTAGAAGGAATCGAGCAGGTTCTTGCCGGCCTCCGGCGTCGCCGCGTCGGTCGGGCGGATCTTGCGGTACAGGTCGACGAGGGCCTCGTCCTGGCTGTCGATCTTCTCGTTGTCGAGCGCGTCGAGCACGAGCGGGTAGCCTTCGAAGGCTTCGCGGATCTCGGAACGGGACATGCCGATCGCCATCAGGAAGACGATCGCCGACTGCTTGCGCTTGCGGTCGACGCGCACGCCGAGGAAGTCGCGCTTGTCGATCTCGAACTCGAGCCACGCGCCGCGGCTCGGGATGATCTTCGCGCCGAAGATCTCCTTGTCCGACGAGCGGTCCTGCTGGCGGTCGAAGTAGACGCCCGGGGAGCGCACGAGCTGCGAGACGATGACGCGCTCGGTGCCGCCGATGATGAAGGTGCCGTGCGGCGTCTGCAGCGGGAAGTCGCCCATGAAGACGGTCTGCGACTTGATCTCGCCGGTGTCGCCGTTCTCGAACTCCGCGTTGACGTACAGCGGCGCCGAGTAGGTGTAGTCCTTCTCCTTGCATTCCTGCACGGTGTGGCGCGGCTCCTCGAAGTACGGGTCGGAGAACGTCAGGCTCATCGTCTGCGAGTAGTTCTCGATCGGGGAGATCTCCTGGAAGACCTCGTCGAGGCCGGAGATGTGCGCGACGGTGTGCGTGCCCTTCTCCTCGTCCTCCTGGACGCGGGCCTGCCAGCGCTCGTTGCCGATCAGCCAGTCGAAGCTGTCGGTCTGCACGCCGAGCAGGTACGGCACGTCGATGGGTTCGGCGATCGAGCCGAAGTTCACGCGATCCGACGCCTTGTGCAGGTCGATGTCCCGCTGGTCGGCACGCGCGATGATGGAAGTGGTGTTCGTCGTAGTCTCAGACAATGGACGTTCCTTATCGCTGCTTGTTGTTCGTAACTATGCTCACGGTCAGAAGCGCGGTCACCGGCCGCCATATGCCTGGGTGCGCGGGCGCTTCGTCTTCGATAGCATGCCCGCCATATGACATACTAAGACACGAAATCAATATACTACCGTTTTCAACCAACGGCCGCAATCGGTATTCCAAAAATGTGAGCAATATCACACAACAATGCGCGTCATCGCCGACGGTCGCCCGCGCCGCTCACCCGACGGTGAAGGCCACCGGCTTGCTCTCGACATGCGTGTCGCCGTCGATGACGAGCTGCGCCGTATACGAGCCGCGGTCGACATGCGGCAGCTCCGCCGACGCCTTGCATTCGCCGCCGGAACGCACCGTGTCCCAGACGATCTTCCGCTCGTCGCTCACGCCCTCCATCATCAGCAGCGGACGGTACGTCGCCTCGCAGGCGTCGGAACGCCACACCGTGTCCGCGCCGGACTTGATGACGAGGACGCGCGCGTCGTCGGCGCCGTCGACGAAGCAGCCGGCCGGGTCGGAGCCGACGTACGTCATCGTCGCCGTGAACTCGAGCGAACCGCCGAGCGGCACGACGTCGGCTGCCGGCGTCAGCGTCATCTGCAGGTTCTTCGCCGTGCAGTCCTTCACCTTGCTCTTCTGAGGCGGCGCCGGCGCCGCCGAACGCGACACGGCCATGCGGTCGGCGACGCCGATCCAGTCATGCGCGGCCACGGCGCCGCGGATCAGGCTGTAGACGCACAGCACGCATACGATCAGGAACGCGAGCAGCGCGCCGAAGAACACGAGGCGCCGCTTGCGGTACATCGCGCGCCTGCTCTTGGACATCGTGCGCTTGCGCGGCTTCGCGCCCCCCTGCGACGCGGGACGCGGCGACCGGGACGACGACGTGCCCGACGAACGCTGCGGGCGGTTCGACGACATGCGCTGATGTGGTGGCTTCGGCATGGTCACCATCTTATCCACGCCGCCCACCCGAGATCGACGGCCGCTACGCCGGCAGCCGCACGCCGTGGCCGTCGACGATCTCGACCAGTCCGTCCTCGTCGAGCGACGCGATGCAGCGGTCGAGCTGCACGCCGTCCGCCCACAGCCGCGCCGCCGCCTCGTGCGACAGCACGCCGTGCGCGTCGTCAGGCAGCTCGCGCAGCGCCTGCATGACGATGCCGCGCACCTGACGGTCGGTGCCGGCGAAACGCTGCCGCGGCCTCGTGCGCCGCTCCCCCAGACGCGGCCGGCCGGCGGCGAGGAAGAGGCAGCGCTCCCGCAGCGGACAGTCGTCGCACTCCGGCTGTTTCGCCGTGCACACGAGCGCGCCGAGCTCCATGACCGCCTGGTTCCATGTCACGCTCGCGCCCGCGTCGTCCGGCAGCACGACGTCGGCGAGCGCGCGCTCGAGCGCGCTCGCGGCGCCGCCGAGCGACTCCTCGCCGAGGAACACGCGGCTGAGCACGCGGCGGATGTTCGTGTCGATGACGGCGATGCGCTCGCCGTAGGCGAAACTGAGCACGGCGCTCGCCGTGTAGTCGCCGATTCCGGGCAACGCCGTGAGCGCCGCGTAGTCGCGAGGCAGCCCGTCGCGGCATTCGGCGGCGACGACGCGCGCGCATTCCTGCAGCCGCAGCGCGCGGCGCGGGTAGCCCAGACGCCCCCACGCCTCGAGGACGTCGGCGCGCGGCGCGGCG
>NZ_MVOG01000040.1 GCF_002286915.1 Bifidobacterium italicum | reverse complement strand
CGGCGCGCCGGCCGACATGAACGCGCCGGCGCGCCGTGAGGACGCAACCGACGAGAAACGAGGACTGGCACGATGACGATGGAACTGCGCGACCTGGCGATGCAGGTCGCCCGCATCGCCCAGGACGCCGGCAAGCATGCGCTCAGCAACCAGGTGACGCCCAGAAGCCTGACCGAGATGAGCGCGGCCGCGCGCGACTACTCGCGCGGACTCGAACTGGACGGGCGCCTCAGCCAGTTCATCTACAACCGGCTCACCTACGTGGACGCGTTCAACGGGCGCTGGGACGAGCGCGACGACGCATGGCACGCGGGGGACCGCTACTGGTGCATCGGCGGCATCGACGGCGTCATCAACTACACGCGCAACATGGCAGAATGGTCGGTCACCGTCTCGCTGTTCGAGTTCAACGAGTTCGGCTCCGCGCAGCCGATCCTCGGCGTCGTGCACGCCCCGGCGCTGCAGCTGACCTACATCGCCGCCCGCCGCAGCGGCGCGATCCGCATGCGTACGACGCCGCTCGGCGAGAAGCGCGAGAAGATCATGCCGTCGACGACGCGCAGCCTCGACGGCTCGGTCATCGGATTCGGCATGTCGTTCAAGTCCGCCGAGGCGCGTCACGCGCTCAAGGTCGTCGGAGACATCGCCGGCCTGCCCGCCGACATGAAGCGCATCGGACCGTCGTCGCTCGACCTGTGCAAGGTCGCCGACGGCACCTACGACGCCTACTTCGAGCCGCATCTGCACAAATGGGACGTGCCGGCGCTCTCAGCCGGCGCCGTCGTGCTGTGGGAGGCGCAGGGCCAGCTGAGCAACTGGCGCGGCGACCTGATCCACTGGCGCAGCGAGAACAACCTCGTCGCCACGAACGGCCTCATCCTCGATGAGCTCAAGCCCTACCTCGTCGAATCCTGGGACGCCGGCGACGCGTCCGGCGACGGCGAACGACAGCCGGCGCAGTAGGCCGGCCTCGCCGATGCAGCCGATGCAGTAGTGTGGCAATCGGAGAACGAAACCCGACCCGACGGGAGGAACGACGATGCCACAGGAGCAGCACAGCCAGTCCATGGCCCACGACGAGCAGCATGAGAACGATGCCGTGATCGGCGCCGGCACCACGCATGAGGCTGCCGCCGACGCCGCAATCGACGACCTTGACGCGATCCTCGACGACATCGGCGCGGTGCTCGAGACGAACGCCGAGGAATACGTCAGCGGCTTCGTGCAGAAGGGCGGACAGTGATGCCGCAGCTGCACGACAGCGGCAACCGCGGGCACGCCGGCGCCTCGGCCTCGGCGCACGCCGGCGACTTCGCGAGGATCTTCGGCATCGAGACCGAGTACGGCCTGAGCGTCACCGGCGCGTCGCGACCCTGCGACGCCGGTCAGGTCGCGATGATGATGTTCCAGCCGATCATGCAGCGCGTGCGCTCGACGAATACCTATCTGGCCAACGGCTCGAGGCTCTACCTCGACGTCGGGGCGCACCCCGAGTACGCGACCGCCGAGGCGCGCACGCCCGGCGACGCGACGCTCGCCGACGCCGCCGGCGAGCGGATCATGCGCGATCTGGCGCTCGACGCGCAGCGGCGCCTGCGCGCGACGCACGGGCCGGACGCGACGGTCCATCTGTTCAAGAACAACGCGGACAGCGCCGGCCACTCCTTCGGCTGTCATGAGAACTACCTCGTGCGCCGCGGCGTCCCGCTCGGGCGGATCGAGACGCAGCTGCTGCCGTTCCTGATCACGCGGCAGATCCTCACCGGCGCCGGCCGCTTCGACGGCGCGCGGTGGCACGTCACGCAGCGCGCCGCCTTCGTCGACGAGACCGTCTCGTCTGCGACGACGCGCTCGCGGCCGATGATCAACACGCGCGACGAGCCGCACGCCGATCCCGAATCCTTCCGGCGCCTGCACGTCATCATCGGCGACTCGAACCGCTCGCAGTGGGCGACGACGATGAAGCTCGCGATGACTCACCTCGTGCTGTGCCTGATGGAATGGGGCGCGCGGCACGATCAGCGCACCGGACTCGAATCGATCGCGCTCGCCGACCCGGTCGAGGCGAATCTCGCCGTCGACGCCGAAGGCCCCCGCGCGGCGCTGCGGCTCGCCGACGGCACGACGGCGAGCCCGCTCGCGCTGCAGCGGCGCGTGCTCGGCGCGGTGCTGGACTTCGTCCGCGCGCGGCGTGACGAGGTCGCCGCGTCCTTCGACGGCGATCCGCTCACGACGCTCGACGATGTGCTCGGCGACTGGGAGCTCGGCCTCGAGTCGCTCGCCTATGACGACGAGGGGACGGGGATCGCCGACCGCGCCGACTGGGCGTGCAAGCGCCGGTTCGCGGCCCGGCTCGCCGGCCGCGGCGCCGTCGACCCGATGCGCCTCGCGCAGCTCGACCTCGACTACCATGACATCGCCAACGGCGCGTTGTTCGCGTCGCTCGAACGGCACGGCATGATGCGCGTTCTGTGCGACGAAGCGCAGGTCGATCGCGCCGTGACGACGCCGCCGGCGGGCACGCGCGCCGTGCTGCGCGGCGCCTTCGTCACCCGCGCCGAGTCCGCGCCGGTGACGTGGTCCTGCGACTGGACGCAGCTGCGTCTCACGGAGCCGGTGAAGGACGAGGTCATGCTCCTCGACCCCTTCGATGCCGTCGGCGACGCGCGGTACGCGCGGTTGCTCGCGCTCGTCGACGGGGCGCGCGGCGTGGGCGCCGACATGACCGTATAGGCGCGCGTCCTCGATCAGGCGATACGATGGAGCCCCCGACCAACGTTGGTCGGGGGCTCCATCGTATCGATGCCGTCGGCAGATTCAGCCGATCACTCGGTGACGGCCTTCTTCAGCAGGGAGCCGGCCGAGATGCGCACGCCGTAGGTCGCCGGGATCTCGATGGTCTCGCCGGTGCGCGGGTTGCGGCCGGTGCGGGCGGCGCGCTTGACGCGCTCGGCGGAGAACAGACCGGTCAGCTTCAGGCCTTCGCCGGACTTCATGGCCTCGACGAACACATCCTGGAATGCGTTGACGGCGGCCTCAGCCTGAGCCTTGGTCAGGTGGGACTTCTGAGCGATCTTGGTGACGAGATCAGACTTGTTGTATGCCATGTGAGCATCCTTCTTGGTTCAGGGGTTGAGCCCATTGCACGTCTCAACCACATGTTCAGTAATGAATCTTAGCGCATAAATGTGGCGAAAACGGCGTTTCACAAGGGTTTCGGGAACTTTTTTCGCGTTCGGCGCCCTCCCGGGCGCGGTCCTGGCGCGAAATCAGATCAGATTGTGCCTGTCGAGCCATTTCATCGCGAGCGCGCCGATCGGGATACGCAGCCAGTAGAAGCCGAGGCGGTAGACGAGCGTCGCCGAGATCGCGATCGTCGACGGTACGCCCACGGCGGTGAACGCGACCGACAACGCGGCCTCGACGGCGCCGAGGCCGCCCGGCGTCGGCACGGCCGAGCCGAGCGTGTTCGCGAGCAGGAAGATGAAGGTCGTCTCGATCGGGTTCGTCGAGTATCCGAAGGCCTCGAGGGCCGCCCAGAAGCCGAAGCCGGTGGCCAGGTTGAGCAGCAGGCCGCCGGCGGCGCTCACGATGAGCTTCGTCGGCTGCGTGAGTGTCTCGAGCAGGCTGCGCGCGTACGATTTGACGAGCGGCAGGTACTTGTCGGTCACTTTCTTGCGCACCGGCGGGATCGCCATCGCGACCGACACGATGAGCGCGACGGCGGCGATGACCATGATCAGTGTGTTCGTCGGCACCATGCTCGTCAGCGAGTTGCGGCCGGTGAAGATGCCGATGGCGATGAGCAGCAGTACGGTGACGGCGGCCTGCACGGCCCAGACGGCGCTCATGATCGCCGTGGCGACGGTGTTGCGGTAGCCGCTCTTGCGCAGGAACTGCAGGTTGACGAAGGCCGGTCCGATGCCCGCGGGCATCGAGACGGCGGTGAAGCCTGCGGCCATCTGCGAGAACAGGATGCCGATCGGATGCCTGCGGTCGGGGTCGATGAAACCGCCTAGCGAGACGGCCGAGCCGACCCAGGCGAGGAAGCTGAACAGCAGCACGACGAGCGCCATCCAGATGTTCGCGTCGCGCGCCGCCTTGATCATCTCGCTCGGGTTCATCTGCGTGATGACGACGACGACGGCGACGACGAGCAGCGCGAGCGCGAAGAACGAACGCGCGCTGAAGCGCGAGAGCGTCACCTGTTCGAGTGATTCGGAGACCTCCTCGGGAGCGAGCGCGCCGATGGACTTGCGCAGGTCCTCGAGCAGCGTCTTGCTCCAGCCGTCGAGTGTGCGCGTGGAGGCGGGCACGGCGGCCTTCTGCACGAAGGGGATCAGGTTGACGAGCGTCTCGTCGCCCCAGACGCGGCGCGCGACGCGGAGCGTGCGGTCGATGCCGACGAGCGCCGCGCACAGCGCGAGCAGCTGCACCTTGTCGAGCGAGACGTTGGCCGGCGAGCTCGCGTCGTCGCCGTTCTGCCATCCGGCGATGACCGGCGCGCCGTGTCCGGTGAGGGCGAGGACGTCGGTCGTGATGCGCCGGTGCGTGTAGCCGCGCCGGTGCGCGCGTTGCAGGTAGGCCATGTATCCGGCGATCGCCTCGTCGTCGAGATGGTCGGCGTCGGCGGGGCGCAGCGCCGAGCCGCGGTCGAGCACGAGGATCGACGACTCGCCCGAATCGACGACGCCATAGGGGTGCATCGAGGCGAGGCCGAGGTTGCGCAAGCCGAGCAGCATCGCGAAATGATGGTGCGTCGCGCTGACGGCGGAGCGGTCGTGACGCACGGCGACGCCGCTCAGCCGGATGAGCTGCCACAGCTGGTTGAGGTAGCCGGTCACATGCAGCTGGTTGTCGAGGACGGAGACGACGTAGCGCGTGCCGTCCTTCGTGCGGCATGAGTAGATGCGCGAGTTCTCGACGAGGTCGTCCTCGAGCGAGGTGTGCAGGATGCCGTCGTGCGCGCCGTCGTCGTCGCGCAGCCGCAGCTCGGCGGGATCGAGACCGATCTGCCGGAGCGCCGAGACGACGTGGACGCCCCATGCGCCCGAGTTCGGAGTGCCAATGGCGAAACGGATGATGAGGCCGACGACGCGGCCGACGCAGATCGAGACGATGACGCCGGGGACCGAATCCCACGAGCTGACGACGAGCAGCAGCGCGCCGACGAGCAGCACGTTCCAGCCCCATTTGACGGTCGAATGCATGCGCCGCGGTCCCGCCACCGTCAGGAAGGCGCCTATCGCCGCATAGAAGTCGGGCAGCAGCGACGGACCGCTGTGCGTGCCGGTCGACAGCAGCGAGTTGACGAGGATCGCGGACCCCTGCGAGGACAGCAGCGAGGAGACGCCCCAGACGGCGCCGAAGCCGAGGATGAGCGCGCCGACCGCGCATGCCGAGCGCAGCCAGTCGCGGTTGATGACGAGCTGGATGAGCACGCTGACGACGGTGAACACGACGATGAGCTGCTGCAGGAACGACGCGGGCACGTCGAGCAGCCACTCGAGGGCGCGCGCGGCCGTGTGCGCGTCACTTTCGACGCCCTGCGTGATGCCGCGCAGGTAGACGGCGAACACGATGATGAGGACGCCGGCGATGAGCGCGGCGGCCGCATGGAGCAGGTCGGAGAAGACATGCGCGCGCTGTGGTTCGTTGTCCGCGATGACGACGTCGGCGCCCTGCGGCCCGTCATCGGCGTGCGGCCGGCTCGTCGGCGTTCCCTGTTCAGATGCTTGCATCGGCGTCCTTTTCCCATGGATGGCGGCGGCGGGTGTCGTCCCGCCATGTCGTGCCGTCTTCGAACCCTACCATTCTAGGGGAGCGGCTGCCAAACAACGGCGACGGCGCACGCCGGCACGGGGACGGCCGCGGGGTCGCGCGTCCATGGACGGAAAAGGCCGCCGTCCGGCCGTCGCGGGATCCTCTTACGGATCCGACCGCGACCGCTGACGGCGACCTGCGGGGGCGCCGTCAGCGGTCGCGGGCGACGAGCTTCGCGGCGTCGCCGACATAGGTCGCCGGCGTCAGCGCCTTGAGGCGCGCGGCCGTCGCCGCGTCGAAGGCGAGCGAGTCGATGAACGCCTCGACGTCGCGCTGGCCGATCTCATGGCCGCGCATCAGCTCCTTGACCTTCTCGTAAGGCTTGTCCATGCCGGGCAGCCCCGCGAGCTCGCAGGCGCGCATCGCCGTCTGGATCGGCTCGCCGAGCACCTCCCAGTTCTCGTCGAGCTCGCGCGCGATGACGGCCTCGTTCGGATGGATCGACTTGAGGCCGCCGAGCAGGTTGTTCAGGGCGAGCACCGAGTAGCCGATCGCCGAGCCGATGTTGCGCTGCGTCGTCGAATCGGTCAGGTCGCGCTGCCAGCGCGATTCGACGAGCGTCGCCGCAAGCGTGTCGAGCAGCGAGCACGAGATCTCGAAGTTCGCCTCGGCGTTCTCGAAGCGGATCGGGTTGACCTTGTGCGGCATCGTCGACGATCCGGTCGCGCCCTTGACCGGCACCTGCGCGAACACGCCGCGCGAGATGTACATCCACACGTCGACGCACAGGTTGTGCATGATGCGGTTCGCGTGGCTCATCGTGCCGTAGAGCTCCGCCTGCCAGTCATGCGATTCAATCTGCGTCGTCAGCGGGTTCCACGTCAGGCCCATGCGGTCCTCGACGAAGACGCGCGACACGTCGATCCAGTCGACGTCCGGGACGGCGGCCAGATGCGCGCCGAACGTGCCGGTCGCGCCGTTGATCTTGCCGAGGTACTGCTGTGCCCGCACATGGCCGATCTGGCGGTTCAGGCGGTAGACGTAGACGGCGAGCTCCTTGCCGAGCGTCGTCGGCGTGGCCGGCTGGCCGTGCGTCAGCGACAGCAGCGGCAGGTCCTTGAAGCGCTCCGCCTGCTCGGCGAGCAGGTCGACGATCGCGTCGGCGCCCGGCAGCCAGACATGCTCGACGGCGTTCTTGACGCAGCGGGCCGTCGACAGGTTGTTGATGTCCTCCGAGGTGCAGGCGAAGTGCACGAGCGTCTTGAGGCCGGTCAGCTGCGTGGGGTGGCCGAGCACGTCGGCGGCCTTGTCGAGCTGGTCGTCGATGTAGTATTCGACGGCCTTGACGTCATGGTGCGTGACGGCCTCGTGCGCCGCATGGCACCTGATGCCCTCGGCGCCGAACTCCTCCGGGATCGCGCGCAGGAACGCCTGCTCCTGCTCGGTCAGCGGTTCGACGCCGGGGACGATCGGCTTCCAGCCGTTGCCGGCGTAGCCGTTGGCGAGCATGATCATCCATTCGACCTCGACGCGCATGCGTTCGCGGTTGAGTGCCGGCTCGCTGAGGTATTCGACGAGTTCGGCGGTCTGGGCGTGGTAACGGCCATCGAGCGGCGTGAGCGCGATGGCGGGGGTGATGTCGGTGAGCTTCATGCTCCTCACTCTACGCAGGACCGTGAACGCGCGAGCGCCGCCGTCCCATCCATGAGACGGCGGCCCATGGCGCGTCCCCGGTCCGCTCACTCGTCCGTGTCGTCGCCGATGCGGCCCCGCCAGTACGTCGTGCCCTGATAGTCGCCTTCGATCGTCGAACGCAGATGCGCGTCGTGCCGTTCGAGCGCCGGCGATCCCAGCTGCGCGGCGCTCGCGTATGCGGCCTCGTGGAAGGCGAGGTCGTGCGTCAGGCGCAGCGGCCCGTCGTCGACGTCGACCGGGCTCGAGACGAGCGGACGGCCGTCGTCGTCGCCGGCGAGCCGCCCTCGCACCGTGAGCCAGCGGTCGTGTTCCGGGTTCGCGGCCCCGTCGAGGGCGGCGACGAGCTCGTCCTCCATCTCGACGCTCGTCACCCACACGTCCTCGCCGATCGGGTGG
>NZ_MVOG01000004.1 GCF_002286915.1 Bifidobacterium italicum | reverse complement strand
GGCCACCACGGGCGCAGCGGGTAGGTGTCGGTGCCGTCGTCCTGCGGCTTGACGGCGAGGAACTGGTGCACCTGGATGTTGTTCATCTCGAAGTTGTAGGCGCAGCCGGCCATGTACAGGCCCCACAGACGGGCCTTCGGCGCGCCGACGAGCCGGACCGCCTCGTCCCAGTGCGCGACGAGGTTCTCGTTCCAGCGGTGCAGCGTGAGCGCGTAATGCTGGCGCAGGTTCTCCTGGTTGACGACCTCGAATCCGGTGTCCTGGATGACCATCTCGATCTCGGCCGGGCTCGACAACTCGCCGTCCGGGAAGATATAGCGGTCGATGAACTCGCCCGCCTTCTTGCCCTGATGCGAGTTGCAGCGGGTGATCTGGTGGTTGAGCAGCATCGCGCCCGGCTTGAGCTTGTCGTAGATCTCCTGGAAGTACGCCGGGTAGTGCTTGTGGCCGACGTGCTCCATCATGCCGATCGAGCAGATCGCGTCGAAGTCCCCTTCGGGCACGTCGCGGTAGTCCATGAGCCGCACCTCGGCGAGGTCGTCGAGACCTTCCTGACGGATCCAGCGCTGCGCCCATTCGACCTGCTCCTCGGAGAGCGTGACGCCGAGCACATGGATGCCGCGCCTGGCCGCCTCGATCTCCATCGACCCCCAGCCGCAGCCGATGTCGAGCAGACGGTCGCCGGGCCTGAGCGCGAGCTTGTCGAGGATGAGGTCGAGCTTGGCCTGCTGGGCCGCCTCGAGCGACGTGTCCGGCGAATCGAAGACGGCGCAGGTGTAGGTCATCGACGGGCCGAGGAACAGCGCATAGAAGTCGTTCGACTGATCGTAGTGGTAGCTGACGGTCGCCGCGTCACCGGCCTTCGAATGCGGCAGCAGCCCTTCGGTCAGGCGCCGAAGCCTGCCGGGCCCCTCGATCTCCGGCGCGGCGGGGCGCCGGATGCCGTGGGATGCGATCGAGGCGAGCGCGTGCGCGAACTGCGCCGGGTTCGGCGCGCGCAGATACGGCTTGACGGCCACGAGGTCGCCGAAGAGGCGGTACGGATCGCCGGGCACGAGCTGCGGCGATCCGATGTCGCCCTGCAGATAGGCGCGCACCAGGCCGAGTTCGCCGGGGGCGTTGACGAGGTGGTAGACGGCCCGCGAATTGTTCACGGTGAGCGTGACCGGCGCGTCCGGGTCACCGAAGCTCGAGCCGTCGAAAGCGGTCACATGGATCGGGGCGTCCGGTTTGACGAAGAGTTCCACCATCTGCGCCACGGTCATCGATGCCATTGTTCGTTCCTCCTCCTTGCGCGTCCGGCCGCGCCCTGTCGCGGTGCCGGTTTGGAAGGACAGTCTACCCATGCGGCGTTGCGTGGGCGTTCAGCTGCCGGTAAAAACCGGCGGTGTGGACGTGCGCGCGAATGACGGGGCGCCATCCGGTCGGATGGCGCCCCGTCATTCGGATTCGGCGTCCGCGCCGGGCTCAGCGCGCGTCATGTTCGGCGGCGATCGCGTCCCTGAGCGCGTCGACGCGGTTCGTCGCCTCCCATGGGAAGTCGGCGTCCTCGCGTCCGAAGTGGCCGTAGGCGGCGGTCTTCGCGTAGATCGGGCGCAACAGGTCGAGCTCGTCGACGATCGCGGCCGGGCGCAGGTCGAAGACGCGGCGCACGGCGCGCTGGATCTGCTCGCGCGTCACACCGTCGGCCTCGGTGCCGTAGGTCTCGACGTTGATGCTCACCGGATCGGCGACGCCGATCGCGTACGCGACCTGCACCTCGACCTTGTGCGCCAGCCCCGCGGCCACGATGTTCTTCGCGACCCAGCGCGCCGCGTACGCGGCGGAACGGTCGACCTTGCTCGGGTCCTTGCCGGAGAACGCGCCGCCGCCGTGGTGCGCTGCGCCGCCGTAGGTGTCGACGATGATCTTGCGGCCGGTCAGTCCGGCGTCGGCGGCCGGGCCGCCCATGATGAACGAGCCGGTCGGGTTGACGAGCACGCGGTAGTCGTCGTGGCGCACGCGGTCGCCGAGGACCTCGTCGAGCACCGGCCTGATGACGTGCTCGTCGAGCTGCTCTCTGAGCCAGTCCTGACGCACCGACGGATCGTGCTGCGTCGAGACGAGGACGGTGTCGAGGCGCACCGGCACATCGTGCTCGTCGTATTCGATCGTCACCTGCGTCTTGCCGTCGGGACGCAGCGACGGCACCTCGCCGGACTTGCGCACGTCGGTCAGGCGCCTGGCGAGACGGTGCGCCAGATGGATCGGCAGCGGCATGAGCACGTCGGTCTCGTCGCTCGCGTAGCCGAACATGACGCCCTGGTCGCCGGCTCCCTGCGCCTCGTAGCGCTCCTCGCGCGACGCGGCACCTTCGGCCTCGCGGCCCAGCCGCGAGACGCCCTGATTGATCTCGGGGCTCTGCTCGGTGATCGAGACGAGGACGCCGCACGAGTCGGCGTCGAGTCCCACCTCGGAGCTCGTGTAGCCGAT
Source organism: Bifidobacterium italicum (assembly GCF_002286915.1). GTDB lineage: Bacteria > Actinomycetota > Actinomycetes > Actinomycetales > Bifidobacteriaceae > Bifidobacterium > Bifidobacterium italicum. The sequence goes on along the minus strand of NZ_MVOG01000004.1, from coordinate 149,579 downwards.
GTCGCGCACGACGGAGCGCACGATGTTCTGGATGTCGCTGTAGCCTTCGCTCGAGACCTCGCCGAAGACGAAGAACTGCCCGGTCGTGGCCGAGGTCTCGACGGCGACGTGCGAATGGGGGTCCTGACGCAGCATGTCGTCTAGGATCGCGTCGGAGATCTGGTCGCAGATCTTGTCCGGATGCCCTTCGGTCACCGATTCCGCGGAAATCAACTTGAGTTCGGCCATAAAACTCCCCTGATGCTGGTGGTGTGCGATGCTGCGGGCGCATGGGTTGGAACGTCCGCGACACATCATAGTCGCTGCGTCGCATATTAGACGACCTCCGGTTCCCTGCGACGCGCATTACGCGGCGTGGGAAACCGGAGGTCGTGGCCCGAGGCGGAGCAGGCCGCCGGTCGGTCAGTTGCCCTCGCTGAGGTCGTCCTCGCCGAGGGTCTCCTCGAGCAGGCCCTCGTTGATCTCGCGGAAGGCGATCGACAGCGGCTTCTCCTGGCTCTGGTACTCGACGAGCGGGCCGACGTTCTGCAGCAGTCCCTCGTTGAGCTGCGTGAAGTAGGAATTGATCTGACGGGCGCGCTTCGCGGCGAAGATCGCCAGCGCGTACTTGGAGTCCGCGTGCTCCATCAGGTCGTCGATCGGCGGATTCGCAAGTCCGGTTGGTGTAGGCTCGGTACCGAATGCCATAGTTGAGGTCTCCAAATCACTCGCACGATGCTTGTTCAGCTTGTTCAAAACAGTCATTCTATCTCAGGGCGCAGACCCATTCAGGCGCCGCCGCGCATGCCGTACGGGCGCCGGAACCGTCCGCTTGTCAAGGTTCGGCGAAGATTTCCCACGATATGACCATTTATCGGCATGGCGCGCGGCCGGTGCTGTTGAATGGCGTGTTATGGAAATGCGATCTGCGAAAATCATGAACGGAAGAATGTTCGCCGGCGCCCGTGCGCTCTACCGCGCCGCCGGTGTGGATGGCAAGGACTTCGGCAAGCCGATCGTCGCCATCGCGAACTCCTTCGACGAGTTCGTCCCCGGGCACGTGCACCTCAACAAGGTCGGTCGCCTCGTCTCCGAAGCCGTCAAGAAGGCCGGCGGCATCCCGCGCGAATTCAACACGATGGCCGTCGATGACGGCATCGCGATGGGCCACACCGGCATGCTCTACTCGCTGCCGAGCCGCGAGATCATCGCCGACACCGTCGAATACCAGGTCAACGCGCACTGCGCCGACGCGCTCATCTGCATCTCGAACTGCGACAAGATCACGCCGGGCATGCTGATGGCCGCGCTGCGCCTGAACATCCCGACCGTCTTCGTCTCCGGAGGTCCGATGGAATCGGGCACCACCGTGCTGCCCGACGGCACCGTCAAGGAGAACACCGACCTCATCGACGTCATGTACGCGTCGGCCGACGACGCGATGACCGACGAGGACCTGCTCGCCTTCGAACGCACCGTCTGCCCGACCTGCGGCTCATGCGCCGGCATGTTCACGGCGAACTCGATGAACTGCCTGACCGAGGCGATCGGCCTGGCCCTGCCGGGCAACGGCACCGTCCTCGCGTCCCACGGCTACCGCAAGCAGCTCTTCGAACGCGCCGCGCAGACGGTCGTCGACATCGCGAACCGCTACTACCACGAGGACGACGAGTCCGTGCTGCCACGTTCGATTGCGACGAAACACGCCTTCGAGAACGCGATGACGATGGACGTGGCGATGGGCGGTTCGACGAACACCGTGCTGCACATCCTCGCGATGGCGCAGTCGGCCGACGTCGACTTCACGCTCAACGACATCGAACGCATCTCGCACACCGTCCAGTGCATCTGCAAGGCCTCCCCCTCCGGCGAATGGGAGATCTCCGACGTGCACCGCGCCGGCGGCATCACCGGCATCCTCGGCGAGCTCGACCGCGCCGGCAAGCTGCACCGCGACGTGCATTCGATCGACTATCCGTCGCTCGAGGCGAAGCTCGACGACTGGGACGTCATGCGCGAGACCTGCACCGACTACGCGAAGGACTTCTTCAGCGCCGCTCCGGGCCACATCGTCTCCCCCGAGCCGTGGACGCATGAGACGAAGTTCGACTCGCTCGACACCGACCGCGTCAACGGCGCGATCCACGACGTCGAGCACCCGGCCGTCACCGAGGGCGGCCTCGCCGTGCTGCGCGGCAACCTCGCCCCCGACGGCTGCGTCGTCAAGACCGCCGGCGTACCCAAGGAGATCTGGACCTTCCGTGGCCCGGCGCTCGTCGTCGAATCGCAGGAGCAGGCCGTCGAGGTCATCCTCAATGACACGCTCAAGCCCGGTCAGGCGCTCATCATCCGCTACGAGGGCCCCAAGGGCGGCCCGGGCATGCAGGAGATGCTCTACCCGACCTCCTTCGTCAAGGGCAAGGGCATCGGCAAGCAGGTCGCGCTGATCACCGACGGCCGCTATTCGGGCGGCTCCTCGGGCCTGTCGATCGGCCATGTCGCCCCGGAGGCCGCCAGCGGCGGCACGATCGCGCTCGTCGAGGACGGCGACATCATCTCCATCGACATCCCGAACCGCAGGATCGACGTCGAGCTGTCCGACGAGGAGCTCGCAGAACGCCGTGCGAAGCTCGAGGCCGGCGACGGCTACGTCGCGCACCGCGACCGTCAGGTCAGCCAGGCGCTCAAGGCCTTCGCCGCGTTCGCGCGCTCCGCGGACAAGGGCGCGACGCGCGACCCGGAGCTCATCGACCGCCTCTCCGGTCTGGCCTGACCGCGGGCGCCGATCACGGCATGGGAAAGCCCCGCCGGACCGGAAGGTCGGCGGGGCTTTCCCATGCCTCCGTGCGCCGCAGGCGGCCTGCGGCCAACTACTCGGCGATGCCGTATTCGTCGGCGATGATCCTCCACAGTTCGTCGGCGGTGCGTTCGACGTCGCGGTTGACGATCGTCACGTCGAACTCCGGTTCGGCCGCCAGTTCGACCTTCGCCGTCTCGAGCCGCTTCGCCTGCTGCTCGGGCGTCTCGGTGCCGCGTCCGGCGAGGCGGCGTTTAAGTTCCTCGAAGCTCGGCGGGGCGATGAACACGGTGACGATCTCGAGCCCGAGCTCCTTGGCGCGTTCCCTGACACGGCGCGCGCCCTGCAGATCGATCTCGAGCAGCGTCGGCGTGTTCGCGGCGAGATGCTCGCGCACCGGCTCGAGCGGCGTGCCGTAGTGCGCCATGCCATGCACGACGGCCGTCTCGAGGAACTCGCCGGCGGCCTCCTTGGCGACGAATTCGCCGTCGCCCATGAACCAGTAGTCGACGCCGTCGCGTTCGCCGGGGCGCGGCGCGCGCGTCGTCGCCGACACCGACACCCACACGTCGGGGTGTTTGGCGAGCATCGCCGCCTCGACGGTGCCCTTGCCGACCGCCGTCGGGCCGGTGAGCACGACGAGCCTGCCGCCCTTGCCGTCCGGCGCCGCCGCTCCGACGATGCCCTCTGCCTGCTGCTGTTGCGAATGTCCCACGTTCCGCTTCCCGTATGTCATGCGACGGCGACGCCGCCGCGTCCGTTGGTCTGATGATGCATGCCGCGCCGATGCGCCCGACGTCCCTCAGTCGAGCGTCTCCTCCATCAGCGCGAGGCGCACGTCGAGCGCGATGCTTTCGGTGGCCTGGATCAGCGACTGGATGTTCGGGCCGTGTTCGGCGATCGCGCGGGAGACGGTGACGAGGACGTTGCCGTGGGTGCCGCGGAACACGGTCTTGAGGTCGCGCGCCTCGGCGCCCTGCCAGCCGTAGCCGGGCGAGAGGATCGGACCGGTGAAGCTCGACGGCGCCACGCCGCTCTCCTGCAGCCACTGGCCGATCGTCGCGCCGATGATCAGGCCGACCGAGCCGAGCCCGGGCGTGTCCATATTGTATTTCTGCGCGGTGTTGGCGATGCCGTAGGCGACGGTCTTGCCTTTGTATTCACCGGTCTGGCGGATCGCCGTCTGCAGGCTCGCGCCTTCCGGGTTCGACGTGAGCGACGCGATGAACACGCCGCGTCCGTTGTTGAGCGCGTCCTCGATGACGCCGCCGAGCGAGCGCGCGCCGTAGTACGGCAGCAGCGTGATCGCGTCGGCGAGCATCGGCGCGTTCGGCTTGAAGTAGGCGTCGGCGATCGCCGAGATCGTCGTAGACAGGCCGCCGTGCAGGCAGTCGACGATCGTGATGATGTCCATCTGCCGCGCGGCGAAGAGGACGCGTTCGAGCGCCGCGTAACCGCGTGAACCGTAGCGCTCGAACATCGAGGTTTGGAATTTGACGGCGGCCGCGCGTCCGTTGGCCGCCTGCAGCATGCGCATCGCGTAGAGCTCGGCGCCCTGCGCGTCGATGTCGTATCCCCAGTCCGCGAGGAGCCTGCGATGCGGGTCGATGCCCACGCACAGCGGGCCGTACTGCTTCATCGAATTGCTCAGCCGCAACCCGAAATCGGACCGCAGCGCGAACTGCTCCTGCGTGCTGGGGTCGGTCATGATGCTGCTCCTCCCCTTGGTGTGAAGGTCGGTTATCCGTTGTCTTTCGCCTGGCGTTCGAGGGCGAACAGCTCACGGGCATGCTCCTGGATGCTCATGACCTGGTAGTCGTTCGCCTTGACCGCCTCTATCGCCAATAATACCGCAGAGAACTCCGTCATCGTTGTGAACTGCGGCACATCGGCGGCGATCGCCGCGGCGCGGATCGAGTATCCATCCGAACGCGAACCACGCGAGTTCGGCGTATTGAGGATGAGGTCGATCCTGCCTTCCTCGATGAGCTCGACGACGTTCTTGCCGATGCTGCCGGCCGCCTTCCTCACCTCGACCGGCGCCTCCGGGTCGGAGTCGACGCGCGCCGTGATCTTGTCGACGATCTTCGAGTCGATGCCGTAGCGGCGCAGCACCGAGGCGGTGCCTTCGGTCGCGCAGATCGTGAAGCCGAGTTCGACGAGGCGCACCGCGAACAGCGGCAGCTGGCGCTTGTCGGTGTCGTTGACCGAGATGAAGACGGTGCCGGACGTCGGCAGGCCGCCCTCGTACGCCGACAGCTGGCTCTTCGCGAAGGCGTGCGGGAAGTCGCGGTCGAAGCCCATGACCTCGCCGGTCGAACGCATCTCGGGTCCGAGCAGGATGTCGACGGTCTTGCCGACAGGCGTGCGGAAGCGCTTGAACGGCAGCACCGACTCCTTGACCGCCACCTGCTGGCCGATGCGCACGTCGCCGCCGTCGCCGTGCGGCAGCAGCAGGCCGTTGTCGCGCTGCTGCTGGATCGTCTCGCCGACCATGATGCGCGCCGCGGCCTTCGCGAGCGCGACGCCGGTCGCCTTCGACGCGAAGGGCACGGTGCGCGAGGCGCGCGGGTTCGCCTCGATGACGTAGAGTGTGTTCGCCATGAACGCGTACTGCACGTTGATCAGGCCCTGCACGCCGCAACCCTTGGCGATCGCGAGCGTCGCCTCGCGCAGACGGCGGATCTGGTCGTCGCTCAACGTGCTCGGGGGCAACGTGCACGCCGCGTCGCCGGAGTGGACGCCCGCCTCCTCGATATGCTCCATGATGCCGCCGATGTAGAGCTCGTGGCCGTCGAACAGCGCGTCGACGTCGATCTCGATCGCGTCCTGCAGGAACTTGTCGATAAGCAGCGGCGACGGCAGGCGCCCGGAGACGACGGTGTCGGCCTTCGCCTGGTCGAGCGCGCGGTTGACGTACTTCTCGAGCTGCGCGTCGTCGTAGACGATCTCCATGCCGCGTCCGCCGAGCACGTAGCTCGGGCGCACGAGCACCGGGTAGCCGATCGAGTGCGCGGCATCGAGCGCCTCCTCGAGACTGAGCGCGGTGCCGAAGCGCGGGGCGTTGAGCCTCTCGGCGCGCAGCACGTCGCCGAAGAGCTCGCGGTTCTCGGCCAGGTCGATCGATTCGGGGCTCGTGCCGAGGATCGGCACGCCGGCGGCCTTGAGGCGCGCGGCGAGCGACAGCGGCGTCTGGCCGCCGAGCTGCACGATGACGCCCTTGATCGGGCCCATCTTCTTCTCGGCCTCGTAGATCTCGAGGACGTCCTCGAAGGTCAGCGGCTCGAAGTAGAGGCGGTCGGACATGTCGTAGTCGGTCGAGACGGTCTCCGGGTTGCAGTTGACCATGATCGTGTCATAGTCCTTGCCGAGCTCCTGCACCGCGTGCACGCAGGTGTAGTCGAACTCGATGCCCTGGCCGATGCGGTTGGGGCCCGAGCCGAGGATGATGACGGCCTCGCGGTCGCGCTTGCGCAGCTCGGTCTCGTCGGCGTAGCACGAGTAGTAGTACGGCGTGGCCGCGTCGAACTCGGCGGCGCAGGTGTCGACTGTCTTGTAGACCGGGTGCAGCCCGTAGTTCCAGCGCAGCTCGCGGATCGTGTTCTCGCCGGCGTCGCCCAAGCCGCGCAGATGCGCGATCTGCAGGTCGGACAGGCCCGCGAGCTTCGCTTTCTTGAGCAGGCGCGGCGAAAGCGTCTCGGCGTCTCGCACCTGCATCGCCATGTCGTTGATGAGGGTGAACTGGCGGATGAACCACGGGTCGATCTTCGTCGCCTCGAAGATCTGCTCCTCGGTGGCGCCGCCCCAGATCGCGCGCATGAGCTGCAGGTAGCGGTGCTCGGTCGGCGTCTTCATCGCCTGCAGCAGTTCGGCGACCTCGCCGGCGGACGGCTTGTCGCCGTCCCACGAGAAGCCCATGTCGCGCTTGTCGATCGAACGCATCGCCTTGCCGAGCGACTCGGTGAAGTTGCCGGCGAGCGCCATCGCCTCGCCGACCGACTTCATCGACGTCGTCAGCGTAGGATCGGCGCCCGGGAACTTCTCGAACGCGAAGCGCGGCACCTTCGTGACGACGTAGTCGATCGTCGGCTCGAAGCTCGCCGGCGTCGACTTCGTGATGTCGTTCTGGATCTCGTCGAGCGTGTAGCCGAGCGCGAGCTTCGTCGCGATCTTCGCGATCGGGAAGCCGGTGGCCTTCGACGCGAGCGCCGAGGACCGCGAAACGCGCGGGTTCATCTCGATGACGATGATGCGGCCCGTCTCGGGGTGGATCGCGAACTGGATGTTGCAGCCGCCGGTGTCGACGCCGACGCCGCGGATGATCGCGATGCCGATGTCGCGCAGCTTCTGGTACTCGCGGTCGGTGAGCGTGAACACCGGGGCGACGGTGATCGAGTCGCCGGTGTGCACGCCGACCGGGTCGACGTTCTCGATCGGGCAGACGACCACGACGTTGTCGTTGCGGTCGCGCATGAGCTCGAGCTCGTATTCCTTCCAGCCCTCGATGCCCTCCTCGATGAGCACCTCGTCGGTCGGCGAATAGTGGATGCCGGCGCCGGCGATGCGGTGCAGCTCCTCGGTGTCGTGCGCGATGCCCGAACCGAGGCCGCCCATCGTGAACGACGGGCGCACGACGAGCGGGAAGCCGAAGCGCTCGGCGATCGCGTCGACCTCCTCGAGCGTGTGCGCGATGTCGGAGCGCGCCGACTCGGCCCCCGCCTCCTCGACGACCTTCTTGAACGATTCGCGGTCCTCGCCGCGGTCGATCGCCTCGAGCGAGGCGCCGATGAGCTCGACGCCGTACTTCTCGAGCACGCCGGCCTCGCCGAGCGCGACGGCCGCGTTGAGCGCCGTCTGGCCGCCGAGCGTCGGCAGCAGCGCGTCGGGGCGCTCCTTGGCGATGATGCGTTCGAGGATCGGCGTGGCGATCGGCTCGATGTAGGTGGCGTCGGCCATCTCCGGGTCGGTCATGATCGTGGCCGGGTTGGAGTTGACGAGGATGACGCGGATGCCTTCCTCACGCAGGACGCGGCAGGCCTGGGTCCCCGAATAGTCGAACTCGGCGGCCTGACCGATGACGATCGGGCCGGAGCCGATGACCATCACCGACTTGATGTCGTTACGCTTGGGCATTCGTGGATTCCTCCTTGGCATTCTTGGCGTTGGCGTCGTTCATCATCGCGACGAAGCGGTCGAACAGATAGGCGGCGTCGTGCGGGCCGGCGGCGGCCTCGGGATGGTACTGGACGGAGAAGGCGGGGATGTCGACGCACTGCAGGCCCTCGACGACGTCGTCGTTGAGGTCGACGTGGCTGACGAAGACCTTGCCGTAGCGGCCGTCGTCGTACGGGGCGTCGACGGTCTCGCCGATCGGGGCGTCGACGGCGAAGCCGTGGTTGTGCGCGGTCACCTCGACCTTGCCGGTCGTCAGGTCCTTGACCGGCTGGTTGACGCCGCGGTGGCCGAACTTGAGCTTGTAGGTGCCGAAGCCGAGCGCGCGGCCGAGCAGCTGGTTGCCGAAGCAGATGCCGAAGAACGGGTAGCCGGCGTCGAGCACGCGGCGCAGCAGCGCGACCATGTCGCCGGCCTGCTCCGGGTCGCCCGGGCCGTTGGAGAAGAAGACGCCGTCGGGGCCGAGCGCCTCGATCTGCTCGAAGGTCGTCGTCGAGGGCAGCACATGCACGCGGCAGCCGCGTTCGGCCATGCGGCGCGGCGTCATCGCCTTGATGCCCAGATCGATCGCGGCGACGGTCGCGACGGGCTCACGCCCCTCGAACGCGCCGGCCGGTTCGATGACGTAGGCGTCGCCGGTGCTCACCTCGTCGTACAGGCTCATGCCCTTCATCTGCGGCGTGGCGCGCACGTCGTCGAGCAGCGACTCGATCGTGCGCGGCTCGCCGTCGTCGGCGGCGAGCGCGTCGCCGGAGAAGATGCCGGCGCGCATGACGCCCGCGTCGCGCAGATGGCGCACGAGCCTGCGGGTGTCGATGTGGCTGATGCCGACGATGCCGTCGGCGGCGAGCGCGTCGTCGAGCGTGCCGTCGGCGCGCCAGTTGCTCACCGTCGGGCTCGGGTCACGCACGACGTAGCCGGCGACCCAGATGCGCGAGGACTCCGGATCCTCGGCGTTGACGCCGGTGTCCCCGATGTGCGGGAACGTCTGCACGACGATCTGGCGGTCGTAGCTTGGATCGGTGAGCGTCTCCTGATAGCCGGTCATCGCGGTGGAGAAGACGATCTCCCCGCGCGTCTCGCCGCGCGCGCCGTAAGGTTCACCCACATAGACCTGCCCGTCCTCGAGCACGAGGACGGCGTCGTCGGCGGTGAAAGCGGATGCCGAGTCGATCTGGTTCACCCAAACCCCCATTCATCAAGGTTGTCTGAAAACGATGGATAGCGGCCGGTTGAGACTCGCGACCCGGCCAAACGCGTCGGCTTATTCGGCCTGGTCAGATCGTCCGTCCCCTCCGTCGGGATGCCCGGCGGCGCTTATCGCGCTGAGCAAGCCGTGGATGAAGGACGGCGCGTCGTCGTCGCACAAGGTCTTGGCGAGGTTGATCGCTTCGTCGATGGCCACTTTGTCGGGGACCTCGTCGTTGTAGACGATCTCCCATGTCGCAATACGAAGGATATTACGGTCGACGACGTGCATGCGGCGCACCTTCCAGCTGGTGGAATGGTCGTTGAGCATGCGGTCGATGTCGCGTCGATGGTCGGCGACGCCGCGCACGATCTCGACGGCGTAGTCGGGAAGCGGCGTCTGCGCGCCCGGTTCGGCGATGCGCTCATCAAGAAGGGACAGGATGTCCTGTCCCTTCTCGTCCGCTTCATACAACGTGTTCAGAGCCCTCTTGCGAGCGGTGGAACGTGCCATGGAGCTGATGGTCCTTTACTCGTGTCCGGTCCGGATCAGTTCTCGCGGCCCAGATAGGAGCCGTCCTCGGTGCTGACCTTGACCTTCTCGCCTTCGCCGATGAACAGCGGCACCTGGATCTCGGCGCCGGTCTCGACCGTGGCCGGCTTCGTGCCGGCGTTCGAACGGTTGCCCTGCAGGCCCGGCTCGGTGTGGGTGACGGTCAGGACGACGGATGCCGGCAGTTCGACGGACAGCGGCTGGCCGTCGTGGAAGGAGACGATGCAGTCGGTGCCCTCGAGCAGATACTTCGCCTTGTCGCCGACGAGCGCCTTCGGGATCATGATCTGGTCGTAGGAGGTCATGTCCATGAAGACGAAGTTGTCGCCGTCGTCGTAGGAGTACTGCAGCGTGCGGTTGTCGACGGTCTCGAACTCCATCTTCATGCCCGCGTTGAACGTCTTGTCGACGATCTTGCCCGACAGGACGTTCTTGATCGTCGTGCGCACGAAGGCGGGGCCCTTGCCCGGCTTGACGTGCTGGAACTTGATGACCTGCCACAGCTGGCCGTCCAGGTTGAGGATGGATCCGTTCTTGATGTCGTTGGTAGTCTGTGCCAAATTACTCACCTATTCATTCGACGTATCGTGCAGCTATACAAAGAGCCTTGCATATTATGCCAGTACCTCTATACAGTCCGCCGCGGGCACGGTTACGCCATCGACCGCAACGGCGGCGAGGCGCATCCGGGACGCGCTATACCTGTGAACAGACCCTATACGTCAAGGAGGCATCCATGATCGATCCACTCGTCAACGACGCGCTGCTCGACGGCCGCTCCGTCATCATCGTCGGCGCCGCGCCGCTCGTCGACAAGGTGACGACGTTCCAGTCCCTCGTCGACGCCGTCGCCGATATGCGCAAGCTCGCCGTCATCGACGAAAAACACGTCCTGCCGACCGTGCCGCCGTCCGCGGACGTCATCGACGCCGATTTCAAGGGCGTCGACATGATCCACCGCGAGATCCGCGAGCACGGCGACACGGCGGTCGCGGTGCCGAACATGCGCCGCGGCGACATCGTTCGTCTGCTGATGGACTTCGCCGGCCAGGAGGACGGCCAGGTCCTCCTCGTCAACGACGCGCGCTCGGACGCCGAGGACACGCTGCGCGACGACCTGCCGATGATCCTGCTCAAGTCGTCGCCGTCGGGCCACACCGAGTTCTCCGATGCGGCGATCAAGGCGATGAACCCGGTCGTCGTCTCCCTCGACGTCAACGGCAACGTCGAGTCGCTCAAGGTCGTCGACCTGCACAAGGAGGGCCTGCACACGGTCACGTTCCACTGATCCGCATGGCGGCCACGACGGCCGTCCGCGCTTCCCACGAGGGATGCGCGGACGGCCGTTTTTGTGCTTCCCCACAAATTCGCACCGCACGCTTGGCGCGAGTCGCACAACGCGCGTGCACGCCGACGGCCGTAGATTGGACCGGTCGTGTCCGTGCATCCTCCGTGCACGGACGCCCCATCATCCCTCAGCGCCTATCGGGCGCCCATCCAAGGAGCATCCCACCCATGGTACGCAGCAGAACCGCGCAGCTCATCTTCCAGACCTTCTACGTCGCGCTCGGCGCCGTCGGCGTCCTCGGCAGCCTCGGGCTGTACGACGCCGAATTCGACCCCGACTTCTTCGTCTACTTCACGAACCTGTCGAACTACCTGTGCATCGGCGTCATGCTGTGCGAGCTCGTCCGGACGGCGCGACGCCGCGCCGACGGCCCGGTCACCTTCGCCCCGGGGCTCAAATTCGTCAGCGTCATCGCGATCCTGCTCACGTTCTTCGTCTTCAACCTGCTGCTCGCCGGGCAGCCCGACCGCGACCCCGCGCAGAACTTCCAGGTGACGAGCCTGCTCTTCCATGTCGCGCTGCCGCTGATGTTCGCCTTCGACTGGCTGCTGTGCTACGAGCACCGCCGCGTGCGCTGGACCTATCCCTTCGCCGCGACGATCTTCCCGCTGTGCTATGTCGCCTTCGTCTACGTCCGCGCATGGCTGTGCCATTTCGATCCCGCCACGCCGCTGCTCTACCCCTACTTCTTCCTCGACGCCGCGCAGCTCGGCGTCGGCGGCGTCCTGCGCTGGATCGGCGTCCTGCTCGTCGCGTTCATCGCCTTCGGCTATCTGATGGTCGGACTCGACCATGTGCTGCCGGCCGATGCCCACTCCCCGGACCCGACGCGCGGAGTCACGGCCGAACTCGACTGACGCGCCGGATTTCCCCGTCCGGACGCCGGTGCGAATCTCCACAGCATCCGCACATCGTGCTCCCGGATATCGAGATACGAGGAAAGCCCCCACCCGATATTCGGGTGGGGGCTTTCCGATCAGTCGCGTACTACCGCGTCAGATCATCGCTGATCGAATCAGGCGAGGATCTTGGTGACACGGCCCGAGCCGACGGTGTGGCCGCCTTCGCGCACTGCGAAGGTGAGGCCCTCTTCCATGGCGATCGGCTGGATGAGCTCGACCGTGAAGGTCGCGTGATCGCCAGGCTGAACCATCTCGACGCCTTCCGGCAGCGTGATGACGCCGGTGACGTCCGTCGTGCGGAAGTAGAACTGCGGACGGTAGTTCGAGAAGAACGGCGAGTGGCGGCCGCCCTCATCCTTGGTGAGGACGTAGACTTCGCCTTCGAACTTGGTGTGCGGGGTGACCGAACCCGGGGCGGCCACGACCTGGCCACGCTCGACGTCGGTGCGGTTGATGCCGCGCAGCAGCAGACCGGTGTTGTCGCCGGCCTCGCACTCGTCCATCTGCTTGTGGAAGGTCTCGATGGAGGTGACGGTGGTGGTCTGGGTCGGGCGGATGCCGACGATCTCGACGTTGGTGTTGATCGGCAGGCGGCCACGCTCGACACGGCCGGTGACGACGGTGCCACGACCGGAGATCGTGAAGACGTCCTCGATCGGCATCAGGAACGGCTTGTCGAGGTCATGGACCGGGGTCGGGATGTAGTCGTCGACGTCATCCATGAGCTCCTTGACGGTCTCGACCCACTTCTCGTGATCCGGGGCGTCGTCATGCAGCGCGCCGTAAGCGGAGGTATGGACGACCGGGCAGTCGCGATCGAAGCCGTTCTCGTCGAGGAGGTCACGGACCTCTTCCTCGACGAGTTCGATGAGCTCTTCGTCATCGACCATATCGCACTTGTTCAGCGCGACGAGGATCTTCGGAACGCCGACCTGACGGGCGAGCAGGACGTGCTCGCGGGTCTGGGCCATCGGGCCGTCGGTGGCGGCCACAACGAGGATCGCGCCATCCATCTGGGCGGCGCCGGTGATCATGTTCTTGACGAAGTCGGCGTGGCCCGGGCAATCGACGTGAGCGTAGTGACGCTTCTCGGTCTGGTACTCGATGTGGGCGATGTTGATGGTGATACCACGCTGCTGCTCTTCCGGAGCGGCGTCGATCTGGTTGAAGTCGTACTCCGGGTTCAGATCCGGGAACTCATCGTGCAGGACCTTGGAGATCGCTGCGGTGAGGGTCGTCTTGCCGTGATCGACGTGGCCGATCGTACCGATGTTAACGTGCGGCTTAGTACGCTCGTACTTTTCCTTTGCCATGTGTTTGTCCTCCTGGACGTTCTCGTAGTAAGCCTTGATCGCTCAAGGCACTTGCTACAGTTTACTGGGTTTCTGGGTTGTCGCCACTTGTAGAGCCCGAACCCAGTCAGCGCTACAGAATATTAGCGCTGACTGGAGACAGGTTCAAGCCAAATGGCAGCGCGTGTCACTCGCCGCGCTGGGCCTTGATGATCTCGTCCGCGACGGCCTTCGGGACCTCCGCATAGGAATCCATCTGCATCGTGAACATCGCGCGGCCCTGGGTCTTGGAACGCAGGTCGCCGATGTAGCCGAACATCTCGGACAGCGGGACCTTCGCGTCGATGACCTTGACGCCGGTGGCGTCGTTCATCGACTGGATGGCGCCACGGCGGGAGTTGAGGTCGCCCATGACGTCGCCCATGTACTCCTCCGGGGTACGGACCTCGACGGCCATGATCGGCTCGAGGATGACCGGCTTGGCCTTCGGGGCGGCTTCCTTGAAGCACATCGAGCCAGCGATCTTGAACGCCATTTCCGAGGAATCGACGTCGTGGACCTGGCCGTCGACGATCGTCGCCTTGACGCCGACGACCGGGAAGCCGGCGAGGATGCCGGACTCCATGGCCTCCTGCACGCCTGCATCGATCGAGGGGATGAACTCCTTCGTGATGTGGCCGCCGGTGACCTCGTTCGCGAACTCGTAGACCTCGCCGTTCTCGGTGTCGAGCGGCTCGAAGTTCATGAGCACCTTCGCGAACTGGCCGGAACCACCGGTCTGCTTCTTGTGCGTGTACTCCTGGCCGATGACGGCCTTGCGGATCGTCTCACGGTAGGCGACCTGCGGCTTGCCGACGTTGCACTCGACCTTGAACTCGCGGCGCATACGGTCGACGATGATGTCGAGCTGGAGCTCGCCCATGCCGGAGATGAGGGTCTGGCCGGACTCCTCGTCGGTCTTGACCTGGAAGGTCGGATCCTCGTCGGAGAGCTTCGCGAGGGCGAGGCTCATCTTCTCCTGGTCGGCCTTCGTCTTCGGCTCGACGGCCACCTCGATGACCGGGTCCGGGAAAGTCATGGACTCGAGCGAGATCGGGTGCTTCTCATCGCACAGCGTGTCGCCGGTCGTGACGTTCTTCAGACCGACGAAGGTGTAGATGTTGCCCGCCTCGGCCGCGTCGACCGGGTTCTCCTTGTCGGCGTGCATCTGGAAGATCTTGCCGACGCGTTCCTTCTTGCCCTTCGTCGAATCGAGCACGTTGTCGCCCGGCTTGACGGAGCCGGAGTAGACGCGCACGAAGACGAGCTTGCCGTAGAACGGGTGCGTCGAGATCTTGAAGACGAGCGCCGAGAACGGGTCGTCGAGCGTCGGCTTGCGGTCGATCTCGATGGACTCGTCGGACGGGTCGAAGCCGACGATGGACGGGACGTCCTCCGGGCTCGGCAGGTAGTCGACGACGGCGTCCAGCATCGGCTGCACGCCCTTGTCCTTGAACGCGGAACCGCACAGGACCGGGTAGGCCTGACGCGAGATCGTGAGCGTGCGGATGCCCTTGCGGATCTCCTCCTCGCTCAGCTCGCCGGTCTCGAGGTACTTCTCGATGAGCTCCTCGTCGGACTCCGCGACCTGGTCGAGGAGTTCGGCGCGGTACTGCTCGGCGCGCTCCTTGAGGTCGTCCGGGATGTCCACGGTGTCGTAGTGCGCACCCATGTCGTCCTTGACGTCGTTCCAGACGTAGGCCTTCATGCGGATCAGGTCGACGACGCCGACGAAGTCGTTCTCAGCGCCGATCGGCAGCTGGACGACGAGCGGGGTCGCGCCGAGCTTCTCCTTGATGGTGTCCACCGAGTAGTAGAAGTCGGCACCGAGCTTGTCCATCTTGTTGATGAAGCAGATGCGCGGGACGCCGTACTTGTCGGCCTGGCGCCACACGGTCTCGGACTGCGGCTCGACGCCCTCCTTGCCGTCGAAGACGGCGACGGCGCCATCGAGGACGCGCAGCGAACGCTCCACCTCGGCGGTGAAGTCGACGTGGCCCGGCGTATCGATGATGTTGATCTGGAACTTCTCGCCCGTGTCATGGGTCTGGCGGTTCCAGAAGCACGTCGTCGCGGCGGACTGGATGGTGATGCCGCGCTCCTGCTCCTGGGCCATGAAGTCCATCGTCGAAGCGCCGTCGTGGGTTTCGCCGATCTTGTAGTTCTTACCGGTGTAGTACAGAATACGCTCGGTAGTGGTGGTCTTACCGGCATCGATGTGCGCCATGATGCCGATGTTACGAACCTGGTTGAGGTTGGTAAGCACGTCCAGTGCCATGAATGTTCCTTAACTCTTCGTTTCTGTGGCTAATTACCAGCGGTAATGAGCGAAGGCCTTGTTGGCTTCCGCCATCTTGTGCGTGTCCTCGCGACGCTTCACGGAAGCGCCCAGGCCGTTGGAGGCGTCGAGGATCTCGTTGGCGAGACGCTCAGCCATCGTCTTCTCGCGACGGGCGCGGGAGAAGTCGGTCAGCCAGCGCAGCGACAGCGTGTTCGCGCGGGCCGGCTTGACCTCGACCGGGACCTGGTAGGTCGCGCCGCCGACGCGGCGGGAGCGCACCTCGAGCGACGGACGGATGTTGTCCAGCGCGCGCTTGAGCACAGCGACCGGCTCCTGGTCGGTCTTCTCCTTGACCATGTCGAGCGCCGAGTAGACGATGTCCTCGGCGATCGACTTCTTGCCGTCGAGCAGGATCTTGTTGATGAGCTGCGCCACGACGGTCGAGCCGTAGATCGGGTCCGGCAGCAGCTGGTGTTTCTTGGCGGGTCCTTTACGTGACATATCTCTTACTTCGCCTTCTTTGCTCCGTACAGGGAACGGCCCTGCTTACGATCCTTGACACCCTGGGTATCGAGCGCGCCGCGCACGATGTGGTAGCGCACGCCCGGCAGATCCTTGACGCGGCCGCCGCGCACGAGCACGATCGAGTGCTCCTGCAGGTTGTGGCCCTCGCCCGGGATGTAGGCGGTGACTTCGACGCCCGAGCTCAGGCGCACACGGGCGACCTTACGCAGAGCCGAGTTCGGCTTCTTCGGCGTCGTCGTGTACACGCGGGTGCACACGCCGCGGCGCAGCGGGCTTCCCTTGAGCGCCAGCGTCTTGGACTTCTTCGGCTTTGCCTTACGTCCCTTACGGACAAGCTGTTCAATAGTAGGCAACTTGAATTCTCCGATTCAGTGGTTTCTGTTCTTCCTAGTGAAGCCGACTGATCGCAGCCTCACTCTCCCCCGATGCACTGAACGAAGAAAAGACAGCCACTGTTCACCGGCCCGATGACCCTTCGTTCTCTCACCGATCGCATTGCTGCGCGTGATGCGGACGAACTCGGGGATATCCCAGCACACGCTCCTGTCACATAAGGTGCGCGGCTGGCACACACAATCAATAAATATATCACGAAGGGGCGACAAGAATCAATTGTGAAGACGCCGTCGGTGTGTCTTCACAATCGCCGCCGAAACCGTCGACGAAACGGGGCGCGCACACGCCTGTCTGCGGGACGGGAGGTCGACCCCGCCGACGGAGCGGGAGGTGAGGCGACGAGCGGCAAACGAAAGACCCTCCGCGGGGGAGGGTCTTCGGTGGGGTGGCTAACGCGGCTCGAACGCGCGACCTTCTGAACCACAATCAGATGCTCTACCAACTGAGCTATAGCCACCATCGCAACGGTTCCGTGAAGAACCGGGCAACAGATGAACACTATACACCTTCCCTGCCCGACCCGCCGTCACGGCGTGTCGCACCCGCTCCCCGGCCTGTCGCGAACCAATCAGGAGTAGACTGGAAGCATAATTCAACAGGGTCAAACATGAAGCGCATGTGGCGCTAAGCTCCTTTCCAACATGATGGTTTCCTGATGCGAATGCGGTATGGATGACCGATATGGGTGAGAGCATATGGTGCTCATGGTGAAGCGACCTGCACGACGTGCATCGGAGGCGCCCCCGCCCGACGACCACGCCACCGGTCAGCGACGGCCGATTCCACAGGGCGTTGCCGTGCAGAGGACCTGCACTCAGGAGAACGCCCACCCCGAGGAATCGCCCGCGGGGATTCGACGGAAAAGCAGGCACAAGGCGGTGCCCATCCCCGGATCCGGATGTCCGGAGGACAGTCAGGTCGCATGATGAGGATGGAAACAGAACAAAACAGACGAGGCGGCCCCCGAAGGTACCTAGACACTTCGGGGGCCGCCCCTTTTTTCGCCGCCGGCCCATATCCGGCGCCGATGCGCGGCGGCGTTCGGCGTCCTGATGCGGACATGACGCCGAACGCGCCGTCCGACCGCCGCTTCATCCCCGCCGGCCGCCGGGATGCGGCCCCGTCGTCTACGCTGGAACCATGATGACGTTTTCCCTCCCCGTGGTTGCGGCGGCCGCCGCAACCACGACACCCGCCGCGGCCACCGCGACCGATTTCGTCGCCCGCCGCCAGTTCGCCCCGTGCTACATCTGGCTCGACATCGCGTTCCTCGCCCTCTACGCCGGACTGCTGCTGTGGCGCCGACGGCGCATGACCGTGCTCGTCGGCATTGCCGCCGGGCTCCTGTATTTCGCCGTCGACTTCGGAGTCTTCCATCTGGCCCTGCACACACGATCGATCTCGCCGAACGCGTCGCTGTTCTGGGTGCTGCTGTGGATGTCGATGAGCTACGGATTCACGAACTTCACCTGGATCTGGCTGTATCTGCGCCATGACGAACGGCTCGTCGAATGGTCGACGCTGATCTTCGGCTGGTGGTTCTGCGCCCCGCTCATCGCACAGACGCTCACGTCCCGTTTCCTACCCGGCCAGGCCGCCCATCCGATCGTCATCCAGCGCACGACCGGCGCCTACCACGGATGGATGGCGATCATCCTGTTCGTCGGCTATGCGGCCGTCATCGTCCACAACCTGGCCTTCGCCGCACGCCCCGCGCTGCGCGTCGACATCCGTTGGCTGCTCGTGTGCGGCATCGGCATCCAATTCGCGTGGGAGCTCGCGCTGCTGCTCGGCGGCATCCGCAGCGCCGGACTGAGCCCGCTGCAGTCGCTCAAGCCGCTCGTCATCGACTCGCTGCTCGAGACGAACCTCGGCATGCCGTACATCTACCTGATCTTCCTCGCCGTCTCCGCGCGCCGCCATGAGGATCTGGCCGCACGCACGCCCGGGCTGTCGCTCGCGCAGTCGCTCGAACGCTCCAATTGCAGCCCGCGGCGTCCGTTCACCGTCGCCGCAATCCGCGGCGCGCAGGCCACGACGGACTAGACTGTCCTACGACACGGACCACCCGCACCCAGACCCAAGGAGCCCATCATGCTGTCCTTCCAGAACGATTATTCCTCGACGGCCGCGCCGCAGATCCTGACGCGCATGCAGCAGATCCAGCAGGAGCAGCATCCCGGCTACGGCACCGACGACTACTGCAGGATCGCGGCCGACAAGATTACCAAGCTGTGCGACGACCCCGAGGCCCAGGTGTGGTTCCTCGTCGGCGGCACGCAGACGAACCAGACGGTGATCTCGGCGATCACGCCGCCGTACGGCGGCGTCGTGTGCGCGGACAGCGGCCACATCAACACGCACGAGGCCGGCGCGATCGAAGCCACCGGCCACAAGGTGCTCGCGCTGGCGAACGAGGACGGCAAGATCTCCGCCGCGCAGCTCGACGACTACTGCGAACGCTTCTACGCCGACGCCAACCACGAGCACATGGTCTTCCCCGGCGCCGTCTACATCTCCCAGCCGACCGAATACGGCACCGCCTACACGCTCGAGGAGCTCGAGGCGCTCTCGCAGGTCGCGCACGACCGCAAGCTTCCGCTGTTCATCGACGGCGCGCGCCTCGGCTACGCGCTGACGAGCGACGGCAACGACGCGAACCTCGACGACATCGCGCGCGTCGCCGACGTGTTCACGATCGGCGGCACGAAGGTCGGCGCGATGTTCGGCGAGGCCGTCGTGTTCACTCGCGGCAACACGCCGACGAACTTCACGACGCTCGTCAAGCAGCGCGGCGCGCTGCTCGCGAAGGGCTGGCTGCTGGGCCTGCAGTTCGACACGCTGTTCACCGACGACCTGTACTTCAAGCTGTCCGAACATGCGAACAAGGAGGCCGACAAGATCCGTCAGGCGCTGACGGACAAGGGCTACGACGTGGCCTTCGTCTCGCAGACGAACCAGATCTTCATCACCGTCTCCGACAAGAAGGCCGCCGAACTGGCCAAGCATGTGAAGCTCGGCTTCATGGAGGCGGTCGGCGCCGACCGCGTCATGCTGCGCATCTGCACGAGCTGGGCGACGACCGACGAACAGACGGCCGAGCTCATCTCCTATCTGTGACCGGTCCCCGATACGGCTGCGGCCGTCGGCGTCACCCGATGCCGACGGCCGCAGCCGTATGCGCCGTCAGCGCCCGTCGACGTCGCCGGCGGCGCGGGCGCCCGCACGATGCGCGGCGATGACCTCGCGTTCCATCCGCACGAAGCGCCTCACCGACTGCTCGACCGAATACGTCTCCTTCGTGTGCTCGGCGTAGGTGCTCCCCCACTCGTTGAGTTCGCGCGGATGGTCGATCCACCAGTCGATGCGGTCGGCGAGTTGTTCCGGATGCCCGACCGGATACGACGATTCCGGCGTGAGCGAGAACTGGCCGGCCGCGCTCAGCGGCGAGTTGGCGATAACCGGCACGAGGCCGCACGCCATGCCCTCGATGACGCTCACCGATTCGAGGTCGGCGATCGAGGGATGACACAGCAGATCGCATGAACGCAGCAGGTCCGGCATGTCGACGTTGCGGTGGAAGCCGATCGTCGCCGGGCGTTTGAGCAGCTTGCGCGCCTTGCGCATGACGCGCCGCCTGATCGGCCCGGTGCCGGCGATCGTCAGATGGATGTCGTCGGCGTGCGCGCTCATCGAGATCGCCTCGATGAGCTCCACATGGTTCTTCTCGTTGGCGAGCCTGCCGGAGGCGACGATGCGGAACGGCACGCCGGCGGGTTCGGCGCCCGGACGCTGCCGTTTCGCCGTGAACCGGGGCTGGTAGCCGTTCGAGATGACGTAAATCGGCTCGTCGTAATGATGCTCCTCGAGCAGGTGCGCGCCGAGCCTCGTCGGCACATGGATCGCGTCGACGTTGCGGTAGAGCCAATGGCGAAACAACCAGTACAGGAACGAGTTCATGCCGGGGATGTAACGCAGCGGCCCGGCCGAGTACATGACGTTCTCCGGCTGCACATGGAAGCCGGCGGTCACCGGAAGCCCGTGCTCGCGCGCGCACTCGAGCGCATGCCTGCCGAACTTGAACGGCTCGTAGATGTGCACGACGTCGACGCCGTCGAAGGCGCGGTCGAACAGCGCGCGGCTCGGCTGCGCGAACTGCATCTGCTGTTTCGCCGATATCCAGCTGACGAGCGGGATGTGGTTCTCCCTGGCCGGGTATTGCGGCGCGCCGATGCCGACGAGCCGCACCTCGTGCCCCTGCCGGCGCAGCTCCTGCGCCCACTGGGTCGCCGAGTTGGACGTGCCGTTGCCGCCGTTGCCGGATGTGTCGACGACGAGCGCGACCTTGAGCGGCCGTTCGTCGTGTTGCTGCTCCGCGTCGGCGGATGCCGTGTTCTGTTGTGCGCACATAGTCGCCCAGTCTAGCGGCGACGCCGCCGAAGCGGCGGTTCGCGCCCACGCGGCGCGACGGCGGTGCCGTGCACCGCCGGTGGCACAATGGGTGCCATGACGAAAATCGATTGTGCACTCGGCACCCCCAACGGCAAACATCCCACCCGCGCGCTCCTGCTCGGCTCCGGCGAGCTCGGCAAGGAGGTCGCGATCTCGCTGACGCGTCTCGGCGTGCGCGTCATCGCGGCCGATTCGTATGCGGACGCGCCGGCGCAGCAGGTCGCGCACGAGGCGCGCGTCGTCGACATGGCGAACGCCGACGCGTTACGCGCGCTCATCGCCGACGTGCGTCCGGACATCATCATCCCCGAGGTCGAGGCGATCGCGACGTCGGTGCTCGAGACGGCCGAGCACGACGGCGTGCGCGTCGTGCCGAGCGCGCGCATCGCGGCGACGTGCATGGACCGCGAGGCGCTGCGCACGCTCGCCGCCCAGGAGCTGGGACTGCCGACGACGCCGTTCCGCTTCGCCGGATCGCTCGACGAGCTCAAGGAAGCGGCCGGCGC
Organism: Bifidobacterium italicum; assembly: GCF_002286915.1. Taxonomy (GTDB): domain Bacteria; phylum Actinomycetota; class Actinomycetes; order Actinomycetales; family Bifidobacteriaceae; genus Bifidobacterium; species Bifidobacterium italicum. The sequence goes on along the minus strand of NZ_MVOG01000004.1, from coordinate 128,149 downwards.
GATCGGCTTCCCCTGCGTCGTCAAGCCGGTCATGAGCTCCTCCGGCCACGGCCAGTCGGTCGTGCGCGCGGCCGACGGGATCGAGGACGCGTGGACGGCGGCGCAGCAGGGGCGGCGCGCCCATGACGAAGGCGACGTCTCGCGCGTCATCGTCGAACGGCTCGTCGACCTCGACTACGAGCTGACGATGCTCACCGTCAGCTCGGTCGCCGGCGTCGTCGTGTGCGAGCCGATCGGCCAGCGTCAGCAGGACGGCGACTACCGCGATTCATGGCAGCCGGCGAATGTGGCCGCCGACGTCCTCGAGGAGTCGCGCCGCATCGCGCACGCCGTCGTAGAGGGGCTCGTCGCGCGCGCCGGCACCGACACGGCGTGGGGCGTCTTCGGCGTCGAGCTGTTCGTGCTCAAGGACGGCTCCGTGCTGTTCAACGAGGTCTCGCCGCGCCCGCACGACACCGGCATGGTCACGATGATCAGCCAGCGGCTGAGCGAATTCGACCTGCATGCGCGCGCGATGCTCGGCGTCCCGGTCAAGGACGGCCACGTCGCGCTCGACATCCCGAAGTACACGGCCGCGGCGAGCCACGCAATCGTCGTCGAGGGACACGGCGAGGCCGAGTTCCACGACCTCGACGAGGCCCTCGCACAACCGGGCGTCGACGTGCGCGTGTTCGCCAAGCCGAAGGTCGACGGCCACCGCCGCATGGGCGTCGCGCTCGCGCTCGGAGCGGACGTCGAGGAGGCGCGCGTGCGCGCCGTAGAGACCGCGCAGGCGCTGCAGATCAGCATCGTGTGAGCCGCGCCGCGCAGGCGCGCCCCGCACGCCGTTTGAAACGTGAGAAGAGGCGCGCCCATGTTGCCGCCGCTTGCTACGCTGAGGGCGTCAGTTCACAGCGTTCCATTCCCCTTATCCACGGAAGGCAGAAGCACCAACATGCAGAAGATGGACAAGCTCTATGAGGGCAAGGCCAAGAAACTGTACGCAACCGACGACCCGGACGTCCTCTGGGTCGAATACATGAACCAGGCGACCGCCGGCAACGGCGCGAAGAAGGCCCAGATCGAAGGCAAGGGCAGCCTCAACAACCGCATCACCTCGGTCCTCTTCGACCTGCTCAAGGCGCGCGGCGTGGACTCCCACTTCATCAAGCGCATCTCGGACACCGAGCAGCTCGTGCGCTCGATGGACATGTATCCGCTCGAGATCATCATGCGCAACACGGCGGCCGGTTCCTTCGCGAAGCGCTACGGCGTCGAGGAGGGCACGAAGCTCAACCGTCCGATCCTCGAATTCTGCTACAAGTCCGACGAACTCGGCGACCCCTTCATCAACGACGACGGCATCGTCGCACTCGGCCTGGCCTCCGACGGGGAGCTCGCCGAGATCTCGAAGCAGGCGCGCGCCGTCAACGACGCGTTGCTCGACATCTTCTCGAAGATCGACGTGCAGCTCGTCGACTTCAAGATCGAGGAGGGCAGGACCTCGGACGGCACGATCCTGCTCGCCGACGAGATCACGCCGGACACCTGCCGCCTGTGGGACCTGAAGGACGGCTCCGGACAGATCGAGCATCTCGACAAGGACCTGTTCCGCCGCGATCTGGGCAACATCATCCCCGCCTACGAGGAGATCTACGACCGCCTGACCGCGCTCGCCGAGCAGGAAGGCGTCGAGCGCGCCGAATGACGCCGACGGCCCGCATCCGGTGCGCATCCGGATGCGGGCCGTTTTCGGCCTTTCCCCATTCCTACCCCCACCATCCATCTGCAACCATCAGAGTCAAGAGAGCAAGGAAGAACCGTGGTTTTCCGCGTATATGTTGAAAAGAAGCCGGGCTTTGACGTCGAGGCCCAGCAGCTCACCCAGGAACTCAGGACGATCCTGGGCGTCAAGCCGCTCGAACGGATCCGCCTGATCAACCGCTACGACGTCGAGGGCATCGGCGAGGAGCTGTTCGAACAGGTCGTGCCGACCGTCTTCAGCGAGCCGCAGTCCGACGACGTGTCCTTCGATCTTCCGGACTTCGGCGACGACGCCGTCTTCGCCGTCGAGTTCCTGCCCGGCCAGTTCGACCAGCGCGCCGACTCGGCGAGCGAATGCATCCAGCTCATCAGCCAGGGCGAACGGCCGACCGTGCGTTCGGCGACGCTCTACGCGCTGCAAGGCAATCTGAGCACGCCCGACATCGACGCGATCAAAAAGTACGTCATCAACCCGGTCGAGGCACGCGAGGCGAGCCTTGCGACGCGCGACACGCTCGCGACGCAGATCCCGACGCCCGGCAAGGTCGAGATCATCGACGGCTTCCGCAGGATGGACGACGAGCAGCTCGAACGCTTCATCGCCGACCGTGGGCTCGCGATGGACGTCGCCGACCTGCAGTTCTGCCGCGACTACTTCATCAACGAGGACCGCGACCCGACGATCACCGAGATCAAAGTCATCGACACGTACTGGTCCGACCACTGCCGCCACACGACCTTCGGCACGCAGCTCGACCATGTGACGATCGACGACGCGACCGTCAAGGCGGCCTTCGAACGCTATCTGCGGATGCGCGAGGAGCTCGGCCGCGCCGACCGCCCGGTGACGCTGATGGACATGGGCACGCTCGGCGCGAAGTGGCTCAAGGCGAACGGCATCCTGACGAACCTCGACGAATCCGAGGAGATCAACGCGTGCACCGTCAAGGTGAAGGTGGACGTCGACGGCGAGGACGAGGACTGGCTGTTCCTGTTCAAGAACGAGACGCACAACCATCCGACCGAGATCGAACCCTTCGGCGGCGCGGCGACCTGCATCGGCGGCTGCATCCGCGACCCGCTGTCGGGACGCTCCTACGTCTATCAGGCGATGCGCGTGACCGGCGCGGCCGATCCGCGCACACCGATCGACGAGACGCTCGAAGGCAAGCTGCCGCAGCGCAAGATCGTCACGACGGCCGCGCACGGCTACTCCTCCTACGGCAACCAGATCGGTCTGGCGACCGGGCAGGTCGATGAGATCTACCATCCCGGATACGTCGCCAAGCGCATGGAGGTCGGCGCCGTCGTCGCGGCGACGCCCGCCGACCATGTGCGCCGCGAGACGCCGGCGCCCGGCGACCGCATCATCCTGCTCGGCGGTCGCACCGGCCGCGACGGCATCGGCGGCGCGACCGGCGCATCGAAGGCGCACAACGTCGAATCGCTCGAGCTCGACGGCGCCGAGGTGCAGAAGGGCAACGCGCCGGTCGAACGCAAGCTGCAGCGCCTGTTCCGCCGCGGCGACGCGTGCCGCCTGATCAAGCGATGCAACGATTTCGGCGCCGGCGGCGTCTCGGTCGCGGTCGGCGAGATCGCCGATGGCCTCGACGTCGATCTCAATCAGGTGCCGAAGAAGTACGAGGGCCTCGACGGCACCGAACTCGCGATCTCCGAATCGCAGGAGCGCATGGCCGTCGACGTGGCCGCTGAGGACGTCGACGAGTTCCTCAAGTACGCGCGCGAGGAGAACCTCGAGGCGTCGGTCATCGCGACCGTCACCGAGGAGCCGCGCATGGTCATGCGTTGGAACGGCGACGCGATCGCCGACCTGTCGCGCGAGTTCCTCGCGTCGAACGGCGCCGACAAGCATCAGGACGCGCACGTGACCGTCCAGGGCACCTACGTCACGCCGTTCAACGAGGGCACGCTCGCCGAGCGCATGGACACGATGCTCTCCGACGTCAACATCGCCTCGAACAAGGGCCTGTCCGAGCGCTTCGACTCGACGATCGGCGCCGGCACCGTGCTGATGCCGTTCGGCGGCCGCACGCAGCTGACCGCGCCGATGGCGATGGTCGCCAAGCTGCCGGTGTTCGGCGAGACGACGACCGCGTCGGCGATGGCGTGGGGCTTCAACCCGTACATCATGGAGCAGAACCAGTTCACCGGAGCCTACCTGTCCGTCGTTGAATCGCTCGCCAAGCTCGTGGCCGCCGGCTTCGAGCACGAGAAGGCGTATCTGAGCTTCCAGGAGTACTTTGAGAAGCTGCGCGACGAACCGGAGCGCTGGGGCAAGCCGCTCGCGGCCGTGCTCGGCGCGCTGATGGCGCAGGTCGACCTCGGCGTCGGCGCGATCGGCGGCAAGGATTCGATGTCCGGATCCTTCGAGGACCTCGACGTGCCGCCGACGCTGATCTCCTTCGCCGTCGCCGTCGGCAACATGAACCGCGCGACGAGCCCGGAGTTCAAGCAGGCCGGGCACCGCGTCGTGCGCATCGCGCCGCGCTACCTCGCCGATGGCCTCACGCCGGACAAGGACGCGCTGCTCGAGGCGTTCCGTGTCGTCGAGGAGCTCGTCGACTTCCGCGATGCGCTCGCCGTGGCCACGCCGGGATACGGCGGCACCGCGGAGTCGCTGTTCCGCATGGCGCTCGGCAATCGGATCGGCGTCAGGCTCGACGACTCGATCGCCGTCGACGACCTGTTCGCGCCGGCGTACGGATCGTTCATCGTCGAACTGGCCGACGACGCGAAGCTCCCGGCGACGTCGAACCTCATCGAGGTCGGGCTGATCGGCGAAACCACCGCCGACTACGTCTTCCACGCGGCCGGCGAGGACCTACCGATGGCGCAGCTGCAGGAGACGTGGGAGCGTGGCCTCGAATCGGTGTTCCCGTACCGCACGCCGGCCGACGGCGAACCCGAGCAGGTCGAGACCGTCTCCTTCGAGACGGAACACCGCGTGCAGTATGCGGGACCGAAGATCGCCAAGCCGCGCGTCGTCATCCCGGTGTTCCCCGGCAACAACTGCGAATACGACACGGCGGCGGCGTTCGAACGTGCGGGCGCCGAGGTGACGACGCTCATCGTCAACAACCTCACTCCGCAGGCGGTCGCCGACTCCGCGCAGGCTCTCGTCGACGAGATCGGCCGCAGCCAGATCGTCATGATCCCCGGCGGATTCTCGGGCGGCGACGAACCGGATGGCTCGGCGAAGTTCATCACGGCGTTCTTCCGCGCGCCGGCAGTCACCGAGGCGGTGCGCGACCTGCTCAAGAACCGCGACGGCCTGATGCTCGGCATCTGCAACGGCTTCCAGGCGCTCATCAAGCTCGGCCTTGTGCCTTTCGGAGACATCGTGCCGATGACCGACGCATGCCCGACGCTCACGTTCAACGAGATCGGACGCCACCAGAGCCGCCTCGTGCGCACGCGTGTCGCGTCGAACCTCTCGCCGTGGCTCGCGAAGACCGAGGTCGGCGACGTGCACACCGTCGCGATCTCGCATGGCGAGGGCCGCTTCGTCGCCTCGTACGACATGCTCGCGCAGCTGGCCACGAACGGCCAGATCGCCACGCAGTACGTGGACGAGGATGGCGTGCCGAGCATGGACCTGTCGGTCAATCCGAACGGCTCGATGCTCGCCGTGGAGGGCATCACGAGCCCTGATGGCCGCGTCTTCGGCAAGATGGGCCATTCGGAGCGTTCCGGTAACGGCCTGTATCTCAACGTGCCGGGCAACACCTACCAGCCGATCTTCGAAGCCGGCGTCGAGTACTTCGCCTGACCGGGCGCTCGACGCTCGCTCGGGCGCATGAATCGGCCCCGCAGAATCCGTTCCGCGGGGCCGATTCGTATATCCGGCCATCCAGCATGTATATATAAAGAGCACAGCACCATGCCCCCATCCATCGCACAACCCCGTCCGATGCGGCGCGCCGACCGCGAGGTGACGCCGCCGGAGGAGATCGAGGAGATCCTGCGTGACTGCGACGACGTATGCGTCGCCTATCAGGATGCGCAGGGCCTGACGATCGTACCGGTCAACTTCGCCTACGTCGCCGATTTCACACAGCGGCCGCATCGGCTGCGGCTCTTCGCGCATTCGGCGCTCGAGGGGCGCAAGATCGATGCGATCCGCACGGCGGCCAACGCGCTGCCGGTCGCATTCGAGATGGATTGCGATGCGAGGATCCACACCGGACGCACGCCGTGCGCCACGACGACGGAGTTCCGTTCGCTCATCGGCACCGGCACGGCGAGCCTGGTCGAGGATGACGAGGAGAAGATCGCCGCGTTGCGCCTGCTGCTCGAGCAGTGCGCCGGTATGCCCGACGCGCCGCTGCTCCCCCGTCAGGTGAGCAAGGTGGCCGTGTGGCGCATCGATTCCACCGAATTCACGGCCAAGCGCCATCCCGCCCCGCCCATACGCTGCGAATGAGCGTCCTCTCCGCGCCATCGAGACCCTATCTGCGATTTTGGGGTGGTCATTCTCGAAGACGCCGGCTCCAGCAGCTTCTAAAGCTACCATATGCGAATAAATGCGAAATAACAGCACATTTACGCGCTTGATCTCCGGAAGCCCCACCCCAAAATCGCAGATAGGGCCACAACACCCATCCGCCATCGTTCCATGACGATGAATCAACCGCCCAACCGCAACCCCCCAACCGCATAGCTCGATTGTTTGCCTAAACAACCGAGCTGTGCGGCCACGGTGGCATCCAGCGGGAATGCGCATGGACAGAATGAACGGTTGTATGCGGATCTGAGACAATATGTGCACATAACCGCCAATCATGTGCAAATATGTGCGCATACGATGATCCAAGCCGAGATAGCCTCCTTCCCTGCGGCGCATATCTCGTTTTCTCATATGAATCACCGAGATATGCGTCCGACCTTGGCTGGTTCGGCAGGCGACATGAATCGATGCCGCCGAATTCATGCCCAAGCACCATTCCGCGCCGGCTATGCGCCCCGACCGCCCTCCTCCTTGCCTTTCACAACGAACGCGGGGGCGCGCACCCAACCGGATGCGCGCCCCCGCGTTCGGAATCCGCCGTCGGATTACTTGGACTGGCGCTTGGCTGCAATCATCCAGATCGCACCGATGACGGCGACGATCGCGGCGAGGAAGAACAGGTAGTAGCCGAAGCCCCAACCGTAATTGTCCGAGGAGATGACACCGCGCTCGCTGAAGTCCCAGTTCAGCACGAGGAACAGGATGAATCCAACGACGCTGAACACCAGCGCCGGAATACCCTTCGAGACGCACGCGAAGATCAGTGCGAGGATCGCGGCGACGGCGATGGCGATGACCATCACCATGATGATCGTCGCGACCTCGGAGCCGCCGGCGACGTCGTTTTTGAGCTTGTTGTAGAGCGTCACGAACTTGAACAATGACGGATCGGCCAGTTCGCCGGCGCGCACGCCGTCGATCGTCTCATCGGCGAATTCCCGGTACGGCGAATCCTTCGGCGCCGAAGCGTATGGCAGGAAGATGCACAACAGCATGAGCGCGTTGCCCACGATTGCGATGATCTTCGGAATCGTCAGATTCCTGACAGTGGTCTGATTGGACATCATGTCCCCTTTCCTTTGATTTCCAATTCCCGTGAAGACTACAATCCCAGAATCTGCCGCTTCTTGAGGTTGAACTCCTCCTGCGTAAGGATGCCGGCGTCCAGCAGTTCCTTGAGATTCTTCAGCGCCTCCATCTGATCGGACAGCGACATCGACGGCTGCGCGGAACCGTTCTGCGCAGCCGCGTCGGACTGCGCGGTCGACGGCGTCACCGCGGCGTTCGCCGAATTGACGGGCTGCCCCATCTGCTGCCCGGGCATCGCCCCGGTCATCGGGTTGACGCCCTGCGCGAAGCCGACGCCGAGCATCATGCCGCCCATGTCCCCGAAGCCGTTCTCCTGCACACCCTGAGCGATCTTCTGCTGCGCCGCGATGTTCGACGCCTGCTGCGAGACGTTCTCATACGCCGTCACGTTCATGCGGTTCGCCGCATACTGCTTGACCAACTCACGCGACTCCGGCGTGAACTCGATGCTCTCGATGCCGATACCCGCCAGATGGATACCGAAACGCGACTCCCACGTACCGGCATTCGCCGCGTCATGCATAATCGCTTCCTGCACTGCGTTGGACTTACCTGGAACTTCCGAAATGCGATAATCTTTCGAGAGGGAATTCAAGGCTACCGAGAATGATTGCATGAACTCAGCAATTAATTGCGATTTTGCGTCAGGGTTATCAAAAGTCATATACCCAACATTTGCAGGCACGAATTTACGTATAAACATAGAAGGGTCAGTAACCTGAATCGAGATTTTTCCCCGCGCTCTAATTTCAAGGTCAGCTTCATAAAACTTATCATGATAAATCAGAGGAGACGAAGTGCCAAACTTAATACCTCTAATTTCGCGGAGATTGACAAATACAATGCGTTTGTTCGCAACAGGTTCCCCACCAAATTTGAATCTTTCTCCAATTTGTCTAAATATGGAGGCACCTATTCCATCGCCAGCAAATATACTTTCCGTACCTACCGAGCGATACTCATAACCACCGGCTTGAGTCACGACGTATTCGATTCCAGACTGATCAAATATAAATGCAGCAGTATTTTCCGGTACATATATATGCGAGCCATTCGATATAAAGGCCTCAGAATGCTTGGTATTCTCACCTCTCCCTTTATTTTTCTCTATATACTTTCCAGGCTGCAGGATTGTATGCTCATCAAAACCATCGCATGTTATGATATCGAGCCACAAATCAGCAAAAGTTCCCTTGAGCGCTCCCTCAAAGGCTTTTATCAAAGCCATAACGACTTCTCCTCACCTATCGCAACTGGTCTACCGCAGCTGCACTGGATTATCGCAGTACTCACATCGTACCGTGCGACCACTCACTCCCGCACATTTGGCTCCACATGTTTGACACTGAACCACTACCCGGTTCGCAGACCGGGCCTCATCAGCACGCCTACGACGAGATCCGGCAGCATCGCGGTCAGTATGCCTGTCCGATTTCACAGCATCACGTCGCGCACCCCCAGCCCTCGCACCGGTCACTTCCGACGAATCCTCGCGTTCAATCGCCGCAGCATTGGAACCATGCGATGCGGACCTCGGACGAGAGCCCCTCCTTTGCGTAGACCTCCCTTCTGCGCTCGGCGCCGCATTCCTTTTGGACGCGACCCCATCCCGAGACCCCACACTCCCATCAACTTCATTGCGTTCAATCTTCTTGTCACTCACCGTAGCTTGAGAGGAGATTGATTCAAAGAAGAGTCCAGTCGCCCCGCCCACAGCCGCAACGATCTTATCACCGAAAGTTTGTGGCGCTTCCACAATATCATCATATTTACCAGTAATCATATGATATATATTATTTGTAACTACTCTAAATTCCTCATCATCGATAAATGCAATATCATAAACTTGACCACTTGCAATAATCTGAATCTCTCCCCGCTGCGACTCACCCAACAACCTTCTTCGGGGATAACGCACAATATTGACCTTTGATGCATCAGATACTAATATAGAGATATATTCGATTTTATCTTTTCGGAACATTCTAACAACTTTTTTACAAAGTATAATCCTTTGATCGGTTACAACGAGGCCACCGACTTCTTTATCCCGCTCTGCGCCGCAACTCCACAAAACATCAATCTCATCGCGCAGGATTGATTCGTTGGAAGCAATAGGACATTTCTTTTTCATTTACATCAATCCTTTTAGAATAAATATTCACTCTTCGCATATTTAATCAATTCGATTAAAATAATCGTAACAATGAAACTAAATACTATACTTAGGATTGCATATCTTCGACCTGATTGTTTTGCACTTGGCCCAGTGGCCACAAAAGCAGCAATAGAGACACACCACATCAACGCAATTAAAAATAGTAGAACGGACAACTTTTCATCCGACTCACGATCAAATATCAGAGCAATTCCCAAAACCAAGACTATACCATTAGCAATTAATGCATAGTATACGATATTATTAATTGGTCTCGCATCTTTGATTCCGAAACCTCTCATAGCTCTTCTGAACAAATAGTTCAATCGATAAAATAAATTATCTTGTTTATTGAATGAGCTTATCGCAACCGCCTGCTCTAGAATATTCTTATACAGTATATCACATACATGAATTGAATCATGCACACTCGGAGGAACGCATATATCGACTCTAGTTCTACTATCACCAAGACTGACTACATACGCATATAGGGTATCTTCACATTGTGGGATACAAAAAAGGAAAAGAGCCTGATCACTCCGCTCCTCCACAAGATCATACGATGCATTAAACTCCAACGTCTGTCTTATCGCTTCAAACATTTTACTCATGGAATATGGGAAAACATGTTGAGCGGTTATACTCGGCTTCATCCCAGACATACGCCCCATCCCTCTTCACTAACACTTTCTCGTCACCATTGGTAGGCATAGTCTATCTGCTCGCCATGACCTGCAGCATACCTGATGTGACACATCATTTAACAAATTAATAATTCAACATTCAAAATGACGGTATGCTATTCATAGTACTTTTATATAGAATACAGAAAACAAGTAATGTATTTCGTCTGCCCATTCACTTTCCACGGCCGAAGAAGGCGGCCTTGACGAGTTCAATGATCATCTGCCGCATGTCCTTGCCGCCGGCCTGCGCGGCCACGGTGATGCCATTGACCTTGCCGAGGAACCCCTCGCCGAACTGCTCCTCCATCAGATGGCGCGCCCAGCCGAGGTCATGCACGCTGCGTTTGCCGGTGTAGATCTGTTCGAACATAGCGACGGCGCCCTCGCCGAGCGCGGCGATGATGCTCGCGGCGACGATCGCGTTGACGACGCTCGCCGCGAGATCGATTCCAGGAATCGCCTTGATCGCGCTGATCGCCGAATGCGCTACGACGCTTGCGGCGCCCACCTGCACCACCTCGTCCAAAAGCCGTTTCGAATCCTCGTCCTTGTCGATGCCGTACAGGCGCGCCAGGCCGTTCAGCTCGGCGAGTTCCAGCGGGGACAATACGAGCGTGTCGGCGATCGGGATCGGCACGGCGCCCACCGTGGCGCCGGCCGCGACGCATGCGCCGATCAGACCTTGCGCGAGCATGCGCTTGCGCGTCAGTTTGAACTGCTGCAGGTCGTGCGCGCCGCCGCGAAGCCCGTCGGGCATCGCCTCCATCGTCGCGTCGATGAGGTCGGCGACACCCTCCGGCGCCGCGAACGCCGTGTCGTTGATGACGTAGGTCTGCGCGACGACCGGCACAATCGCGCGCAGGTTGTGCTCGATGCGCGTGCCGTGGAAAGCCTCCCGCACCATCGCGACGTTGCGTTCGCGGTCCGGCTGCGAATACGATTTCGTGACGACGGCGACGATCGGCACCGACTTCCACATCCGCACCGCGTTCGCCAGATTGCGGATTGTCTCACGGAACAGCTTCGCCGCCGTGCCGTCCACGCAGAACCAGATCACGTTGATGCGCGTGTTCTCGTTGCCTTCCTTCGCGCTCGCCCGCGACCATGCGCGCACCGCGTGCACGGCGCGCAAAGCCGCGATTGGCGACGGCTCGAAGCCGATCGAGTCGATGACGCGGAACGGCACCGACGGGCTTTCGTAGATCGAGAGCTCCTTGGTCGTGCCGCTTGTGCCGAAGCTCGTCTTCGCGACGTCGTCGCCGATGACGGCGTTGATGAGCGTCGATTTGCCGACGCCCGAGTTGCCCAGCACGAGCACATTGCCTTTGGGAGCCAGCTGCCGCGACGGCGGCATGGGCCGCGCGCCGTCCGTCTTGCCATTATCGTATGCCATGCCGCCATCTTAGCCGCATCCGGCGCGGTTGCGCCATGGCGGCCGCTCCGGCGATATGCGTCGGCCTACGCCCTCACTTCGTCTGCGACGACGATCCCGACTCATCGTCGCTCGAGCCGGAGCCTCCAGTCAGCGCCTTCCTCGACTCCTCGGCGGCCTTCTTGCGTTCCTCGGCGAGCTTTTCCGCCTCCTCGGCCGTGCGCGGCGTGCGCACAAGTTCCGAACCGGTGGCCTCAACCATCATGTCATCGACACGGTCGAGCATCGCGTCGAACTCCTTCTTCTGCTCGGGGGTGAGTTCCGTGTCCTGGACCGCCTCAAACTGCGCGAGGATGTCCTCCATCTGGCTGTTCCATTCGATGTAGCCGTCCACCTCGTCCGCCGGCAGGCCGTCCTGGCTGTTGAGCAGCTTCGCGTAGTACGCATATTTCGTCATGAACTCCTCGTAGTTCTTCATGACCTGTTCCGGATCGGTCGTCGATGGCGTGACCTTCTTCTTCTCGCCGTCCTCGTCCCCCGATGCCGCGCTCTGCGACGCGGATGCGGCCGGCTTGGCCTCGGCCACCGCGTCCCCCTTCGCGTTGAGGCGCAGCGCGACGATGACGCCAACGGCGACGAGCGCGGCGGCGACGACGCCAACAACGGCGATGATCCAGATCTTCTTCTTCAACATCGGCTGCTTCGATTCCGTCTGCTGCGGTTCCGTGGTTTCCATCCGAACTCCTTGACCTCGGCGACGGCGGGTGGCGCCGTCCTCCTTGCGCGCGACCGACATGCGACCGGTGTCCGTCGCGCATCCATCGTTTGCAGAACGATGGTCTCAACTTATCTTCCATCCTAACAAATCAGACGATGACAACGTCGGCCACTACGACTGTTTCACGATGTTTTTCGACACAATTTTCACGCTTCACGCGCGACCTTCACGCTTCGCGCATCCACCTTCACGCCGCGCACACCACTTTCATGCGCCGAGTTCATCCACCGATTGCATCCGCCGACACCGCCGCCCTCATCCGTCGACGACAATGCGCACGATGTCCGCCCACGGTACGACGCACACCGCGCCGTGTTCATCCACGATCAGCAGCCGGCGCGCCGTCCCGTCATAGCGCGTCACCGCGCCGCGCACCGTCACATACGTGCCGAATTCCTCGTCGACTTCGCTGTTGATTCCACCATTGATTCCGCCATGCTGACCTCCACCACGATGCCGGCTCCCGCCATCCTCAGGCACGAAGTACGTCACTGCGACGCGCGGCGCATCGTCGAAGCGCGCGAGCAGCGCGGCGAGACGCCGATCGAGCTCCTCGCGCGCGTCCTGCCCCAGTTCGATGCGTCGCACGCGCGGGCGCGCAGCATCCTCGACGATCTCCTCGTATCCAGCGAGGGCCGCGAAAGGCATGAACTGCGCGGCCCGCTGCGCCGCCGACAGCGGTGCATGGACTTGCGAACGATGATGCGGCATGTCGATGATGTCGTCGTAGCGATGCGTGCGTTCGAGGCTCATGCGGCGTGCCCTCCGATCTGTCTGTTGCGTTCGACACCAGTCGCGCCGTCCTCGAGGTTGCGCCCGGTGATCACGGCGTTGCCGCCGAAGCGTCCCTTGATGCCAAGCAACGCGCGCTGCACGGCGAGTTCGCGCGCATCGCGGTCGCCGTCGCGGTCGTCCGCCCCACGCACGTCACCACCATCATCTGCGCCGGCATCGCTCACGCCATCCGCATCGTCGACAGCCGCAAACAGATCCGGCTGCTCATATCTCCCGCCGAGCGTTCCATCTCCATCGAGGCCCCGCTCGCCCATTCCACCATCATCCGATCCGCCAGCATCCGCCCCGCCGACCCTCGTCGCGCTCACGGCGACGTACCGCACGAGCAGGTCCGGGTCGACGGTCCGCTCGAAGATCTCGGCGAAGGCTTCACGCAGCCGTGCCGCGTTCGCCGTCGCCCGGCCCATCCGATGCGAACCGTGCGCGCTTTTCGGCACGCGTCTTCCGTAGCGGTCGGCGACGACGGGTCCCGCATACCCCTCGCCGCGTGCCCCGCCGAGGCTCGTGGCGTCGTAGCTGACGGTGAGCGTGACCAGATCGGTCATCTCGCCGTGCCTAAGCAGGTCGTAGGCGAGCTCGTTGGCCATCTCGAACACGATCGTGCGCGCCCGCGCGTACGCGTACGGCTCGTGCAGCACCTGCCCGCAGCTCCTCGTCGAGTCGTGCGGACGGTACGCCTTGATGTCGGCGATCGTGCACGGCTCCCATCCCCATGCGTGGTCGATGAGCAGCTCCGCGTTGACGCCGAACAGCCGGTAGAGCAGCCCCTCGTTGTAGTAGTCGTTCGGCGAGCCGACCGAGCAGCGCGCGACGTCACCCATCGTCAGCAGCCCGTGATGTTCGAGCATGCGCGACATGCCCGGCCCGATGCGCCAGAAGTCGGTGAGCGGCCGGTGCGCCCACAGCGCGCGCCGGTATTCCATTTCGTCGAGCCGCGCGATGCGCACGCCGTCCTCGTCCTCCGGAATGTGCTTGGCGACGACGTCCATCGCAACCTTCGCCAGATACATGTTCGTGCCGATGCCTGCCGTCGCTGTGATGCCGGTCTCGCGCATGATGTCCGCGACGATGCGCCGCGCGAGTTCATGCGCGTCGCAGCCGAAGTATCCCAGATACGACGTGGCGTCGATGAAGACCTCGTCGATCGAGTAGACGTGGATGTCCCGCGCGTCCGCATAGCGCAGATAGATGCCGTAGATGCGCGCGCTCGCTTCGAGATAATGCGCCATGCGCGGCTTCGCGACGATGACCTCCGCCTTGAGCGACGGGTCCGCCGCGAGCGCGGCCGCGCTCGTCGATGCACCTGCGAAGCGGCGTCCCGGCGCGCGCAGCCGCCGTTGCTCGTTGATGTCGCGCATGCGTTCCTCGATTTCGAACAGCCGCGGACGGCCGCCGATGCCGAGCAACGCCTTGAGCGATGGCGAGACGGCGAGGCAGATCGTTTTGGACGTGCGCGAGCGATCCGCGACGACCAGATTGGCGTCGAGCGGATCGAGCCCGCGCTCCACGCATTCCTCGGATGCGTAGAACGACTTGAGATCTATGGCGAGATAGCTCCGTGCATCCATGCCCTCCATTATCGAACAAACGTTCGAATCTGTCGAATCCCGCGTGCCGCGAGCGCCGTCGTGCCTGCCGCACGCGCCCCGCCTTACGCGTGTCCCGTCACGCAAACTCCGCCGCGCAGATCGCCGCGACCTCGCGCACGCACGCCTCGGCCATCAGCCTTCCCGCCTGCGCCGTCGCGCCGCGCGGATCGGCGAGGCCGCCGTAGGCGGGCACGTCGCCTTCGCGCACCGGGTAGCGCACGTACGGCTTGGGCGTCACCGGCTCCTCGTAGACGATGCGGTCCATGTGCACGAGTTCGGGCGCGTAGTGCAGCATGAGCGCGGTCTCGGTGACGGCCGCATGTTCGAGCGCCCATCCGGGGAACTCGAGGTCGCCGGCGAACACTTCGTCGATGACGTCCGCGGTGAGCGGATCCCACCAGTTCGTCTCGATGATCGTCGCGACGCCGTCGGTCTCGCGCGTCACCAGATCGATGGCCTCGACGATGAACGCCTCGTTCTCGAAATGTGCGTTCATGACGACGATCTTCGTGAAGCCGTCGTCGATGAGTTCGCGCAGCACGTCGTGCATCTGCGCGATGACGGTGGCGCCGTTCATGTCGATCGTGCCGGGGAAGAGCGGTCCGCCTCCGGAGAGCGGCTTCGATTTGTATCCGTAGTTGAGCGTCGGCATGACGGTGCCGTCCACGGCCTGTGCGAGGTCCTCGGCGATGCATGCGGCGAGCGTCGCGTCCGTCTGCATCGGCAGGTGCTGGCTGTGCTGTTCGGTCGACCCGATCGGCACGATCACCGGCTTGTCCTTGCGCGCCGCGAATTGAGGCCATGTCATTTCGTCCATGCGGTAGGTCATCTTCTTCTCCTTATGTGCTCCGTTGATTGATGTTCCGCTGATTGATTACTGCTGCGTTGATTGATTGTCGCCGCGTTGATTCGACTGATCGATGCTGATTTCAGATCGTGCCCAGATCCTTCTCGGTGTTCTCGTGCGACAGGCACATCGCCACGAGCGCGACGGCGGCGATCGCCACCATGTACCAGGCCGGCGCGATCGGCGAGCCGGTGGCCCAGATGAGCCATGTCGCGATGAACGGCGCCGTGCCGCCGAAGATCGCGTTCGCGAGGTTGAAGCTGAAGGCGAATCCGGTGAAACGCACGCTCGTCGGGAAGGTCTCGGTCAGGTAGCTCGACAGGGTGCCGTCGTTGGCGGTGAGCGTCGCGCACAGCGCGAGCTCGACGAGCAGCACGGGCCAGAATGCTCCGGTCTCGAGGATCATGAAGGCCGGGACGGTCAGCACGATGAAGGCCACGCAGGCGCCGATGAGCACCTTCTTGCGTCCGAATCGATCGGAGATGTGCCCCATCGCGAAGACGAGCCCGATGTACAGCACGAGGCAGATCGTCGTGACGAGCGAGGATTCGGAGGCCGCCATGCCGACGGTTTCCGAAAGATAGGTGGGCAGATAGGTCAGCACCGTATAGAAGCCCACCGCGTTGAGCATGCACGCGCCGAAGCTCAGCAGCACCTGCTTGAAGTGGTGGCGGAACAGCGTGCGCAGCGGCGAGACGGGACGCCCGGCATCGTGTGCACCCTCCTGCTTGCGCTCGAGTTCAGCGTTCATCTGCTCGTAGATCGGCGAATCCGCGACGTTGTTGCGGATGTAGTGCACGATCAGGCCCAGCGGGCCGGCCAGCAGGAACGGCACGCGCCAACCCCAGCCGCCCATCGCGGCCGCGCTCAGATGCGAGGTCATCACCATCGCGAGCGTCGAACCGGCGAGCAGGCCGATGGCGGTCGACGCCGGGATCAACGAGCAGTAGATGCCGCGGCGCTTCACCGGCGCGTATTCGCCGAGGAACGTGGCCGCGCCGGCGTATTCTCCGGACGCCGAGAAGCCTTGCACCATGCGCAGCGCCAGCAGCAGCAGCGGCGCGACCAGGCCGATCAATGCGTACGACGGCAGGCAGCCGATGAGGAACGAGGCGCCGGACATCAGCAGGATGGACAGGCTCAGCGCACGCTTGCGGCCGAAGCGGTCGCCAAAATGACCCCAGAACAGCGCGCCGACCGGCCGAAGCACGAACGACAGCGCGAACACGCCGAAGGTCTGCATCAATGCGACGGTGCGGTCGGCCGACGGGAAGAACACGCCGGCGATCACCGTGGCGAAATATGAATACGAGGCATAGTCGAACCATTCGATGAAGTTGCCGAGGAACGACGACAGCGCGACCTTGCGCACCATGCCCTGACGCTCGTCCTCGGGCCCGCGCTCGACGCCTTCCAGTTCCCGGACTTTCAGCCCCGCCTCCGTTATGGCACTCATGGCATCCCACCTTTCTGCTCGGATTGGTCATATCCGCGACGTCGCGCCGCGATATGCGCACTATCCCGCGCCGCGTTTGCCGCGTCATGAACATGCCGTTAATGCGCGCATGCATACGGATGACGTTTCGTCAAGACGTTCCTCCTGCTCGCCAACGCGCCTGCGGCCCGTCGTCGCACACGTCGAGCGCGAGCCTCGCCGCGAACAGCAGCAGCGACCAGGCCGCCCCGTCGTCCGACGCGATGCCGGACATCCTGTGCACTTTGTCCAACCTGTTGTACAGCGTCTGGCGTCGGATCCCCAGCCGCCCGCACGCCCGGGTCTTGTTGTCGCCGGAATCGAAGCAGGCGGCGAGCGTCCCGACGAGCGTGACGTCCGACGCCAGCGCCTCCCCCAGCATCACGCCGAGCAGCATCGCGACCGCCCGTTCCGTGCGCCCCACCTGCGCGAAGCGCACGAGCAGCTCGTCGTATACGGTGCGCACCGACCCCCACCGCGGCGCGGACACGCGGATGCATGCGCGCATGACGCCGATCACGTCGACGAGCATCCCCGCCTCGGCGACCGCGCGGCCGCCGAACGCCCAGACGCCGCCATCCTCCCGCGCGACGCCGCGCAACACATCGGCGCATGCCGAGGCGAACGCGCCGGCGCCGGCCATGCCGGCCGCCTCCCCATCCATTCGCGGCGCGCCGTCCGCCGCATCCGAGACTTCCTTGCCGACCAGTCCGAACAATACGCCGCCGTCCAGCAGGCACAGCGTCTGCGCCCCGTCGATCGCGGCGAATCCGGACAGCAGGCGTTCCATGCCTTCCGCGGACGACACGAGCGAACGCATGCCCAGCGCGAAGGGATAATACAGTGTGCGTTCCGGGAACCCGAGCGCCCCGAGCATCTGCCCGACGTCATGCGCCTCCTCGCGTCCGACGTGCACGCCGTCGACGGGACCCGCCAGGACGCGCGCGATCATCGAGGCGGAGACGTCCGACGGCGTCAGCGCCGCCATGACCTGGCCGACGACCTGCGCGATCTGCGTCCGCGTGCGCTCGTCGAACAGGCGCACCCGCTGCGAAAGCTCCAATGTGGCGACCGGCACGTCCTGCCGCCCGATCGCGATGAGCACCGTCGTCTCCCCGCGGGCCATCGCCGGACCGGCGAACGCGACCGGCAGCCCGTCGGCGTCGAAGATCGCGACCGACTCACCGCAGATGCGCGACAGGCATGCGCCCACCTGCTGCGCGTCGTCCGCCTGCGCAAGCTCACGCCGCAGCACGGTGGACAATGCGTCCACCTCCATCTGCATGAGGAACTGGTCCTTGACGATGAGCGTGTTCACGCTCTGGCAGGCGTCCACGAACGGCACCCGCGAGCGCAGCCCGATGACCGGCACGCCGCGTTCCCCTGCGCGCGAGCGCAGCGCCGCCGGCACGTCGCGCAGCCCTTCGACGAGTTCGACGACGAGCCCGGCCGCGCCGATCCGGGCGAGCGAATCCACGTATCCCGCGAGTTCCACATCATCGAGACGCGCGAACAACGCGCTGCCCTCGACGATGACGAGCTCGCCGCCGGACAGGAAGCGCGCCACATCGTACCGTTCGTTCGTATACGCCCACCGGACCGCGTTGCCAAGCGCCTCGGGCGCGGCCTCCACCGTCGGGTCCGCCTGCGCGAGCACGGATCGTTCGAGCGCATCCTTCACCGTCACCGTCATACAAACCGTCCATTCCTCATCGCCATGCATTCACATGGCCGCCATACGCACGCAAATGATGCCGGCGAGAATAACGGGCACAGATTACGCACAGGCCCGGTTCGCGTTACCTGCACGTCACGGGCGACGCACCGATACGAGAAAGGACCCATGATGACCGTCACGCTTTTCACCAACGCCATATTGCGCGGACGCCCCCAGCCGCAGGACATGCTCGTCGAGGACGGCAGGTTCCGCATGATCGGCCCCGATCTGCCCGCGACGCTCGCCGCGCAAGGGTACGACCTGACGCGCGCGGCCGTCGTCGACCTCGGGGGCCGTCTCGTCAGCGCCCCGTTCTGCGACACGCATCTGCACCTCGACTACGTGTTCACGTCCCGCAAGCCCGGCGCCGCGAACACCTCGGGCACATTGTTCGAGGGCATCCAACGCTGGGGCGAGACGAAGGCGGATCTGACGGTCGACGAGGTGAAGGCGCGCGCACGCCGTGCGGTGGCGATGGAGATGCGCCACGGCGTGCAGTACATCCGCACACACGCCGACGTCACCGATCCGCAGCTCACGTCGCTGCGCGCGCTGCTCGAACTGCGCGAGGAGCTCGCCGACCTCGTGACGATCCAGATCGTCGCGTTCCCGCAGGAGGGCATGTATTCGTATCCCGGCGGCGCCGGCCTCGTCGAGGAGGGGCTGCGGATGGGCGCCGACTGCGTGGGCGCGATCCCCCATTACGAGGCCTGCCGCGAGTTCGGCGAACGCTCGATGCATACGACCGTCGAGCTCGCGTCCCGCTACGGACGCCTCATCGACGTGCATTGCGACGAAACCGACGACCCGAACTCGCGCTTCGTCGAGCTGCTCGCCGCGCTCGCCCATGCCGAGGGCATCGGCGCGATGACGACGGCGAGCCACACCTGCTCGCTCGGATCGGCGGACGACAGCTATTTCTTCCATCTGACCAAGCTGCTGAGGAACTCGCGGATGAACTTCGCGTGCGCCCCCACCGAGAACCTGTATCTGCAGGGCCGCCAGGACACGTTCCCCAAGCGCCGCGGCATCACGCGCGTCAAGGAGCTCACCGACGCCGGCGTCAACGTCTCGCTCGGGCAGGATTCGATGCAGGACCCGTGGTATCCGCTCGGCAACGGCAACATGATGATCATCCTCGACTACGTGCTGCATCTGGCGCAGATGATGACGCCGCCCGAGATCGACCGCGCGCTCGACCTGCTCACCGTCAACGGCGCCACGACGATGCACCTGCGCGACGTCTACGGCATCGAGGAGGGCAGGCCGGCGAACTTCGTCGTGCTCGACGCCCACGACGCGTTCGGCGCCGTCTACGCGCGCGCCGACGTCGTGATGTCGGTGCGCGCGGGCCGCACGCTGTTCCGGGCCGTCACAGACGTCGCCACGTCGGTGCCGCTGCTCGCCGACCATCTGACGGGCGGACTGCCGATCGCCGACGGGACGGAGCTGCTGGCACGCGCCTGAGACCCCGTCCCGCCGGCCTCCGGACCGCCCGTGTCCGGCATGTGAATGGGCGGACGGTCCGGATTCGTTGCAACGGCGCCGTTTTCGCAAAATCCACGTTTCCCGATGTAGCCGACACTTGCTAGGGTTTATCCCGTAGCGAATCCCTTGTCTCCAGTTGTGGAAGGAGTTTTGGCTTGTCGGCTGAGCTCGAAGAGATCCATGAGGAATGTGGCATTTTCGGCGTATGGGGACACCCTGATGCCGCGCGCCTCACCTACTTCGGATTACACGCATTGCAACACCGCGGCCAGGAGGGGGCGGGCATCGTCTCCAACGACCACGGCCATCTCATCGGACACCGCGGCCTCGGCCTGCTCACCCAGGTGTTCCAGGACGAGAAGGACATCCAGCGGCTGCAGGGGGACGCCGCGATCGGCCATGTCCGGTACGCGACCGCCGGCTCCGGCGGCATCGACAACATCCAGCCCTTCGTCTTCCGCTTCCATGACGGGGACATGGCGCTGTGCCACAACGGCAACCTGACGAACTGCTTCTCGCTGCGCCGTGCGCTCGAGAACGAGGGCGCGATCTTCCACTCCAACTCGGACACCGAGGTGCTCATGCATCTGGTGCGCCGCTCGGTGCGCAGCACCGTCGTCGACAAGCTGCAGGAGGCGCTCAACACCGTGCACGGCGGCTTCGCCTACCTGATCATGACCGAGCACGAGATGATCGGCGCGCTCGACCCCAACGGCTTCCGCCCGCTTTCGCTCGGCCGCATGACGAACGGCGCCTACGTGCTCGCCTCCGAGACCTGCGCGCTCGACGTCGTCGGCGCCGAGCGCATCCGCGACATCCAGCCCGGCGAGATGATCATCATCAACGATTCCGGCTACCGCACCGTCAAGTACACGAGCCGCACGCAGCTGTCGATCTGCTCGATGGAGTACATCTACTTCGCGCGCCCCGACTCCGACATCTACGGCGTCAACGTGCATTCGGCGCGCAAGCGCATGGGCGCGCGCCTCGCGCAGGAGTCGCCGGTCGAGGCGGACATGGTCATCGGCGTGCCGAACTCGTCGCTGTCGGCGGCCTCCGGCTATTCGGAGGAGGCCGGACTGCCCAACGAGATGGGCCTGATCAAGAACCAGTACGTCGCGCGCACCTTCATCCAGCCGACGCAGGCGCTGCGCGAGCAGGGCGTGCGCATGAAGCTCTCCGCCGTCAAATCGGTCGTCAACGGCAAGCGCATCGTCGTCATCGACGATTCGATCGTGCGCGGCACGACGTCGAAGCGCATCGTGCAGCTGCTCAAGGAGGCCGGCGCCGCCGAGGTGCACATGCGCATCAGCTCGCCGCCGCTCAAGTACCCGTGCTTCTACGGCATCGACATCTCGACGACGCAGGAGCTCATCGCCGCGAAGAAATCGGTCGACGAGATCCGCGAGTTCATCGGCGCGGACTCCCTCGCCTTCCTCTCACTCGACGGCCTGATCGAATCGATCGGCCTGAACGCGGACGCCCCGTACGGCGGCCTGTGCGTCGCCTACTTCAACGGCGACTACCCGACCGCGCTCGACGACTACGAGGCCGACTTCCTCGCCTCGCTCACGCCGGAGGACCGCGTCACGCTGCCCGGATACAACGGCAAGAAGACGATGTACGAGGGCACCGAGTACACGATGCACCAGAAGCCCTTCGGCGAGCACGCCTCCGACGCGCCCACCGAATACATGGTCCCGAACATCTAAGGCGCCCCTTGCGTCCGCGGACCGCCCCACCAACCATCCGAACACCAATGAAACGACCCGCCGATCTACGCGGCGGACAGGAAGGTCACCATGCCACAAGCATATGAAGACGCGGGTGTGAGCGTCGAAGCCGGCTACGAAGTGGTCAAGCGCATCAAATCGCACGTCGCACGCACGGACCGCCCGGGCGTCGTCAGCGGCATCGGCGGCTTCGGAGGCCTCTTCGACCTCGCCTCGCTCGACTACAAGGAGCCGGTGCTCATCTCCGGCACCGACGGCGTCGGCACGAAGCTCGTCATCGCCAAGCTCATGGACAAGCACGACACGATCGGCGTCGACTGCGTCGCGATGTGCGTCAACGACGTCGTCGCCCAGGGCGCGCAGCCGCTGTTCTTCCTCGACTACATCGCCTGCGGCAAGAACGATCCGGCCGTGCTCGAACAGGTCGTCTCCGGCGTCGCCGACGGCTGCGTGCAGGCCGGCGCCGCGCTCATCGGCGGCGAGACCGCCGAGATGCCGGGCATGTACGACGCCGACGAGTACGATCTGGCCGGCTTCACGGTCGGTTGCGTCGAACGCTCGAAGATCGTCGACGGCTCCGCGATCCGCTCCGGCGACGTCCTCATCGGGCTGCCGTCCACCGGCGTGCATTCGAACGGCTTCTCGCTCGTGCGCAAGGCGCTCTTCGAGCAGGCCGGCTACACGGTGCACACATGTCTGCCCGAACTGGGCGACCGCGAGCTCGGCGACGTGCTGCTCACGCCGACGAAGATCTACGTGAACGCGCTGATGCCGCTGTTCGAGGCCGGCCTCGTGCACGGCGTCGCCCACATCACCGGCGGCGGCTTCATCGAGAACGTGCCGCGTATGCTGCCCGACGGCCTCGCCGCGCGCATCGACCTGGACGCGTGGCCGGTGCCGCCGATCTTCGACGTCATCGAGAAGGCCGGCGACGTCGACCATATGGAGATGTACAACATCTTCAACATGGGCATCGGCATGGTCGTCGCCGTGCCCGCCGACCGCGTCGACGAGGTCATGAACCTGCTCGACCACGCCAACGAGGCGGCGTACCGCATCGGCTCCGTCGTCGAGAGGTCCGACCGGGACGTGGAGCTCGTCTGAGCCCTCCGAAGGCCGCGCGCGTCACGCGTGCGGCCTTCCACGTTGTCTCCCGACGTTTTTCCTCACGTCGTTTCCAACGATTTTTCCCAACCACTCCCCCGAAGAAAGAAGAGACATGAAGGTTTTGGTCATCGGTTCCGGCGCGCGCGAGCACGCGATCGCCGACGCGCTGCTGCGTGGCGGCAGCGTCGAAGAGGTCACCGTCGCCCCCGGCAACCCGGGCATGGAGCTCGAGGACGGCATCCGCACGTTGCAGCTCGCGCCTTCGAATCAGGCCGCGCTCATCGACTTCGTGCGCAACAACGGCTACGACTGGGTCTTCGTCGGCCCCGAGGTCCCGCTCATCGACGGCATCGTCGACGCTTTCGCCGAGGCCGGCATCAAGGCCTTCGGCCCGCGCAAGGCCGCCGCGCAGATCGAGGGCTCGAAGGACTTCGCCAAGCAGCTCATGGAACGCTACGGCATTCCGACGGCCGCCTACAGGACCTTCGACGAGCTCGCCCCGGCCGTCGAGTACGTGCACGGGCACGGCGCGCCGATCGTCATCAAGGCGGACGGCCTGGCCGCCGGCAAGGGCGTGACCGTCGCGATGGACGAGGAGACGGCCGTCGCCGCGCTCAACGACATCTTCGTCGACCATCGTTTCGGCTCCGCCGGCGCGAAGGTCGTCATCGAGGACTTCCTCGAGGGTCAGGAGTTCTCGCTGATGAGCTTCGTCAACGGCACCGACTTCTGGCCGATGCCGATCAGCCAGGACCACAAGCGCGCCTACGACGACGATCAGGGTCCGAACACCGGCGGCATGGGCGCCTACAGCCCGGTCCCGCAGATCGGCCAGGACGTCGTCGACGAGGCGATCTCGACGATCGTCAAGCCGACCGTCGAGGCGATGGCGCAGGACGGCACGCCGTTCACCGGCATCCTCTACGCCGGCCTCATCGCGACCGCCGACGGCCCGAAGGTCATCGAGTTCAACGCGCGCTTCGGCGACCCGGAGACCGAGGTCGTGCTGCCGAAGCTCACGAGCGACCTCGGCGCCGCGATCGACGCGATCCTCAACGGCGAGACGCCCGAGTTCACATGGGACGAGGACAACGCGACGCTCGGCGTCGTGCTCGCCTCCGACGGCTATCCGAACGACGTCGTCAAGGGCGCGCGCATCCCCGAGCTGCACGTCGACGACGACTCGCACGTCTACTACGCGGGCGTCGCGCGCGACGGCGACGGCCTCGTCGCGAACTCCGGCCGCGTGCTGCTCGTCGAGTCCTCGGCGCCGACGCTCGCCGAGGCGCAGCGCAAGGTCTACGCGATCCTCGACGCCGCCGACACGACCGGCATGTTCTACCGTCACGACATCGGCGCGAAGGCGCTCAAGGGCTGACGGCACCTGACCTCATCCCCATAGCGCGGGGCGGCATCGATGATGCCGCCCCGCTATCCGTTCGGGCCGGATGCGCATGTCATGCTCAGTCCCGTCATCCGACATGATCTCGGCGTCCATGTCATTCAACCGCATATCTCAATGGCTTCACAATACAGGCCCATACCCGAAATGCGTAGAGTGATGGACAGAACATCAACGCTTCATTTATGATGACCCCAAAGCTTCAACGATGAAGAAACGGGGGACGGCGATGAGAAAGACATTCACCTCACTATCGGCATTGTGCATCGTGGCCATGCTGGCAGGGTGCGGGCAGTCACAATCCGCACAACCGGTCGATTTCGACAAGAACGATGTCACGTTCACAGGAGCTAACTCCATCACCTATGAAAAGGCATACAATTCCACGAAGTCAGATGTTGTCCGGAAGATATTGATTGACGAGCATATCACTGATGCCGAATTCGACCAGATAAGACAACTGTATGCCGACTGCCTCGGGGAAAAGGGCGCCACCGTGGAATACGAGGGAACGGACGGCAGAAGAAGCGAACGTTTTCCTCCCGGAGTCAGCGTCGATCAAATAGATGAATACATACAAGAGTGTGTCGCAGACACTGCGTTGCCTTATGTGGAGCAGCTGCATCAGCTCGATGGGCAAGATCCCGACTCCGATTCCGTGGATGCGCTTGTCGCCTGCCTCAAGCGTCATGATATCGCCGATCAGGCAATGACCGCCGACGACTACAAGCGCATCGTCACCGACCCCGACCTCGACGACGAGTACTTCGGCAAGTACTTCAATGAACAACGCTCCGACTACGACGCCGAGAAATCACCAGCCTACTGGGCCTGCAACGCCAACCCCAACTCCTGATTGCCATACTCCTCAACGGCTGCGGCCACCGGCTGGCGCTCATGGCGCTGCGCCACGAGTTCGGCGCGCAATCTAGAGGGTAGTAGTAATCGTTGCAACGCTTCATTGTGGTTGTGTTCTTCATTAAACGTATTGCACGGTGTTGAGCAGTTCGATGAAGGGGCAGAGAGCGCAGAATGGCAACATATCTAATCACCTACCCGAAATGGGTAGACCAATGGACAGAACATTTGGCGTTCTCCTACAATGACTTCAGGTTTCAAAGACGAAAACAACATGGGGAGGGACAGCATGAGGAAGACAACCATCGCCATTATGGATGATGATATCTGGTGTCTTAAGTCGCTCGGATCATGGCTAGGCGGCCGACCTCATCTGTGTACGCTTCTCTGGCAAACATCGTCGTCCGATGAAGCATTGCAGCGTTGCCTCAATGGGCGAAATGCACAACAACCTCAAGCGCTTCTTCTCGATATGTCATTCGACATCGCGAGCGCTCCGGAGATCTGCCGTCAGATACGGTCCGAAACAGACTCTATAAGCATTCTCGGCATGTCATCTGGGATGTGTGAGTCATATATCGAAGTGTTGGCGCAGGCCGGCGCACAAGGCATCATAGCGAAGAGGCATCTCGCTAAACGGCTCCCATCCGCCCTATCCCTCCTAGCCGTCGGGAAAAGCATCGACCCCGCGCGTTTCAAGAATACAACGGAGGCACATGCGGACCTTGCAGGCACCACAACCATACAGCAGAAACCGCTCAGCGTACGGGAAGCACAGGTTCTGCACCTCTATTCCCGACACAACACGACCCAACAAATCGCGAATCAGCTTGGTGTTTCACTAAGCACCGTCTATACCTTTGCACATCGAGCGATGGAAAAACTGCAAGTAGATACAATTACAGCAGCTATATATAGATTTCAAGAAGATAATAAACATAAATACATATGATGACAGCATGCATTTCAATTCGCATTTTCGCGGGTATAGCATATCAGTCTTCACCGCACGCGATGTCATAGAACTGCTACAAACACCAACAAACAAATCATAGACATGCAATACTAGAAGATAAGGAACATAACGATGTGTTCCTCGATTATCAAAGAAAGGAGAGGATTGACGATGAAGTCAAAGACACGCAAGCTGCTGGCTGCCACTGCGGTACTGGGATCGTTATTCGGATTCACCGGCATCGCGCAAGCGTATGAAGTGTACGGAAAAGGCGTGGTCTATCTGGATTATTCCATGGCCACCTTCGTCCCTTATTATTCTCGTCATTACCACCAAGCCCAGTATCCGGACGGCTCTGTCCAGACCTTCAGGGGAGAGACTGCGGCCACCTATCATAAGTCCTCTGCGTATTCTAGAGGATTGCCCGTGCTGGATTTTGGAGCTGATTTCTTCAAGTAAGAAGCTTTCCCCATCAGCATGAATCAGAGGGCGAGATACTTATCTCGCCCTCATTATCCTCACTTAGCCATACCACAGGGATACCCATCATGAAAAAAACAATTTATATATTTACTTCCTTTATCATAGTTCTTGCTTTTGGAGGTTGTGGACAAAACTCCAAGTCCACAGATGTAGATTTCAACAAGGATAGTGTTACATTCTCAGGGGCAAACTCCGTCACTTTTCAAAAAGCATACGATATGACACAATCCGATGTCGTACGAAAGATACTCATCGATGAACATATTACCGATGCCGAATTCGATCAAGTCAGAGAAATGTATTCAAACTGTCTTGAAGAAAAAGGATACGAAGTCGAATTTGAGGGGAATGCCGGTGCTCGCAGCGAACATGCCCCCGTAGGCGTAAGCGGCGAGCAGGCGCTCAAGGACGCCAAACAATGTGAAACACGAACCGCCTTGCCATACATCGAAATCCTTCATAGCGTCGAGGGCTATGCCTCTGGCGAAGACACTGTCACGCCGCTTGTCGACTGTCTCAAGCGCCACGGGATCGCCGACGAAACGATGACGGCGGAAGACTACAAGCGCATCGTCACCGACCCCGACCTCGACGACGAGTATTTCGGCAAGTACTTCAACGAGCAACGTTCCGACTACGACGCCGAGAAATCACCAGCCTACTGGGCCTGCAACGCCAACCCCAACGCATAAGGCCGAATCCGCAACGTCACGAGAGAAGCCACCCCCATGAGCAATCACACGCGCCCAAGGATCATGCGCCACACACCGCGTATCAGCATGTCAGTCATCGTGTTGCTTTGCGCGGTCATGCTCGCCATCGGCATGGGGCTTGCATTGCTCCTGATACGGCCCGTCCCTCCCTCGGACCTTGATTCGAAGACGACAGCCGGCACGATGACCGTCGAGGACGGCGTCTTCGACGATCGGCGCGCCGTGACCTTCCGTCTCGCCCAAAGCGACGCCTCGACA
This sequence comes from Bifidobacterium italicum, assembly GCF_002286915.1. Classification (GTDB taxonomy): domain Bacteria; phylum Actinomycetota; class Actinomycetes; order Actinomycetales; family Bifidobacteriaceae; genus Bifidobacterium; species Bifidobacterium italicum. Next base: position 100,373 of record NZ_MVOG01000004.1, on the reverse strand, counting down.
TTGCAGATGCCGCAGGACGGGACGCTCACATCCTCCACCTGCACCGCCGGCGCCGCATTGCAATCGGGAACGTCGATGTTCTCCATCAACGATCATGCCGTGCTGTCGCTGCATACCAGCATCCCGTTGTATCGGCCGCTCGCCATCGGCACACAGGGGAACGATGTGCGCTCGTTGCATGACGCGCTGCGTGACCTTGGATATGCGGCCCCCGATACGGATACGTTCTCCTCCGACTCCATCGCCGCGTTCAACGCGCTCGCCGAGAAGACCGGAGCTCCCCTCATCACGGCGGACAACGGATGGAACCTCGATCCGGCTCAGATTCTGTGGCAACCCGCCAAGGCGATGACGATCCGTCAATGCTCGGTGCGAGTCGGTACGCAGGTCCATGCAGGAGACGGCATCGCGCAGACTGCGCCGATCATCACCAACGCCATCATCATCCGCACTTCCGAAAATGCGGACGGGCAGCCGGCCGCGGGTAAACGCACGGTGACGGTAGCCGACAAAACCTTCGAAATAGACGACGATGTCACACAGATGAACGATCCGGCTTTCCTCAACGCAATCGCGGCCAGCCACGAATACCAGTCGATGCTCTCCGGCAGCGGATCGGGCGTTTCGGCATCGTCGTCCTCGGGCGCATCATCACAGCAATCCGCCGTCGCAGACGGCTCGCCCGTCGACGTCATCTATCAGTGGTCGCTGGCGGAACCGCGCGCAGTATCGATCATCCCTCCGTCGGCACTGACCGATGTAAGCAGCGGGAAAGGCTGCGTGACCGTCGACGGCGAGCCGCAGCAGGTGACGATCGTGGCCTCACAGTTGGGAAGATCGATGGTCTCCCCGCAATCGGGCACATTGGAGCATGTTGACGTACCCGCCGACAAGACGGTGAGTTGCCGATGAACGCGGCGGACAAGACGGATGCAATGGTCCTGCTGCATGATGTGGGTCACGCCTTCCATGCGAACCAGAGGGGCCATGACGGTGCGGACATGCTGTTCCACGGACTCACGCGGCGATTGGACGCAGGCCACGTCTATGCATTGATCGGACCGTCCGGCTCGGGCAAGTCCACGTTGCTCTCGATCATCGCCGGATGGATCGCGCCGTTGGAGGGAAGCGTCGAGCGCGTGCATTGCGAACAGCTGCATTGGGTGCAGCAGAACCCGCATGGCGTCGCCCACCGCAGCGCCCTTGACCATGTGGCGCTGCCGTTCATCGCACGAGGTGAGCGTCGCGAGGCGGCGAACCGCCACGCGCTTGGGCTGCTCGCCGCTTTTGGACTTGGATCCCTTGCCATGCGCAGGTTCTGCGACCTGTCCGGAGGCGAAGCGCAACGTCTGATGCTCGCCCGCGGCGTCGCCACCTCACCGCAGCTGCTGCTTGTGGATGAGCCGACAGCGCAGCTCGACCGGCACACCGCGAGGGAAGTGAACGACCATCTTCATGCGTTGAGTCGGTCCGGCGTCATCGTCGTCATCGCCACCCACGATCCGGATACCCGCGACGCATGCACCGACGTGATCGATCTGAGGGACTACCAATGAGCGCCGCACGAAACGGGCACGGTCGCGCACAACGAGCGCAGATGCGACTGCGCGGCGTGACCGGCGAAGCCATGCGCGACATCCTCTCCGGCACGACGCATGCGCTGCTGTACGCGGCGGCGCTTATGGCCATCATGTTCACCGCCGCGGGCGCCGAGCTGCTCCAGTTGCGCTCGATCGACGAACGCATCGACGACTACGTCTCCTCGGGGGCCTCGACCTACGTCGTGGAATATCCCGGCCGCATCGACGCGCGATCCTGCGAATCACTCGCCGACGCCCCGGGAGTGCATGCCGCCGGTGCGATCCGGACCGCCGATTCGCGCATATCGTTCGCCGTGCTTCCCTCCACGTCGCTGCCGCTGCTGGAGGCGACGCCGGGCGCGGTGCAGGCGCTGGCCTCGGCGAACAGCCGCGACACACGCGCGCTTACCGGCTCCGAATCGAGCGGTGTCTGGCTGTCCGGACAGGCCGCCGAGACGCTCGGCCTGACAAGCGGACAGACGGCGAGGCTCGCCGACGACACGCCGGCGACGATCGCCGGGGTCTACCCCTCCCCCGAGGACGGACGCAGCTCCAATGCGACCTATGCCGTCGTGCAGCCGGTGCCCCGGGACGGCGTATTCGACGAATGCCTGATCAAGACATGGCCCGTGCCCGATTCGATCGAATCGTTGGCGCTGCTCAGCGTCGGCACCGTGTCCGACGACGGGGACAACCGCCCCACCGTACGCCAGCTCAACACGAGGTTCGGAGCCGGGCTTGACTCCTCCGCGTTGTTCTCATCGCGCGCAACGGCATGGATGCCCGCGCTGGCCGGTGGCGTCGCATTGGCGCTGGGCTTCGTCGCCGTGTGGACGCGGCGTCTCGAATTGGCTTCCGCGTTGCATTGCGGTGTGCCGAAACCGGCTCTGGTGCTCCAGATGATGCTGGAGACGGCCAGCTGGACGTTCGCGGCCATCGTGCTGTGCCTGCCGTTGCCGCTGGCCGTCATGCATCTGTGGGCGGGTTCCGCGCCGCAGCAGATCGTCGTGCTGACGCTGCGCCCGATGCTCGCCGCCGCTTTGGGTGCGGTTGCCGGGGCCGTGGCCGCGTCGCTGTGCGTGCGCGAGCGCGATCTCTTCGCCTATTTCAAGCGCCGCATATGACATCGGCCCTACAGCACAGACGCGGTCGCCGGCGGGATGTCCGCCGGCGACCGCGTCATGGATGAAGCCGGGTCAGCGCTCCTGCTGCGGCTTGGGGATCAGGAACGAGCAGGCGAGGGCGAGAACGAGCAGGACGATGCCGCCGACCATCGACGCCATGTATCCGAAGGTGGCCCCGCCGGAGGCCGTGAACGCCTTCTGCAGCCCGTACAGGATCGCGTAGCTCAATCCGGATCCCAGATTGAACGCGCCGGCGTTCAGGCCGGGCAGGTAGCCCGGATTGTCCTCCGGGGACAGCACGATGCCCAATCCGTTGAGCATGATGTTCGCGGTGCCCGCATACGAGACGCCGAGCACGACCGACAGGACGATGAGGTTCCAGATCGCCGGGCCGTGGCAGACGAAGACGCCGAAGACCATCGCGATCGCGGAGACGACAAGGCCCGCACGCAGCACGAAGCGGTATCCGCGCTTGGACGCGAGCACGCCGGCGACGGGGCCGAAGGCCAGACCGACGAGCGCGTACGGGGTGAGCGTGAACAGCGAGACGGTGTCGGTGGAGATGCCCGCGCCGAAACGCGTGTCCTGCGCGAGCGCCGGGACGATGCCGTTCATGATCGCGAAGACGCCGGTCATCGTCAGCAGCGTGGTGAGCAGCAGGCCCCAGGTGCGGCGCTGTTTGAGGTACTTGGTGGCGACCATCGGATTCTTCTTATGGTTCTCGACATGCCAGAAGCCGATGAACAGCGCGGCGCCGACGATGAGCTCGACGGCCACGAGCCACCAATTGGCCCCGGCGAGCTTCTGGATCTGGTCGATGGCGAGGTAGATGGACAGGAAGGCCGCGGACAGCAGCACCACGCCGAGCCAATCCATCTTCTGGCTCTCCTCGGCATGGCTTTCGCCGGCGAAGAGCCACACGAGGATGATCGCGACGAGCGCGACGCCCGCCATCACCCAGAAGATCGAACGGAAGCCGAAGTGGCCGGCGAGCCAGCCGCCGAGCAGCGCGTCGACGCCGCCAATGCCGCCGTTGACGGCGGTCAGGATGGCCATGAGCCGTGCATAGCGCGCGTCGTCGGTGACGCGCGCATGCAGCATGAGCAGCGTCATCGGCACGACCGGTCCGGCGACGCCCTGGATGACGCGTCCCACCATCAGCATCGGCACGTTGACGGCGAGCGCCGAGATGCAGCAGCCGATGCCGGTGAGCGCGAGCATGCCGATGAGCACCTTCTTGCGCCCGGCCAGATCGCCCAATCGCGGCAGGAACAGCGAGAACACGGCGCATGCGGTGAAGAACACCGTCTGCGTCAGTCCTATCTGGGCGTCGTCGCTGCGCAGCTGGTTGGCCATCGTGGTGAGCGCCGGGGAGAGCATGGACGCGTTGAGCTGGAACGCGAAGATGGCCGCCATGAGCGCGACCATGAGCGCGATGATGGATTTGCCGTCGCCGTCGTTTTTCGCGGGTATGACGGGCTTCGTCGATGCGGTAGTCATGATGGATGCTTCCTTCGTTGAATCCTCGTTGATTCCTCTGGGTTGGTTCCTCTGGTCCTATGGTCCTATGCGGCCTTCAGCCGAGCGCCCTGATGGCGTCGATGACGAGATCCCAGAATCTCTCGACGTCCAGGTGGACGGCCACCTGCGTATGGCATTCCTCGGGGGTGGGTTCGGCGCCGCGGAAGTCGGCCACGGTCATTCCGAGGGTGAGATCGCCGTGGATCTCCACGTCCACCGGGCAGCGCCTCGTCGTGATGACGGTGGGGTCGATGAGGTACGCGACCGTGCACGGGTCGTGCACCGGCGGGTCGACGAAGTCCTGGTTCTCGCGGTAGGAGGCGCGGAAGAAGTCCATGAGCCCGCTGACGAAGGAGGCGAGGTCGGTGCCGAGCGCCTCCATGCGCCGCTGCACGGCGGGCGTGCACAGCGCCTGATGCGTCAGGTCGAGGCCCACCATCGTGAGGGGCCAGGATTCGTTGAACACGATGTGTGCGGCCTCGGGGTCCACCTTCACGTTGAATTCAGCGACGGCGCTCCAGTTGCCCACATGGTAGCCGCCTCCCATCAGGACGACCTCCTTGACGCGTTCGACGATGCGCGGCTCGAGGCGCGCCGCCAGCGCGATGTTCGTCAACGGCCCGGTCGGCACGAGCGTGATCGTCTGCGGCGGATTGGCCATGATCGTGTCGATGATCCAATTGACGGCGTGGCCTTCGTCGAGGGGGCGGCTCGGCACCGGCAGTTCGACGCCGTCGAGCCCGCTCTGCCCGTGGATCGTCGCGGCGGCCTCGGGCTCGCGGATGAGCGGGCGGCCGCAGCCCATGTGCACCGGCACATCGACGGCGTGCGCCTTCTCGAGGACGGCGCGGGCGTTGTAGGTCACCTTGTCGAGGCTCTGGTTGCCGCCGACGGTGGTCACGCCCAGCAGGTCGATCGCGGGGTTGCCGAGGGCGAGCAGGATGGCCACGGCGTCGTCGTGCCCGGGGTCGCAGTCGAGGATGATCTTCTTTCCCATGGTATTCTCCTTTGAATCCAATCGCAGTGCCGTGGTGGCGGGTCGTCCGCATGTCCGTCCCGCATCGTCACCGCATCGTCACCACATCGGTAAAACGTTTTACCAGTTACAAGGATAAGCACGGACGACAAAAATCCCCTGACGTTTTACTCTGGGTAAAATGTCAGGGGATCATGGATGGGCATACGTCGGCGAGGCCTCGTCACATGGGGACGGGCGCGGGCGTCACTTCGGCAGCGTCATGAAATCGGTGTCCTTGAGGTAGTTCGCGCCGGCCGTGATGTCGTACTGGATGAGGCGGTAGTCGGCGAGCAGCCGCTTCGTGGCCTCGTCCATGTCCGCGACGCTCATCGGCTCGCCGTCCTCGTCGAGGTAGATCGCCTGGCCTTCGGGGATGCGGTCCCAGCCTTGGATCGTGTTGACGACCGGCGGCTCCATCGCGGCCACATGCTCGTGCATGCGTGTCAGGAAGCCGATGTACGGCGAGACCTTCGCGTTCATCTGTTCGGCGGCCTGCGCGATGAAGAAGTTCGGCGACGTGTACGCGCTGTCCTCAATCTTCGTGTCGTGGCTCCACGACGCCTCGTTCGACCAGATGAAGTAGTCGGTCAGATGCAGACCGATCGAGTTCCTCGTGTCGGCGCCGGCCGTCGAGTAGATGCCGGGCAGATGGTCGCCGTAGAAGACGACGGTGATCGGCTTGTCGATTTCGTCGAGCTCCTCGAGGAAGTCCTTCGTGGCCGCGTCGGTCAGCTCCATGCCTTTCGCGTAGGTGCGGATCGACTTCTTCTCCTTATCGGTGAGCGGCTTTTGGGAGCCGGCCGCGTCGGTGACCTCGAACTCGTTGTCCTTGTACCAGTCGTTGTACGGCATGTGGTTCTGCATCGTGATGACCTGCAGGAACTGGTTGCCGTCGGTCTTCTTGATCTCCTCGACGGTGCTCCTGTAGGTCGCATCGTCGGAGACGTACGGCGAATCGTCGATGCGGTCCTGATGCGCGATGATATCGTCGCCCTTGAGCGCGTAGAAGTGCGAGAACCCGAGCTTCTTGTAGTTCGTCTCGCGCGAGTACATGCTCGGCTCGTACGGATGCAGCCCGATCGAGTTCTTCGGCGGCCCCCACAGCTGGTTGACGCTCGGCGTCCAGCAGGCGCCGGGCACGAGCTGCTGGTACGGGCTCGTCAGCGACGCGTCGAAGTTGGTCATGCTCATGCCCGTCAGGCCCATGTACTCGAGGTTCGCGGTGCCGCCGCCGTAGCCCGACGAGAGCATCAGGCCGCTCGTCGTCTCCCCTTTGATTTTGCGGATGTCGGGCATCGGGTCCTTGTTGAGCTCGACGCCGGGCACACGCGTGGGATCGGAGAACGATTCGGACAGCACGTAGACGACGGTGCTGTCGTCGAGCGAATGCGTCCTCGTGCGGTTGATCGCGGCCGCCTCCTTCGCGTAGCGCGCGGCGACCTGCTCCATCGTCTCCTTGCTGTAGTCGGACGGCATGTCCATGACCTTCGGGTGGACCTGGCGCAGGAAGGAGACGACGACGCCGTTGCGCTGCGCGTCGTAGACGGAGTCCCACATCGACGGCTTGTCGCCCATGCCGCGCGAGACGTGGTACCCCCACGATCCGACGCTGCCGACGGACGTCGCGTAGCCGGCGAGACCGAGCGCGGGCAGCAGCACGAGCAGGATGCGCGTGCACGCGCCGACCGCCTTGTTGCCGCCGGCGACGAGCGCGCCGCGGCGCGGGTCGAGACGCCAGCAGACGACGGCGAGGACGACCGAGACGGCGATGACGGCGGCGGCGACGCCGATGATGCCCGGTGCCTCAGGCGGCAGGAACTTCATCAGGTCGCCGGTGTTGCCGCCCAGGAAGTTGAGGTCGGAGGGCAGGATCGCCTCGTAGCGCGTCGCGATCTTCATCTTCTCCGCGGCCGCGATGACGGCGGCGGCGGACAGCAGGATCGGCGTCGCCACCCAGAAGCGGTTCGTCGCCATGAGCAGTATCAGATAGACGAGCCCGATGAGCAGCAGGTTGAGCGGCAGCACGCAGTTGCCCTGCGTGAACATCTTGTGCCACATCGCCCCGATCCCCTCGTTCGCGCTCGACAGCTGCACGCGCGTCGACGTCAGCGCGACGCCCCACTGCATGATCGCGAACGCCGCGTAGTCGGCGAGCAGGAAGAGGACGGCGTAGACGACCGCCCAGACGGTGCGTGAGCCGTGCGCGCCGCGCGGACGCGCGTCACGGGCGTCTTCCGGATCGATCGTCCGGATCGTCAGTTCCTCGATGTCGGCGTCCGGCCGCCGTTGTTCGTTGTCCACTGTCGTGCCGCTCCAGATGTCTTGGGTTCTTGGATTCGTGGGTGCCGATCCGTCCGCGGTGCGTCGGCGGTACGGTCTCCCCGATGGGAAAGGGCGCGACCATTGTCCCCCGACAAGCTGACAATCCGCTGTGCGACGAGCCGGCGCCCCGGCCGCCCGGTTCAGCGATGCGGCGAATCGTCGTCGCACGCCCCGACGGCGCCGTTACAGTGTGTACCGCCCGCACGCGGGCATCGAAGGACGTTGCAGCCGCCACCGAGGAGGACGATCATGGCTTCCGCCGCCGTATGGAAGGGGTTCTACGCGATCCGCATCACGCACGGATGGTTCCCGGTCCTGTTCTGGGCGCTCGTCGCGCTCGGACTCGCCACGCTCGTCATCACGCAGTCGGACCGCGGGCGGCGGCGCGCGCTCGCGCGCCAATGCCTCGTCGCGCTCGGCTGCGGTCTCGTCGGGGGCGCCGCCGTCTGGTTCGTCTCGAACGGCATCGTGCTCTTCGGCGTCGAACTGGGATGGGACGTCATCATCGCCTGCGCCGTCGGCTTCCTGCTGCTCGGCTTCTTCGTCGCCGCCGCCGTCGGCACGCGCGGCTGGCGGCGCGCGCTCGCGATCGCCATGGTCCCGTTGACGCTCGTCGCCACCGGCGTGCGCGTCAACGCGATTTACGGCGAATACCAGACGATCGGCTCGCTTGTCGACTATTCGCCCTATCCGCACATCTCGACGCTGCACATCTCGCTCGACACGGTCAGCGTCGACGCATGGGTCAGGCAGGTCGACGAGGGACGGCAGACGCCCGCGAAGGAAGGCAGGCTGCTGTCGGTGGACATCCCGAACCCCGCCTCGAGGTTCCGCGCACGAAAGGGGCTCGTATGGCTGCCGCCGGCGGCGCTCGCGAAGCACCCTCCGAAGCTGCCCGTCATGGTCATGCTCGCCGGGCAGCCCGGCAGCCCGACGCGCTTCTTCACGGCGAGCGACACGATCGCCGACCTGACGCGGTACGCGAACGAGCATGACGGCCTGGCGCCGATCGTCGTCTCCCCCGACCAGAACACGGCGGCCTCGCGCAACTCGCTGTGCGCGGACACAACCCGATGGGGCAAGGCGGAGACCTATCTGACGCGTGACGTTCCCGACTGGATCCGCAGGAACCTGCCGGTGAGCACCGATCCGGCGGATTGGACGATCGGCGGGTACTCGCAGGGCGGCACCTGCTCGACGCAGCTCGGCCCGAACCATCCGGAGCTCTACGGCAACGTGCTCGCCGTGGACGGCGAGATCGCGCCGACCGACGGCAGCGTCGAGCAGATGGTCGAAGGCTACTTCGGCGGCGACCGCGCCGCCTATGAGCGTCAGGTGCCGGTCAACGCGCTGCGGGCCCACGCGCCGTCGAATCAGGTGATGATTCTGGCGGCCGGAGAAAAGGACACGGTCTCGACGGCCAACATCGCTACGATTGGTGAGGAGGCCAGGAAATCCGGGTGGACGGTCGTCCAGATCAAGGTCAAGGACGCGGGACACGACTGGCGCGCGGTCAACGAGACCCTCGCCGTCGCGCTGCCTTGGTTGTGCGACCGGATGGGATTGGACGCCGGCGCGGCGTCCCGGCATGAGTCGGGCGCCGACGAACGGCGACGTGAGGAGAGACGGATGGACGAGCATCCGGGAATCGAGGTGCAGCAATGAACGCAAGGACGGCGGCCGCACGGCCGCATAACGACGGCGGCGTGGGCGTCCAGCTCGGCCGCGACCTGCGCCGATGGGCGCACGAGCAGCGTTTCGCGCTGTGGACGACCTTCGGATTCATCGTCGTCAACCTGTGCTGGTGGCTGTGGTACGCGGTGCAGCACCGCACGCTGCCGTACGCGTCGATGCACACGACGCTCGGCGCCTTCGACCTCGGGCGGCTCATGCCGTCGCTCGTGCTCACGCGCAGCGTGTTCCAGCTCGTCGTCGAGGCGCTGCTGATCCTGTGCATGCTGTGCATCGCCGAGCCGATGATGGGCGTGTGGCGCACAATCGGCGCGAGCCTGGCGAGCGCCGCCATCGGCATCGCGTTCGGCCTGCTGCTGTGCGCCGGCTTCAACGCGCTGCTGCAGGACAACGCGATCATCTACCATGTGCGGTTCACGTTGTCGCCGCTCGTGCTCGTCATCGGCGCGCTGTTCGCGTCCACGGCCTTCGCCTACCAGCTGTGGCGCCGGCGCATCCGTCTGATCGGCTACACGGCGATCCTCGTCGTGCTGCTCTACGGCGGCAACCCCGGCGACTACTGCATGCTCGTCGCCGCGGTCGCCGGACAGCTCATCGGCCGCGCGATGGCGGGGCCTCCGATCGAGGACGGCGCTTGGCATTGGCAGTACAGCAGCTCGTCCGAGACGCGCCGCGTCCTTGGCGCGATCGGCGCCGTGCTCGCGCTCGGCCCGGTCGTCGCTGCCACGTCGCGCTCGCATGCAGGGCCGCTCACCGGACTCGCTTGGGTGCTCAGCCCCGGCTCGGTCAACACCGGCAAACTCGCGAGCTGCATGCACGGGCAGATCACAAGCGGCTGCTTCCAGCAGTACGAGCTGATGCGCGCGAGCATGACCGGCGACCTGATCCGCTCGGTGCTGCCGCTGCTCGTCATGCTCGCACTCGCCTGGGGCGTCTATCTGGGACGGCGCACGGCCGCGATCTGCAGCATCGTCTTCTACCTGGCCTCGAGCGTGATCACCGTGAGCTACTACCTCGTCATGCCCTTCGCGCTCGGCGGCGCGGCCACGGCGTTCTCCGGCCGCGCGATCGAGACGTGTCTCGTCAACGCGCTCGTGCCTCTGCTGTACGCCATAGCGCTCATCGCGAAGCTGCCGGACTTCTTGATCCGCACGAAGGCGCGACCGCTGCGCGTCAGCCTGATCGTGCTCGGCGCGACCTTCGTGGTGTGCGCGGCCGTCTATCTGATCTTCGGCCTGACGCGTCCCGGCGACTTCACGCCGCGTCCGGGCCTGCGCGTGCTGCTCGCCGAACTGCCCGGCCGGTTCCTGCCGATCGGCTTCCTGACGAACACGCGGCTGGCCTTCGTGCCGGACACGGCGCTCGCCTCGCTCGTCTACCAAGGCGTCGGCATCGTGTTCTGGATCGTCTTCGTCGCCGTCGCCTTCGCATGGCTCAACGCGACGATCGACTACGACAGGAAGGCGCGTGCGCGCGCCGAGGAGCTCGTCGAGCGCGGCGGCGAATCGATGAGCTTCATGACGACGTGGGAGGGCAACGAGTACTGGATCTCGCCGACCGGCCGTTCGGCCGTCGCCTATCGCGTGCTCAACCACATCGCGCTGACGACGACCGGCCCCTTCGGCGACGCCGAGGAATGGACGAGCGACCTCGACGAGTTCGCGCGCTTCTGCCGCGACCATTCGTGGTCGCCGGTGTTCTACGCCGTGCACCAGCCGGCGCGCGACCATCTGGCGAGCCTCGGATGGCATTCGATCATGGTCGGCGACGAGATGGTCATCGACCCGCAGAGCTGGAAGACGACCGGCAAGAAATGGCAGGACGTGCGCACCGCGATCAACAAGGCGAAGCGCGAGGGCATCACCGATGAGATGGGCGCCTACGAGGATGCGCCGGCCGACGTGCAGACGCAGATCCAGGAGATCTCCGAACAGTGGTCGCAGGGCAAGGCGCTGCCGGAGATGAAGTTCACGCTCGGCGGCGTCGAGGAGCTCAAGGACCCGCGCGTGCGCATCCTCTACGCGATCGACGCCGACGGCGTCGTGCAGGCGGTCACGAGCTGGCTGCCGACGTGGCGCGACGGGCACGTCTCCGGCTGGACGCTCGACTTCATGCGCTACCGACCCGGCAGCTACAACGGCATCATGGAGTTCCTCATCGCACGCATGGCGCAGCGCATGCACGACTGGGACGAGGAGCATCCGGACGAGAAGGTCGACTTCATCTCGCTGTCGGCGGCGCCGCTGACCGGACTGCACGACGCGTCCGAGGCGAAGCCGGACGACGAGACGAACATCGACGGCACCGTCATGCTGCAGCATTCGCTCGCGCTCGTCGCCGACCTGCTCGAACCCGCCTACGGCTTCAAGTCGCTGTACAACTTCAAGAAGAAGTTCCAGCCCTCCGAACATCCGGTCTACATCTGCTACCCGGATTCGGCGCTGCTCGCGAACCTCGGCATCGCGATCGTGCGCGCGTATCTGCCGACGCTTACGTTCCGCGGCGCCCTCGGCATGCTGTCGACCTTCAAACCGAAGAAGGAGACGCCCGCGAAGAAGGCGGCACCGGACGCGAGGACGGAGGCCGCGGACGTCAAGGGCGCACCCCAGGGAGCGCCGGACCCTGAGGGGACGGCGGCGGATCGGTCATAACGCATCGAATCGGCAAGAGGGGCGGAGCCGCGCACGAATGAACCATCGTGCGCGGCTCCGCCCCTCTTGCCGCTCCCCGCCTCTGCTCCTGCGCCGGCTCTCTCTAGTCGGCGTCCGCGGCGCGGGCCTCGCGCTCGCGGCATTCGGCGCACATGCCGAAGACCTCGAGCGTATGGGACTCGATCGTGAAATCGTAGGTGTCGGCGACCTTCCGCAGCCACTGTTCGCTCGGCGGATCGATCTGGACGGTTCTGCCGCACGACACGCACACGAGGTGGTGATGGTGGCGGTCGTCGCCGCACAGGCGGAACAGCTGCTGCCCGTTCATGCGCACAGTGTCCACGAGGCCCTGCTCCTCCATCGCGTTGAGCTGACGGTAGACGGTGGCCAGGGCGATGTGCTCGCCGGCCTCCTCGAGCCTGTCGTGCAGCTGACGGGCGGAGACGAAGCCGTCTCCCCCTTTGAGCGATTCGCGGATCACGTCCTTCTGCCGTGTATTGCGCATACGGTCGCTGTGCTCCTTCCCATGCGGCGCCCTGACGACGGTGCCGATGCCCGTCCGGTCCACGGACGCCTATGATTCTACCGACGGATCACGCCGCTGATTCCCGGGGACGCGCGATGCGCACGGAACGTGCACGTATGCGGCGCCCGTCGCGCATCGTCTCAGCCGCGGTCGGTGATGTCGGCCCAGCAGCCGGTCGCGTCAAGCTCGGCGACGGTGCGTTCGACGTCGTCGGTCAGGACGGTGATGTGCCCCATCTTGCGGTCGTGCTTCGCCTCGGCCTTGCCGTAGTCGTGCACATGCCACTCGGGATGCCCGGCGATCGCCTCGCGCGTCGGCGCGACGTGCTGTCCGAGCACGTTGACCATGACGGCGGCCGGCGTGAGCGTCCGAGGCTGCGCGAGCGGCCAGCCGCAGATGCCGCGCACATGCAGGTCGTACTGGTCGAAGTCGCATGCCTCGATCGTGTAATGTCCGGAGTTGTGCGGGCGCGGCGCAAGCTCGTTGACGATGAGCGTGCCGTCGGCGAGCACGAACAGCTCGATCGCGAGCGTGCCTGCCAATGCGAAGCCCTTCGCGAGCGCGACGGCCAGCTCCCGCGCGCGTTCCCGCATGCCGTCATCCATCGGCGCCGGCATGATCGTCTTGTGCAGGATGTTGTCGCAGTGGATGTTGCGCACGACCGGGAAGGTCACGTAGTCCTCGCCGTTGCCGCTCACGAGGATCGACGCCTCGTAGGCGAAGTCGACGAAGCCTTCGAGGATCGCCGGCGGGAAGTCCCCGTCCGGCCAGACCTGCCCGAGGTCGGCGGCGTCGCGCAGCACGATCTGGCCGTGGCCGTCGTAGCCGCCCTCGGCCGTCTTGAGCACGGCCGGATAGCCGATCCGTCCGAGCGCGGCGTCCAGTTCGGCGCGGTCGTTCACCGGCGCCCACGGGGCGGTCGCGATGCCGTGGTCGTTGATGAAGGTCTTCTCGGCGACGCGGTTCTGCGTCACGCGCAGCAGGTCGGTGCCCTGCGGGATCGCGACGCGGTCGCGCACCGCGTCGAGCGCGTCGGCGTCCACGTTCTCGAATTCATAGGTGAGCACGTCGCTGCGTTCGGCGAGTTCGCGGATCGCCGCCGTGTCGTCGTAGTCGGCGACGATCTGGAAGTCGGCGACCTGCGCGGTCGGGCAATCCTCGGTCGGGTCGAGCGTACCGACGCGCAATCCCATGTATTTCGCGGACAACGCCATCATACGGCCGAGCTGTCCGCCGCCGACGATGCCGATCGTCGCGCCCGGCGCGAGCATGTCGACGGCGCCGTTCGTTTCCTCAGACAAGCTTGGCATTGGATTCGTCCACCTTCTCCTTGAGTTCCTCGCGGTATTCGTCGAGCGCCTCGGCGAGCGCCGCGTCGTTCATCGACAGCATGCTCACGGCGAGCAGTCCGGCGTTCGTGGCGCCCGAATTGCCGATCGCCGTCGTGGCGACCGGGATGCCGCCGGGCATCTGCACGATCGACAGCAGCGAATCCCAGCCGGAGAGCGCATGCGACTGCACCGGCACGCCGATGACCGGCAGCGTCGTCTGCGCGGCGACCATGCCCGGCAGATGCGCCGCGCCGCCCGCGCCGGCGATGATGACCTTGATGCCGTCGGCGCGCGCCGCATGCGCGAACTCACCCATGAGCTCGGGCGTGCGATGCGCGGAGACGACGCGCTTGAGATAGGGGACGCCGAAACGGTCGAGCATCTCGCAGGCGTGCTTCATCGTCTCCCAATCGCTGGCCGATCCCATGATCACGGCCACTTCGGGCTTGCTGGCTGTCATTGTTACCTCCGCAATGATGTGGACGGTTGGTTTGCTGCGTGTTCCACTGTACGCCGACCCGGCACGCGCGACGCCGCGGCGCGCGGCCTCCGTCTCACATCGCGGCGCGCTTCCCGATCGTCCCCGCGTCGGCCCTCCTCGACCCCGCGCGCGTCGCCGCGCGTCGGCTCACGCCGTGCGCGGCAGCTCGCGGATGCGGCCGACGATCGCATCGACCGTCATCCCGTAACGCGAGTCGAGTTCGGCGAGCGGCGTGCGGTCGGTGAACTCCTTATCGGCGCCGAAGTTGAGCACATGCACTCCCGCGTCGGGCAGCATGTTCGCATAGAACGCGGTGACCTTCTCGCCCCAGCCGCCTTCGAGCTGCGCGTCCTCGAGCGTGACGACGACGCGGTGGCGCGACGCGAGCGCCGTGAGCGTGCGTTCGTCGAGCGTCGAGAACTGCAACGGGTCGATCAGCGTCGCGTCGACGCTGCAGTCACCGCCGGCGCCGTCGGCGAGCGCGCCGACGACGGCCTGCGCCGTCGGGTAGGCGTCGCCCAGCCCCAGCACGGCCACGTCGCGCCCGTCATGCGCGATGCGGTACCCGCTCCACGGCGCGTCCGCGTCGGTGCGCTGCGGCGCGGCCGTCGCCTCGGCGTCGAGAATCCCCGCGCGTTCGGCGTCGAGGATCGCGTTGCCGGGCACGCGGATCAACGTCGGCGCCGTGTTCGCCGGCGACGTCGACCAGGCGAGCATGTCGAGGAACATCCGCCGCGACGTCGGCGCCAGGCAGCGCAGCCCCGGGATGTTGCCGAACATCGTGACGTCGAAGGCGCCCGAATGCGTGTTGTCGGCGTCGGAGACCCCGCCGCCGAAGGACAGCAGCGTCACCGGCGCGCCGTTGATCGCGACCTCCTGCTGCAGCTGGTCGAAGGCGCGCTGGAAGAACGTCGCCGACGTGGCGACGACCGGCCGTCCGCCGGCCTTCGCGATGCCGGCCGCGAACGCGACCGCATGCTCCTCGGTGATGCCGGTGTCCACGTAGTGCGCGCCGGCGCGGGCACGGAACTCCGGCGTGATGCCGTTCGACCCCGGCGTCGCCGGCGAGATGACGACGAGTCCGGGTTCGGCGTCGAAACGCCGCTCGAGCGTCTCCATCGCCAGCCGTCCGTAATGTTTGCGCGCGCCGAGCGGCCTGCCGGCGTCGGCCATCGGCGACTGCCAGTGGTTGGCCTCGCAGCGGCCTTCCCGGATGCCGTGCGCGGCGTCCTCGGCGTCCAGCCCCAGGCCTTTCGTCGTATGGATGTGCAGCACGATCGGATGGTCGATGTCCTTGACGTCCTCGAAGGCGCGCACGAGCGCATGCACGTCGTTGCCGTCCCCGACGTAGCGGTAGTCGAGGCCGAAGGCGCGGAACAAGTTCGTGGCGCAGCGGCCGCGCGACGCGCGCATCTCGGCGAGCGTCGCATACATGCCGCCGTGGTTGCCGGCGATCGACATCTCGTTGTCGTTGAACACGATGATCAGGTTGCCGCCCTGCTCGGCCGCGTTGTTGAGCCCCTCGAAGGCGATGCCGGAGCTCAGCGCGCCGTCGCCGATGACGGCGACGACGTTGTTCGTCTGCGGCGTGCGGCCGGCCGCTCGGCGCATGTCACGCTCCTTCGCCAGACCGCACGCGAGCGAGATCGACGTGCCGGTATGCCCCAGCACGAACAGGTCGTGCTCGCTTTCGTCGGGGTTCGTGAAACCGCTCACCGAGTCGAACAGCGCCGCGTCGCGGAACGCCCGCGCGCGCCCCGTCAGCATCTTGTGCACGTAGCTTTGGTGGGAGACGTCGAAGACGATCTTGTCGAACGGCGATTCGAAGACGCGGTGCAATGCGACGCTCGCCTCCACAAGGCCCAGGTTCGAGCCGATATGGCCGCCGTGGCGTTTGCCGAAGTCGACGAGCGTGTCGCGGATCTGCGCGCACAGGGCGTCCAGTTCGTCCCCGCCGAGCCCCTTGACGTCCGCGGGTGCATGCATGTTCGCCAGAATGTCGCCGGTCATGAGCCTGATCAGATCCTTACGGTTGCGTTCGGTGGACGCGGGTGCGCGCCCCGCGAACCATATTATAGTGTGCCGGCCTCGGGGCGGTCCGCGACGCGTTAGAATGACGGTTGGCGGGCGGACGACGCGTCCGCCCGAACGGACGTAAGGAGCGGCGATGCGGGCCGTATACGCACAGGGCATCAATCCGGAACATCCTTTGGAGGCGCTCGCGGTGGGCGAATTGCCCACCGCGAGGCTGCCGTACGGATGGACGCGCATCAGGACGCGCGCCGTCTCGGTCAACCATCACGACATCTGGTCGCTCAAGGGCGTCGGACTGCCTGCGGACATGACGCCGATGATCCTCGGCACCGACGTGTGCGGCGTGCTCGAGGAGGAGCCCGAGGGACGCACCGGGCTCAAGGCCGGCGACGAGGTCGTCGCATACACGGTCATCGGCGCGGACGGAGCGGGCGTGGCCGCCGGCGAGCGCCGTACGATCCTGTCGGAGAGGTATCCGGGCACGATGGCCGACGAGACGCAGGTCCCGGCGGCGAATCTGTTCGCGAAGCCGGCGAACTGCACGATCGAGGAGGCGGCGGCGCTCGGCACAAGCTGGCTCACCGCCTATTCGATGCTGTTCTCGCGCGGGCACGGCGCGCAGGTGCAACCCGGCGACAGCGTGCTGATCCAGGGGGCGGGCGGCGGCGTGGCGAGCGCGGCGATCCAGCTCGCGCACGCGGCCGGCCTCGAGGTCTTCGTCACGTCGCGCAGCCAGGAGAAGCTCGACGTGGCGCGACGCATCGGCGCGGACGCCGCCGTGCATGTCGGCGAACGCCTGCCGCACAAGGTGGACGCCGTGCTCGATTCGGTCGGTTCGGCCACATGGGCCCATTCGATCCGCTCGGTGCGTCCCGGCGGCGTCATCGTCACCTGCGGCGCGACGAGCGGCGACCAGCCCGGCGCCGAGCTGACACGCGTGTTCTTCCAGGACATCCGAATCCAGGGCAACACGATGGGATCACGCGACGATTTCGCGAGGATGCTGCGCTTCGTCGAACACGCGAACCTGCATCCGATCATCGACGCGACCTATCCGGTCGAATACGCGAAGGACGCCTTCGCCCGCGTGCTGTCCGCCGACCTCTTCGGCAAGGTCGTGCTCACGTTCTGACGGCACGGCCGGCGTCCCGGCACATGCATCCGTGCACGGAGCGGCGTGCCGGGCCTGCCGCATCCCCAAATGCAACGGGGATGGCGCGGACGCCATCCCCGATCGTGACCCCGGACGGGCTCGAACCGTCGACCTTGAGATTAGAAGTCACATGCTCTATCCAGCTGAGCTACGGGGCCAAACCTGAATCAGTATAGCGCACATCATGGTACGTCACCGAACGCCGACCGTCACCGTCCGCATTGCGTCCCGTTCCATCGGTCCCATCGACGAACGGGGACGCAACCAAGCCGTTCTACGGGACGAACCGCCGAGACCGCCGACGAAACAGGACGCTCCGGTCCGAACCATCGGCCCCGCCGACGGACCGGCCCGCAAACAGGTTGTTTTCCGGGACGAACCATCGGCCCCGCCGACGAGACGACCCGTTCCGGGCCGAACCGTAGGCCCCGTCGACGAAACGACCCCGTACGAGCGGATGCGGCCGCGTCGCGACCGCCCGCTACTCGATGATCAGCGCGAGGATGTACAGCAGCAGCAGGAACAGCACGCTCACGGCCGTGTACATGGCCAGATATCGGCTCTTCTTGCGCGGATAGGCGCGGGCGTAGTTCTTGTAGGTGATGAGCGAAGCCATCGATGCGATGAGCGTGCCCATGCCGCCGATGTTCGTGCCGATGATGAGCGGCACCCACTGGTCGCAGAATCCGGACAGCAGCAGCGACGTCGGCACGTTGCTGATGATCTGGCTGGAGATGATCGACACCTCGAGCGGACGCTGCCCGACGAAGGCCTGCGCGATTGCGCAGAACTCCGGCACACGCTTCATGTTGCCGATGAAGATGAAGAACATGATGAACGTGAGCGGCAGACCCCAGTCGGCGTGCAGGAAGGATCTGCGGTCGCAGACGAGCATCGCGACGACGGTCACGACGCACATCACCCACAGCGGGATGAGGTCGCTGACCGTGAGCACGCACACGAGGAACACGCCGGTGTACACGATCGCACGCCATCCTCCGTATCCGGCGCCGTAGCCGGTGACCTTGATCTCATCCGGCTGCGCGCGCGAGGAGTCCGGCGCGAGCACGCCGCGCTCGATGCCCTTGCTGTCCATGCCTTCGAACTCGGTGATCGTGCGGCCGCGGAACACGACCGCCGTGACGATGACGAGCAGCACGGCCGCGAGCGCCGAATACGGCGCCATGATCTCGAGAAAGCGTCCGGTGCTGATGCCGGTGAGCGCCTTGAAGTACAGGTTGTGCGCGTTGCCGATCGGCGTGAGCATGCTGCCGGTGTTCGCGGCGACCGTCATCAGCGCGCACACGACGATCGCCTTGTCCTCCATGTGCGCCATCGTGAGCACGGCCAGTCCGAAGGGCACGAAGGTGAGCAGCGCGACGTCGTTCGTGATGAACATCGACGAGACGAAGGTCAGCGACAGCAGCGTGAGCACGAGCCCGCGCGCCGTGTGCACGCGGCGCAGCAGCGACGCGCCGATGATCCTGAAGACGCCGATGCGCTGGAATCCCGCCACGACGAGCATCAGGCAGATGAGCTGCGCGATCGTGCTCACATGCACGTAGCCGCCGTAGTCCCCGTCCGGCGGCACGATGAAGCATGATATCAATGCGAGTATGGACGCGACGATCAATATGGTCTCGCTGCGCATGAACGTGAGCACCCGTTGCCGCATCCATCCTCCAGAACGCACTTGCAAAAACAAGCCCATCCTACACGAAATCGCGCCGTTGCAACGATTCGGCGTGGTGTATCGCCGACCGTTTCCGGCGTGCAAGGCCGCAAGCTGTTGCAATCATTGCGCTTACGCGCCGACGTTTTCAGTCGGGCCCATATCGTCGCACAGACTACGCCCCATTAGTTCACCGGGATGACTAAATTCGTCGCCGCGACAGGCGCCGCTCACCCGCCGAAGATGCTCGCCTTGAGCTCCTTGCGCGCCGTCTCGAGATGCTGCAGCACGCCGAGCAGCTCGATCTGCTGCTTCGAGTCCTGCGTATGCGCGATGCGGTGCTTCGTCTGCTCGATCGTGCGCATGTAGCCGGCGTCGAGCAGCTTCGCGAGCAGCTGGTTCGCGTACTGCCGCTCCGCCTGCGTCGCCTCGCGCAGCGGCTGCGTGACGACGCCGGCGCCCCCGTGCGCCTCCTGCTCACGTTGCACGGCGTCCTCGTCGAAGCGCAGCGGCAGCGGCATGACGGCGAGTTCGTTGATGACCTGACCGAGCATCGGACCGCCCGCTTCGAGCAGATGCTCGAACCACTGCTGCTGCGTCGCCGAATCCGGCGGCAGTCCGCCGGCCACGTCGACCGCCTGGTACAGCGTCTGGAACACCGGCGTCTGGAAGCAGTGCACGTTGAGGCCGCGGAACAGTTCGGCGTTGACGGCGCGCGGGATCTGGATGAGCGTCGCCATGAACTGCTGCTCGCAGATGAACACCGGATCGGGCACGCGGTAGAAGGTCTGCCGCTCGGCGTTCGCCTGCTCGATGAGCCGCGCCTGCACGGCCGTCGGCTCGCCCTGGCGCTCGCCTTCGCCGGCGCGCGGGTAGCGGCTGCGCCTGGGCATGTACGCGTCCTCGTCGCGCACATGCAGCGCCTTGCGCGCCGCGATGACCTCGCGCCGCATGACGTCGAGGTCGACGCCGATCGCGCGCGCCTCCTTGCGGGCGTACAGATCCCACAGCGAACGGTCGCGGATCTGCGCGATGAGCGGCGCCGTCGCCTTGACGGCGCCCATCCGCCCGGTCGTGTACGAGGTGTCGAAGCGGTTGACGGCGGCGCCAAGCACGAAGTCGTACAACGGCTTCGCGTTCTCGACGAGCGCGCGCAACGCGTCGTCGCCGTGCCGGATGCGCAGGTCGCAGGGGTCGAGGTTGTCCTCGGCGACGGCGACGAAGGTCTGCGACAGGAACGCCGTGTCGAGGCCGAACGCGTGCAGCGCCGCCTTCTGCCCGGCCGCGTCGCCGTCGAACGTGAAGACGATGCGCGAGCTGAGCGCCTGCCCTTCGACCTTGAGCGGACCGACGAGCTGCACGGCGCCGAGCGAGTCGTCGTGGATGAGGCGGCGCACGATCTTCGCGTGCTCCTCGCCGAACGCGGTGCCGCAGGTGGCGACGGCCGTGTCGATGCCGGCCAGATGCATCGCCATGACGTCGGTGTAGCCTTCGACGATGACGACCTGCCGTTTCTTGACGATCGCGTCCTTGGCCAGGTCGATGCCGTAGAGCACCTGGTTCTTGTGGTAGAGCTGCGTGTCCGGCGTGTTGATGTATTTCGCGCCGATCTGGTCGTCGTCGTACAGCTTGCGCGCGCCGAAGCCGAGCGTGCGGCCGGTCGAGTCGCGGATCGGCCATGTGGCGCGCCCGCGGAAATAGTCGTAGACGCCGCGTTGGCCCTGACGCGCGAGGCCGGCGTCGAGCATCTCCTGCTGCGTGTAGCCCTTGTCGGCGAGATGACGCACGAGGTTGTCCCAGCCCTGCGGCGCGTAGCCGCACCCGAAGCGCACGCAGTCCTCGCGGCTGAAGTCGCGTCCGCCGAGCAGCTGGCGCGCCGGCAGCGCCTCCTGCGTCGTCAGCTGTTCGACGAAGAAGCGCTGCGCCTCCTCGTTCATCTCGAGCAGCCGCGTGCGCTTCGAACCCTTGCGCGCGTTGTCGGAGCCGCGCCCCTGCTCGCGGTGCAGCTCGATGTGGTATTTGTCGGCGAGCAGTTCGACGGCGTCGGGGAAGTCGAGGTTCTCCCGTTCCTGCACATAGCCGAAGACGTCGCCGGAGCGTCCGCATCCGAAGCAGTGCCACAGGCCCATCGACGGGCGCACATAGAAGCTCGCCGTCTTCTCGTCATGGAACGGGCACAGGCCGGAGAACGAGCCGGCGCCCGCCGGCTTGAGCGACACGCTCGCAGACACGATGTCGTACAGATCGGCCGCGTTCCTCACCTTGTCTATGTCTTCTTGCCTGATCAAGCCCGCCATGAGCCAACATCATATCAGCCGACCGTCATCGCGGGGCCGTCGTGCACCGATGCTTCACGAACGCGGCGTTTCACGCGCACGGCGGCGTTCACGAGCACAGCAGCGTGTGCATCGTCATCGCCGACGCGTCGGTCAGGCTCGCGACCTGGTCGATCGCGACGCGCAGCCGCGCCCCGTCGTCGGCCGCGTCCATCCAGTCCTCCCAGAACACGCGCTCCAACGCGAAGGGCGGCGTCGACCGGTCGTCCATGATCATGTCGACGAGGTCGGTCACGATCCGCTGTTCGTCCTGCTGCATCGGCGAATGGTCGCGCGGCTCCATCAGATAGTGCACGGCGATGCCCTTGAGCACGAGGATCTCGTAGCGCGTCACTTCAGGCACGGCGAGCGCGCCCATGTACCGCGTCAGCGCGCCGGCGCCGTGGATCGCGCGCATCGCCGCCTCGACGCTCAGCGCGAACCTGCCGATGAGCATGCTCGTGACGTTCTTGAGCTGTGCGAGCGCACGGCGTGAACCGTCGAAGGTCTCGGGGAACGCGCCGATCGCGCGCAGCCTGCCGAAGGCGCGCACAAGCTCGTCGGCGTCCCACTGCGGCCCGTACCATGCGTTGATCTCGCGCACGACGGCGTCGACGGTCCCCGTCCGGTCCAGCTCGGTCAGATCGGCGGCGCCGGTGGCGACGGCGTCCTCGAAGTCGTGCACGCTGTACGCGATGTCGTCGGCGAGGTCCATGACCTGCCCCTCGAGCGGCACCGTCTCCTCGGGCGCGCCCTCCTTGAGCCACCGGAAGACGTCGACATCGTCCGGGTAGACGCCGAACTTGCGGCCGCGCTCGCCTTTCGGATGCGCGTCGGCGCGCATGTAGCCCCACGGGTACTTGACGGATGCGTCGAGGCATGCGCGCGTGAGGTTGACGCCGGCCGGACGTCCCGAGGCGCGGAAGATCTTCGGTTCGAGGCGGGTGAGCAGACGGAAGGTCTGCGCGTTGCCCTCGAATCCGCCGATGTCCTTCGCGAGCGCGGCGAGCGCGCGTTCGCCGTTGTGGCCGAATGGCGGATGGCCGAGGTCGTGCGCGAGGCATGCGCAGTCGACGACGTCGGGGTCGCAGCCGAGCATCCGCGCGATCTGGCGGCCGATCTGCGCGACTTCGAGCGTGTGCGTGAGACGTGTGCGCGCGAAGTCGTCGGTGCCCGCGACGAGGATCTGGCTTTTCGCGCCGAGCCTGCGCAGCGCCGACGAGTGGATGAGGCGTGCGCGGTCTCGTTCGAAGGGCGTGCGGCGTCCCGATTTGGGCGGCTCGGCGGCCCATCGTTCGATGTCGTGCGCCGTGTAGCCTTCCGGCGTCGGCTCTCCGACCGTCGTCTCCCCGTCCATCGGCTCCCCTCCCCTCTTGAGTGTTGAACGCGCCGTGCGGATTCGTTACAGGATGCTCGCCGGGTCGAGCTTCGCGAGATCGTCGGGGCCGAGCACTTCGGCTGCGTGTTCGTACAGCCGCGGGATGCGGTTGCGCAGGCAGGTGAAGATCTCGTAGCTGATCGTCTCGGCGGCGCGCGCCCAGTCGTCGGCGGTCGGTTCGCCGTACGCCTCGCCGCGGCCGGGGCCGAAGAGCTCCACCGTGTCGCCGATCGCGACGCCGAGGTCGTCGGCCATGCCGTGCAGGTCGATGATGAACTGGTCCATGCAGACGCGGCCGCTGACGCGCATGAGCCTGGGGCCTTCCTTCGTCATGACGCGCACCGGACCGCCGGGCATCGTGCGGCCGCGTTCGCCGAGCGCGCCGAGCGCGTCGGCGCCGGAGGCGGAACGGTGGATGCCGTCCGCGTAGCCGACCGGCACGATCGCGACGCTTGTGCGATCCTCGGTCAGGTAGATGCGCCCGTAGGACAGGCCGCTGTGCGCGTCGACGTCCTTGACCGAGCTCAGCTGCGCCTGCAGCGTCATCGCCGGTCTGAGCCCGTAGCGTTCCGGGCTGCCCATGTCCGGGTCGGCCTCGTAGCCGTACAGGCCGACGCCGGGGCGCACGAGTTCGTAGTGGATCGACGGGCGGCTCAACGTGGCCGCCGTGTTCGCCAGATGCCTGATCCGCGGTTCGATGCCGGCGTCCGCGAGGCGCGCCGTGAACTCCTCGAAGCGTGCGATCTGCGCGTCGGTCTGCGCGACGAAGTCGGCGTTGCTCGGGGCGTCGGCGACGGCGAGGTGGCTCCACTGGCCGACGATGTTGAGGACGCCTTCGTCGCGCAGCGCGGCGAGCGCGCCAGCCGCCTCCGGAAGGTTCTCGAACGTGAAGCCGTTGCGGCCGAATCCGGTGTCGACCTTGATGTGCACATGGGCGGGGCGTCGCGCTTCGCGCGCGGCGGCGGCGATGCGCTCGAGCGCCGTCGTCGTGGCCACCGACAGGTCGATGTCCTCCTCGATCAGTTCGCGGTACGGCGCCTCGAGCGGGTTGTTGACCCAGGTGAGGATATGCGCGCGGTCGGGGCCGATGCCGGCGCGACGCAGCAGCAGCGCCTCGTGCGCCTGCGCGGTGCCGAGCCAGGTGGCGCCGCCGGCGAGCGCGGCGAGCGCGGTCGGGATCAGTCCGTGGCCGTAGGCGTCGGCCTTGACGACGCCCATCACCGCGGTCCTGTCCCCTTCGCGGTTCACGACGTCGACGAGATGGCGCATGTTGTCGCGGATGGCGGCGAGGTCCACGATCGCCTGCGCCGGATACCGCCGGCGCGCGGCCCGGTAGTTGGCTTCGCCCCGGGGTGAGGAGAAATGCGGTTCGGCAAGTGCTTGTGCGGTCATATCCGGTATTGTCGCGCACCGCTGTGACGTCGGTGCGCGCGGCGGTTCGCGGCGCGGGGCATCGCCTGCGCACGCGCTGGGCTCAGCGCGCGATCACCAGATCACCACTCGCTCACCATTCGTGCCGCTGGTAGGCGATGCGCGTCGTGTCCTCGTCGCGGTCGAGCAGCTGGATCAGGCCGCAACGCGCGAACCCGCAGGTCTCGAGCACATGCTGCATCGCCTTGTTGTTCGGATGCGTGTCGACGCGCACGTTGCCGTAATGCTTGAGGCACCATTCGACGCAGTCGCGCGCCGCGTGGCGCACGAGACCGCTCGACGCGATCCGGTGGATCGTGACATAGGAGTCGTTGTCGAGCCACGCGCCGTTGATCTTCACATAGGTCGGGTCGATGCCCGGGCACACGGCGAACTGCGCGAGGATGCGCTCATGGCCGCCGACCGTGTCCACGAGCAGCATCGTGCGTTGGTTGGCGATGTCGTCCTTAACCACTTCGGACCTCGGGAACGTGCTCCCCCACTGCGTCGGGTTGCCGTTGCGCGCCATCAGCTCGCGCGCGCGGGCGTAGTTGCGTTCGATCTGCGGATAGTCCTTCATCGTCGCATGGCGGAACCGCCGTGTCGATGCGCTGCCCATTGCCTGCCTCTTCCTTGTTGTCGATGCCGTGTCCGGCGGATCCGCCGCGCCATGCGCGAGGACGCCCGTCACGGGCGTCCGCGCGCATCGGCCCTGAACGGGCGTCTCAGACGAGCCTGCGATCAAAGGGGTCGGAGCTGATGCCCTGCGCGAGGATGTCCCTCGCCCACTCCTTCGCCGTGAACAGGCTGTGGTCGCGGTAGTTGCCGCAGCTTTCGACCGCCGTGGCCGGCACGTCGTCCCACGTCGCCTCGTTCGCGATGAACTCGAGCGACTCCTTGAGCGCCTTCGCAACATCCTCGGTCGAGTGCTCGCCCCAGGTGAGCAGGTGGAAGCCGGTGCGGCATCCGAACGGCGAGCAGTCGATGTAGCCGGGGATGCGCTCGCGCAGCAGCACGGCGATCGTGTGCTCGATCGTATGCAGGCCGCCGGTCGGGATCGCGTTCTCGTTCGGCTGGACGAGACGCAGGTCGTAGTTGGAGATGACGTCGCCGTTGGGGCCGGTCTGCGTGTCGATGTAGCGCACGTACGGCGCCTTGACTTTCGTGTGGTCAAGCTGGAAGCTTTCGACGACCGGCTTGTCCTGCTGCTCCTGTGCCATGGTCTCCTCTTTCGTTTTCGTCGTCCTTCGTCGCGTCGCGTCGCGAATCCGGCGGGATCCGGCCCGGACGTACGCCATCCCATAGTGTATCCCCGTGAGTGTATCCGCGCACGGGAACGGCGTCCGCAGCCTCGCCCTGCCGGTTTCGGCGCCGGTCCCGCAGATGCGCCGGAGCATCGCGAAACTAGACAGATACGGTGCTCGCCGCCCTTTGCTCCACTTGAAGCGAACGCCGTTCGTCGGGCTTCATAGTATGGCCACCAACGCGTCGGTACGCCACAAGCTCTTCGCCGTCGCCAGCAACGCATCAGGTCCGCAACCGACCGCATGCGGCGCCATGTTCCATCAGAACACCCCGCCGCAGCCGAACGCCGGGCCGCCCCGAACGCCGTCCGCCGCATACGATGCGCGGACAGGCCAACAACCGTTTCCCCAACGGAGGAAACACCAGATACAAGAAAGAAGAGCTTCCGATGGCCACCTTCGTCCAAGACACCGATGTCCGCCCCGGCCCGAACCGCTACGTGAGCGATCCGGGAGTCGCCAAGATCGTCCCGAAGTACCTCGAGGACTACGACCATCCGGTCGTCATCACCGGTGTCAAGTCGGCGCAGGCGTTCCTGGACTACACCGGCGCTGACGAGTTCTTCGCGCCGGTGCTGCGCTACGACGGCACGTCGAGCGAACGCAACGCGCGCGAACTCGCCGAGCAGGCGAAGGCGCTCGACGCGGACGCGATCGTCGCGATCGGCGCAGGCAAACTGTCCGACACGGCGAAGAACGTCGCCGAGATCCTCGACGCGGACCTCGTCATCGTGCCGACGCTCGCCTGCGCGTGCGCCGCCTACTCGCCGTATTCGGTGGATTACGACGACGAGCACCGCTTCCTCGGCGTGCCGGTGCATCCGAGGAACAGCACGGCGCTGCTCGTCGACGCGGCGATGATCGCGCGGGCGCCGTCCGAGAAGTTCATCGGCGGCATCGGCGACACGCTTGCGAAGTTCTACGAGTCCGACCCGGTGTTCGCGCAGGCGGACGACCTGACCGTCTTCGACAAACTGTCCCGGCACAGCGCGCGCCTCATACGCGACACGCTGCTCGAGGAAAGCGAGCCGGCGCTCGAAGCGCTGCGCGCCGGAAAGTACGACGATCAGCACGTGCGCACATTGATCGACACGATCATCGGTCTGGCCGGCACCGTGGCCGGCTTCGGCGGCGTGCGCGCCCGCGAATCCGGCGCGCATACGGTGCACGACGGCCTGACGCGCATTCCCGGGTCGGCCGAGACGATGCATGGCGAGAAGGTGGCGTACGGCGTCATGGTCCAGCTCGTGACCGAAGGCAAGGAGGACGAGGCGCGGGCGCTGCTGCCGTTCTACGACCGCATCGGGCTGCCGCATTCGTTCAGGCAGATGAACCTGCCGTTCACCGACGACAACCTCCGGACTGTGGCCGACTTCGCCGCCGCCGAGGGCTCGCCGTTCCACGCGGCGGTGCCGGACGTGACCGCCGAGCAGATCATCGACGCGATGCGGGTCGTCGAGGGCTTCGCGCAGCCGTCGGCCGAATAATCCGGCGGACCGCATCCTGCGGTCTGTGCACGTTGGATTATCGCAGATTACGGCATCGGCGCCCTGCGGGACGCTTGGCGGCTCTCAGCATCCACGCCCCCGGCAGCGCCGACAGCACGGCCGCCATACACAACCACACCGATGACGCTCCTGTGCTCGCCAGACCCCCATTCTGCGCTGCAGCGCCATCGGCATCCTTGCCGGATGCATGCGAGTTCTCGCGCTGTTTCCGATCCGCATCGCCCTTCGTGTTCGGCGTTGCGTTCTCGCGTGACACTTCAGGCTGCTGGGTCTTGCCTTCATCGGTCCGGGTCGATTCCGTCCGCGTCGGCGATGGATGCAGCGTCAGTTCGAATGAAGCCGCAGCCGTACGCGGCATGCCCGTGCCGTCGTCTTCCTCCGTCACGACTACCGTCGCATGGTATTGCCGAACTTCGTCAATGCCGTCGGTCGGGGTACCGACAATCGCCTGAGTCTTGTCATCATAGGACAAGCCGGCCGGCAACCCCTCAAGCGTGGCGCTGTCCTTGAGAGAGGGGTCGTTGTGCTCGACGCCCAAGGGAATGTTGACCGGTTGTCCGACAGTTGCTTCGACGTGTTCCGGCGGCGTCATCCTGAGCTCTGTGACGAGGTCGGGCTGCAGCCACCGCATTGTGAACGACTGGTATCCGACATCGTTCCAACCTCCAATCTCGGGTTCCATCAACAGGCCGATGCGTCCGTCTGACTGGACGGTCATCGAGGTGTATCCGGTGCCATTGGACCGCAATTCCTTGGTATACGGCCATGTGGCCCCATCGTCCACGGACATACTGATGACGCCACGCTGGCGGCCTCCGTCCTCATCGTTCGTGTTGGAGAACAGCAGCACCCGCGAACGCAGCGTACCGGGTCGGGCATTGGGATAGGCGCGGATGATGTCGGCATTGTTCCCCGAGTCCCGCAGATACGGCGCAGTCGACCGATAATCCGTGTTCCAGTGTTCGCCGCCGTCATCCGATACGGCCTGAATGCGATATCCGTTCGCGTTTTGATTCGCCACGCGGGAATTCAGCAGCAGCCGGCCATCCGAAAGCTCGACGACCTTGTTCTCGTTGAAGCTCCACCTGCCGGCATCCGTCACGTTGGAGGTCAGCTCTCCCAAATGCCATGAGGCGCCGTGATCGTCGGAGTACACCGTGCCGGCGACCACGGTGTTGAGGTTACCTTTGACGACGCATGTCAGCTGATTGAGCAATCGTCCCCTGTGCGGCTCCTGCACCTTTTGGGCGCCACCGCCCGAAGTCATGAAGCAGGAGGTGAGGCCGTAACGTTTCGCGGCGTCACGGAGCACCTGATCGGTGATGATGCGATTCTTCCATGTGTGCCCATCATCGGTGGATACAGACAGACCGAGATTCAGGACATGCTCGTTCGCCTCATCGATGGCGCCGTCCGGCGTATAGGTATATGCAGGGGCGTTCGCCACAACGCCGGCTATCTGACTGTACACATGGAAGTTAAAGATGGTGCCCGTATCATGATCCACCACATATGAGGGATCGGAATAGCCTTGGGGATGCTGCCCTGATGCCCCCTGCGCGATCACGATCTCCTCGCCCCAAGTTTTTCCTTTGTCCGTGGAGCGCCGCTGCAGAATCGAATTCGGATTAGGCGCATCGCCTCCTCGAATGTCTCCATTGGCGGCCGGCGGACGCCTGTCGTAGGAAGCCAGCAGATCACCGTTTGACGCCTCGGTCAGTGCTGGGATGCGGATGGTGTATTTACCGGCCAGTCCTTGCGCGATACGATCCAGTTCGCCAATATCCGGTTCCAAGCTCGGATCGGCATCAGGCATCCTGAACGACTTCGCCGAATTGACATCAGCTCCAGCTGCGTCAGGAGCCGCCTCCTCAGCGACCGCCGGCAGAGCGATCAAGCCGCACAGCAAGGACAAAGCCCCTATACAACATATGCCTATGGTCCCGAATCTCTTATATCGCTTTTCCAATGCAGTCATGCCATCTCATTTCACGGGTGATGATTGTCTTTGTCATTTTGAGGCATCAGACACCCACGGGAACGGCGTCTGCGCACGTTCGGTATATCATCCTCACCCATTAAGCGCAGCAGTATGC
Organism: Bifidobacterium italicum; assembly: GCF_002286915.1. Classification (GTDB taxonomy): domain Bacteria; phylum Actinomycetota; class Actinomycetes; order Actinomycetales; family Bifidobacteriaceae; genus Bifidobacterium; species Bifidobacterium italicum. Next base: position 71,257 of record NZ_MVOG01000004.1, on the reverse strand, counting down.
AACCTCTCGCCCCACCCAGCGCCCGTTGCCCCGGTCACATTGGCGACATCAGGATTCGCATCTTTTCACATCCGCGGCCTATCTGCGGTCGCACGCCTCCGACACGCCCGGGAATGCGCCCACGGCGCTATTCTCCGCGCGACCGATGCGGCCGGCCGCCGCCCGATACGCTTGGAATATGGCATTCTTGATTGTGTTTATCGTGGCGCTGGCGATCAGCGCAGTGGGCTTCCACCGCTACATCTGGTTCATCTCGATCGGCTACGGCTTCTCGATCGCCGGCATCGGCTCGGCGCTGCTCATCTACTTCGGGCTCCGCGGCGGCCTGACGACGGTTGCGACCGTCATGGCCGCTCTGCTCATCATCTACGGGCTGCGGCTCGGCGGATATCTGCTCATCCGCGAATACCGCAGCTCCTCCTACCGGCAGGTGATGCAGCAGGCAATCGACAACGGCTCGCAGGTCAAGCTGCCGCTCAAGCTCCTGACCTGGGTCGGGTGCGCGCTGCTGTATGCGTGCGAGGCCTCGCCGATCGTGTTCCGTCTGCAGAACCATGCGGGCACCGACGCCGTCGCCATCACGGGCGCCGCGATCATGGCGGCCGGCATCATCCTCGAATCCGCGGCGGATCTGACAAAGAACCGCTTCAAGCAGCGGCATCCGCACGGCTTCTGCGACGTCGGCCTGTTCCGCCTCGTGCGCTGCCCGAACTATCTGGGCGAGATCATCACATGGACCGGTGTCTTCGTCTCCGGCGTCACCATCCTCAACGGCGTCTGGCAGTGGATCGCCGCGATCGGCGGCTATCTGTGCATCTGCTGGATCATGTTCGGCGGCGCGCGCAGGCTCGAGCTTCGCCAGAACAAGGAGTACGCCGACGACCCCGACTACCGGCGCTACGCCAAGCGCACCCCGATCCTCATCCCGTTCATCCCGCTGCACAGCCTGAGCAACGCCAAGTGGCTCATCGGCTGAGCTTCAGCGCTTCGCGCGGCAGAGCCGCTCCTCCCGGCATTCGCTGGAAGACGCGGTTCTGCTGCTATGCTCGGGTATGCGGACGAGGATCCGACGGGAGGTGAATGGTCATGCGGCGCAGAATCATCATGAACCGCACCCACGAGACCCTGGCGTTCGATTTCGACGAGCGCACCGGGCATGCCGTGGGCGCCGCCTCCATCATCGACGCGCAGCGCATGCCACCGGAGTTCACCACGCATGGCAAATACGCCGTCTACGCGCATCGCGTGGATTCCTGGTGGCGAGGAAGGGCGATTCCCTCCACACGCGACGGCATCGCCCGCGTGCTTGCGGACCTGCGTCTTTCCAATACCGTCGAACTGCTCGACCGCACCCGAGGCCTGAGCCTGTCCGACCAATACTGGGTGCGGGATGCGGACGAGGATGTGCGCTGGGAGGACGTCAATTTCTTCGACAATCCCTTCCCCGAACAGCTCGGATATGCGCTGCTGTCCGAACGCTCGTCGTCGCATCGGTTCAGTTTTAACGCCCCCGACGCCTCCACCGGCGGCGATCTGCCGAAACGATGGACGGTCGGGGCTGATGGGACACGACTGCTCATCAAAGCCGGTCGCACCGGACAGGAACCAATCAACGAGCTGATCGCGTCCCGTCTTGCGGCTCGTCTGCACATTCCCGCCGTACGGTATACGCTCGGCGAATACGACAACCGTCCCGTCTCGATCTGCGCGGAGATGCTCTCGGACACCGAGGAGCTGATCAGCGCATGGCAGGCGTTGGGTACCGCGAAGCGGAACAACCGTCTGTCCGCCCGTGACCAGTGGATCGCCGCCGCAGCCGCATTGGGCGCCGACGAGCAGGAGACGTCCGACGCCACCGACGACTGGCTGCTGATCGACTGGCTTATGCGCAACATCGACCGCCACTACAACAATTTCGCGTTGATCCGCGATGTGGAGACCCTGCGCGTGCGGCCCGCTCCCCTCTTCGATACGGGCGCTTCGCTGTGGGCTGGTGAACTGCGCATCAGCAACGCGGACTACAGGACCCGACCGTTCTTCGTCACAACCAAATCTCCCACGGCGCGCAGACAGCTGCATCTGATACGCGATTGGGGCCGCTACGATCTCGATGCGCTGGACGACTGGCCCGAAGATGTCGCCCATCATCTGAGTGAATATGGTCTCATGGCGGAATCCCGAATCCATCTGATCCAGCAGGCGCTGCAGGAACGCTTCCAGCAGGCGAAGCAGGCGCGCGACCGATAATATAAGCGCACACCGTCCCAACCGGCGCACGTCCACCGCGCCGTTCCTTCCCGGACGTACGATGGGAGCCATGTCGAATACCACCACGAATCTCACCATCCGCCGCGCCAGGCTCTCCGATTCCGCCACCATCATGGATCTGCTGCGTCAGGTCAACGACGTGCACGCGCACGGGCGGCCCGACCTGTTCGTCGAAGGCCGCACCAAGTACACGCCCGACGAGCTCGCGCAGATCATCGCCGACGATGACCGACCGATCTTCGTCGCCGCCGACGATAACGGCGACGTGCTCGGCTACGCCTTCTGCGTGCGCGAGGACCATGCGGGCAGCAACAACCTACAGCCGATCGCCACGCTGTACATCGACGACATCTGCGTCGACGAGGCCGCCCGCGGCAAGCATGTGGGCACGGCGCTGTACCGTCACGTCCTCGACTACGCCCGCGCGCACGGCTACCACAACGTGACGCTCAACGCCTGGGCTGCGAATCCCGCCGCCGTCAGGTTCTACGAGTCGCTCGGCATGCGCGTCTACAAATACGGCATTGAGCAGATCCTGTAGAGATGCGTCCGTTCAGCATACGATTTCCTCTTCGCTGATCGGCGCCACGATACAAGGAGCAACCATGCGCGCGATAACCTACAGTTCGTTCCGCAACAATCTCAAGGAGAGCATCCGTCAGATCCGCGAGGACGCGGAGCCGCTGCTCGTCACCAACAAGGACGCCGAGGATAACATCATCGTCATGAACCAGTCCGACTACGACAGCCTGATGGAGACGGTGCGCATCTACCGCAATCCGGCGATGGTTGAGAAGATCCTCCGCGGCATGCGTCAGGCGCAGCATGGCGACCTGCACGAGCACGGACTGCTCGACGAGAACTGACCGATGAACCTGACGTAGACCGCCAGCGCCTGAGACGACTACCTCTACCGGCAACGCCAGAACCGGAAGACACTCAAACACATCAACACGCCCTATGACGGCTTGATTGAATCTTCGCGCCCAATACCATCATCACGCGTTTCGTACAACATTCCGCGTTGTTGTCCGACCCGGCTGTCTTCCTTATCATTGAGAGTGCTGAGAGTGCTTTACCGTTCCGAAAGAGCCAGGAAGGAGGTGAACAGTGGCGACCTTGACGGTACAACCGCGTGTACTGCAGTGGGCCGTGCGCAGCAGCGACGCTGACGCCGGCGCAGTGGCCGCGACCAACGGCGACCTTGCACAGCTGCCCAGCTGGCTGGATTCCGACGAGCCGCTGCGACTCTCCTTCACGAAGGTCTCCAAGTTGAGCAAGGCCCTCCATGTGCCTTTCGGCAGTCTGGTCCGTTCTTTCCCGACTCCGCAGGAAGAGGAGCCGCTGCTGCGGTATCGAACGATCAACAACGATGGCGCCGCGATAAGCAACGACCTTAAGGACGTGATTCGCGTGATGCGCAGTCGTCAAGACTGGGCTCGCGACGAGATGATCTCCGCCGGTTTCGAGAAGAACGCCATCGTGGGCATGGCGAAGAACTGCAAGGCTTCGGAGTCGTTGGCGGCAAACATTCGCGACGTATTGTCCTTGTGGATGATCGTCACATCCTGAAGAAGCAGGACAATGACCGCTTCCGCTATGTACGCAGGCAGGCTTCGGACGCCGGTCTGATGGTGATGGTCGATTCCATGGTGGGCACGACTCGCAGGCGCTTGGATCTCGACGAATTCCGCGCCTTCGTGTTGCTGGACGATATAGCTCCGCTGATTTTCATCAACCGCAACGATTCCTACAGAGGCATGATGTTTTCGCTGCTTCATGAGGTGGGTCATGTGCTGTTGGGCACCAGCGAACTCTACAACGATCCGATGTTCGAGGCTAATCGGGTGGCCGCTGAGCGGCTCATCAATCACGCCGTGGTTCAAGCATTGGTCAAGGATGATGCCTTCAGACAGGTCTGGATGAATCACAGCGATTCCGGTCCCATCGCCGCGGCAGATGAGTGTGCGCATCTATATGGACTGAGCGCCTTGACAATGGCCATCCATGCATGCGAGCTTAAGCTTGCGACGCATCAGGACGTAGAAGTCGTCGAATCCCACACACGGCAGATGCTGGAGGCAAAGAAAAGCGCCGATAAGAAGCGGGACGGCGGAAATCAGAATGCGAATACCGCGTTCCACCTTGACGACCGCTACGTATGGATGGTCAGCGAAAGCATCAAGAGCGGATCGTTGCCGTACACCGATGGGCTCGACCTGCTCGGAATACGCTCGCTGCGCGCCTACGATGGATTGCTACGAGAGAAGGGACTGAATGATGTCTGATCCCTATCTCGTCGATTCCAATGTACTGATCAGCGCCCATCGGGTGCATTATCCCTTCAGCACTAGGATGTTCCAGCCTTTCTGGCAAACACTGGAGCAGGCAGCCTCGGACGGCATACTCCTCATGCTCGATGTGGTGTACGACGAGCTCGTGCCCAAACAAGCACCGCCCAATACATGGGACGTGTTGGCCCAGTGGACCGAAGCGGTCTTCAGAGGCAGGATTCTCAGCCGCAAAACGGATGCGATCTTAGCCGCATACGTCGAAGTTCAGGATTATCTCGTTACCTGCAAATGCTATCAGCCGTCCGCTGTGAATCAGTGGAGCGCGGAATCCAAAGCCGATCCTTGGCTCATCGCCGCCGCCAAGGTACATGGAGTCGCAATCGTCACCGATGAGGGAATGGACAAACCGACTCCAAAACAATCCATCAGGAAAGAGCCGAAGATTCCCGACGTTGCGTCGGCCTTGGACGTGCGGACCTGCACAACCCGGCAGTTACTCGGCGACACAAGCCTGTTCAAAGCTGCCACCTATCCGATACAACCTTCATTCTGAGATATCCCTCGCCAGACTCAAGGCTCGGTTTTCGCATAGCCGCAACTCAGAGCCCGTCATACGCATCATCTCGGGATCATCCCAAGATGACGGCAGCATCGTGCGTCCGGCCTCAAGGTTTCTGGGCATTGCCGTTTCCCTCGCGCTCGCCCAATTTCCCGACCCAACGCTACCCCACCCGCACCGCGTGCTCGCGCAGGAAACCGGCGAGTTCGTCCGCGCCGCCGCGGCCGGTGACGATGCCCTGCACCCACTGGTACAGCTCGTTGTCCGCCGCGTCCTCGGCGTCGTTCGCGCGTACATCCCAACCGTGCATCTTCAGGATCGCGAGCGCCATCTTCACAGCCGTACGTTTGTTGCCGTCGGGGAAGATGTGGTCTTTCGCGAAACGCGTCGCGAAATCGGAGATCTGCGCGAAGACGTCCGCGTAGCGTTGCCGCGGTGTGACGCCGAAGAAGCTCAGGAACGTCGAACCGAGCACCGACTGCACACGTCCGAGGATCCTCTCGTCGACCGTCGCCGGCGCGGTCGCCGTAATGTCAAGCCCGGTGCCGCGTATCGTATCGATGTACACTTCGAAAACCGATTCCGCGAGCGCATCCATACGCATCTGCTTGCCGTCGAGTTCGATCGGTTCCACACATCGTTCCATCTGTTGTTCCACGCCCTGTTTCCCGTTCCGTCGTTCCATGTTCTGTCGTTCCATGTTCCGCCCCATCGTCGTTATGAACGCTCCAGCAGACGCAGCGCGTTCGCGTATTCCCGGGTCACGTCGGCGACGCAGTGCGCGAGTGTGTGCGTCGGCACCGCGCGCCGCATATCCGCCGATATGAGGATGTCGTCGATGCCGATATCGCCGCTGCCGCGTGCATGTGCGCGCGACCATACGCCATCGTCCGCGCTCGACAACGTGAGCAGATCGACTACGGTGAGCGGTGCGTACTCCCCGACGACGTGCGCGACGATGGCCTCCGCATCATCGTTGAGCGGTTCCTCCTGCCATTCGTCGCGCTCGCGGACCGTACGAAGCCCGAAGTGTTCGTACGCTTCCCACACGTGCGGTACGATGGGTCCGCATTCGCCGACCGTGACCTCATCCGCGAACAACGGTGCACCCGTGCGCCGTAGTGCCGCGACCTGGCACCAGTAGACGAGCAGGTTGAGTTTGAGGTTCGTCAGGAAATACGTGCCCCCGTATGCCGCGACGATGCGCCGCGCGATTCGCAGTGCGGGAATCGGGGCCGCCGTTGTGCTGTGTATCATTGATGTTCATGATGCGCCAATGTTGGTACAAGGATGTCGATTCGAGCCATCCGACGATGTTCAGCAGGATACAAAAGCGGCCGCTTGTGCTGTACACGGAGGTACTGCACAAGCGGCCGTCGTATCCGGCATGCGCGACCGGTCACCGTGGGAGGCGCGTATGCGGGATCGGGCAATACACTCACCGCATAGTCAGAACCGCGCGATTCGAAGAATCCGACAGAACCGCGCGCGATCTGCTGCGTCGCATTGTCCGCGGCGGCCTGTCCACGTTGGCGGACGCGTTCGCGACATCGTTTGTTGCCACACGATACGGAGTGACGACACTGTGCTGCAACAATGAGTTGATGTCTGATTCACTTCAGTAACCACATAAGATCATATTCATTTTTCTCGCATCGGTGGATTCTATGGTATTCGCGGATTGCATTACGTAGATCGTCAGGGTCCTGCCAGTACACACGCGCCCAATCTTCGCGCTTCACATCGGCATATCCCAATACACTGCGACAGAAGCCCGAAGGCTTGGCATTCTTCTGTTTTTGGCTATAGGACTGCCATGCTCCCTCTTGGCCCTCCGCAAGAATCACCAAATGCTCAATCTCCGGTCGCGTGTGGAATGAATACACTGGCATATTCCTATATGCTTTCGGAAGTACGAATCGTTCACGAAGAGAATCAAGCACCCGTATAACGACCACTTGCGCATCCCATTCCATGGTGAGATACGTATCGGCAAATTTGTCCGCTGACCGCACAGGTATGGTTGCCCTACCTGTGGCAACATCCGGAATCACCTGTTCGGCATCAAAAACCAGTGCATGCGCCGCAAGTAGGGTTTCCATAACCACCCGCTCCATGGAGCCCTCGCAGATTATGGCAATCCTCGCGTTCCGCAGACATTCGGGATCGAAAGCACCGCTCATCACTGCCCCGAATCCGCAGAGAGCCTGTGGGTGATATAGTTCCGCAACATCATGATTTCAGCGGCTTTGGGAGCCGTGGCGCCAAACTGGTTCGACAGGAACATTTCGCTACGCTTGATATCGTAGCGCGGTTCCAAATCAGACAATTTGCTGGCATCAACCTTGCCGTTTTTCATACGCCTCATGAAATATATGCAGTCCGTCCGATCGAGGTAATCCAATAACTCCGGATAATGCGTGGTGAAAATCAGGCATGCGCCGTGAGGATTGGTCACCTGACTGGTAAACAAATCAAAAATGGTCTGTATAAGACGTTTGTTCAGACTATTCTCCAATTCGTCAACAAGCAGCATGTCTCCATGCATCAGCACGCTGATGACCATCTGCATGATCTGAGATCCACGCATCGTGCCGGAACTGAGGAGTAGGGGCAAATCCATCGGAGACACGTCATAGGAACGCTCCTCACCTGCGAATTTGACATGGAAGACGTTCTCCCCATCAAGATCGAGATGCTCCACCGTGTTATCGAAGAACCTGACCACCTGGGTCGGTATCGGACTCATCGGCACCGGAATGTTCAAAGAACTATCGTAGTAGCCCATTCCAAGACCACGCGCGCCATCATCGCGCAGCAGGGTGACGATGGAACGGTTCCGCCCCAGAGCGACTGCAAGATCCTTGCTGAGTTCGCCCCTTGTACGCATGATCTCACAATGGCTCCGGAAAGCGTCAACATCAGCCAATTCCTTTTTGCTGATTCGTCTGCCTCGATGTTGCCACAACGTTTCGGATCCAAAACGGAAGGGGGACTGAGTATCGGCAGAGGTTGGCTCTCTCCACAGATTCCCCATGGAGTCCACATGGGATTCCAGAAGATACCACTCGCCTGCATGCTCAAGCACTATTTGCAGATCGAGGCCGGACTCTTCCAGAAGTTTCGCAACTGCCACACAGGTGCCATCATTGAGAGCTGTACCAATAACCATTTGGCTGGCAAGGGACAGAAGACGCAACGTGGTACTTTTACCAGTGGCGTTGAGACCGGCGAACGCCACAACTGTCTGGGATGCCACGGATGCTCCAGGGCCACTGAATCTCCTTGTCCCCGTATCATCACCGCTCACACGCCCAGTTGCATACAGATCGATGGAAGTCCAATCAGCGGAAAAGAGCTTAAGCCCCTTCGCCCTCATCGTGACGATTTTCACATCCGCCTCCTTTGCATTTATAAACGTGTTTTACGTTTATACGTGACACTACGTTCTATCGTACAACACGACACGAGGCCTGACTGCAACTTCGAAAACAATCACAACAAAACAAGTGGTGGGGGCGACTGGATTTCAATCTGTGCGGATGCGGAGGCTCGCAGCGAACGCGGCGGCGAGGTCGGCGATCTGGTCGAGCGACATCGTGGTTCCGCGAAGGTATTCCACACGCTCAATACGGCGTAGTTGTGCGCCGCGCAGATCGACATCGCTGACTGTGGCATACTGCAGACTGATCGATTCGATACGCGTGCCCGGAAAAAGCCACGCGGTTCAGCTGCGCGCCGACGGCGTCTGTGTTTGGGCAAGTTGTGTTCCGCATTGTGGTCACTAGTTTTCCGCACTTGTGGCGGTGGTTTCGGCTTGGTGGTCGGTATCGGGCCGCGGGTTTGGTTATTTGGTCATGAGCGCGTGTTGGCTTCGGTAGGATTCGCCTTGGAATCTGATGAGTCTGCCGTGGTGGACGGTGCGGTCGATGAGGGCGGCGGCCATGTTGGCGTCGCCCAGGATGCGTCCCCAGCCGCTGAATTCGATGTTGGTGGTGTAGATGACGCTCCTTGTCTCGTAGCTGTCGGAGATGATCTGGAAGAGCAGGCGGCTTCCTTCCTCGTCGCCGGGCTGTAGCCGAATTCGTCGATGATCAGCAGCCGGGCCTTGCCGATGGAGGCGAGTTCGTGGTCGAGTCTGTGGTCCTCCTTGGCGCGGCGTAGCCGCATGAGCAGGCTTGTGGCGGTGAAGAAGCGCACGGGGATGTCGTTGAGGCGCGCGAGCCGGCCGATGGCGCATGCCAGGTGGGTCTTGCCGCATCCGACGTTGCCGTAGAGGACGAGGTCCTCGGCGTGGTCGATGAACTCGAGGGTTTCGAGCTGGGCTCGGTTCCAGTCGGCCGGCATTCTCAGGCGGCTCCAGTCGTAGTCGTCGAGGGTCTTGGCCGTGGGGAAGCCGGCTTGGCGCAGGAGCCGGGCCTTGCGTGAGCGGGCGCGCTGCTCGAGTTCGAGGCCGAACCATCGTTCGATCAGGTCGAGGTTGGCGCCCGTGGCGTCGGCCATGATCTCGCGCAGCACGTCTTTGGTCATCGGCAGGCCGGTGGCCATGTCCATGATGCGTTCCTGCTGGGCGAGGGTGGTGGCGCGTCGTCGTTTGCCGCCGGTCGTGGGCGCGGTGTTCATCGTTTGGTGCTCCTTGTCGTTCATCGTTCGTCGTCGCCGAGGAACAGGTCGTAGTGGCTCAGGTCGGGTTGGTCGGTGTCGGGCATGCGTTCACCCTGGTCGAGCCGTCTGGCGGTGGGCGTCAGCTCATGGGCGTGCAGACGTTCGGGTTCATGTGTTTCGATGAGGCCGGCCGCGGCCCTGGCGACCGCGTCGAAGGACGCGTCGCGGCATGCGGCGCTGATGGCCCTGAGGCTGGCGGCCAGATCGTCGGGGTCGCGCGAGTCGAGCCATCGACGCACGGGGGCGGGCATGTCGGCGCGGATCTCGCTTTCGCCCCATGCCCTGGGTCTGGCGGCGAGCTGGTGGACGACCAGGGCCGGGTCGCGCATCGAGACCGTCGTGCCGTATGCGCGCGGGTAGGCGGCGATCTCGGCGTCGTCATCGGGGTCGTGCAGCGTCACGCTGTCCCATCGGGCCGCCACCAGCACGTTCCTGCGCGCCCAGCGGCCCCCGGCGTGGTAATGGTTCGTTCCGAACTCGACACGGCCGTACTTGTCGCTCTTGCGCGTATGCCAGGACACCGCGTCGAACGCCATGGACGGCAGCGCCATGAGCGCGTCCCTGTCGCGCGCGAAGCGTTCGGCCACGCTCACGGCCGGATCGGCCGGGCACGGGCAGGCCCGGGCCAGTTCCTCGCAGCGTTCCATCAGCAGGCGCGAGAGCTGCCCGAACGATTCGGCATGCGGCTTGGGTACCATGAGGTTGCGCCTCAGGTAGCCGACCGCGTTCTGCACGTTGCCCTTCTCGTTGCCCGAGTACGGGTTGCAGAAACGCACCTCCATGCGATGATGCGAGACGAACGAGGCGAACACGCGCGTGAGCGTCACCTCGCCGTTGCGGCCGCGCCGTCCGGCGCCGGTGGCGTTGTCCATCACCAGCACCGCGGGAACCCCGCCCATGCGCTCGAACACCATCGACAGGCCCTGGCACAGGCATTCGGCGTTCTCGCCCGGCATCGCCACCGCCATCCTCATGTTGGAGTACGGCATCGTGGCCACCAGCAGATGCACCGTGTGCTCCCGACCGGCCACGTCGGCCAGCGCGACGCCGAAATCGACCTGCATCACGCCCGGATCCCAGCAAAGCCGCAGATAGCCGTCCGAGACTTCCCGGTTCGCCTCGCGCCAGGCCTTCACATAGCGGCGCACCCCGCTGTACGAGCCGTCGAACCCGTGTTCGGCCACCAGCCGGTCGAACACCCGCCTGGCCGTATGCCGCTGCTTGCGCGGCATCATCCGGTCCGCCTCCAACCATTGGTCGATCACATGCTCGAACGCATCCGTCTTACGCCCGAACCTCCTGTCCTTTCTCGGTTTGGGGGAACAGTCCTCCTGCCGCGCGTACTTGGCGACCGTGCCACGGTCCACGCCGAGCTCCCTCGCGATCCGCGCATGCGGCATGCCCTGCCGGTCGCGTCGTCTAATATCCTGCTGTATAGGCATCGCAATCGCCATGTTCCTTTCCTCCCGGGCCAGACCGGCAGCAACCGGTCAGAATTGGTGTTACAACCCGGGAATATACAGGTTCGGCGGTCCGATGCCTTCCTTATACAAGCCACCGGTCCACACAGTGCCAACACTGCGGGAAACCAGCAGCCCAAACCGCGGGAAAACACTGCCCAACCTGCCTAAGAAACATTGAACATAAACAGGCGTCGAATTCGTCGATCACGCAGTCGACGAACCGCACGTCGCGCCATTTGGCGTCGCGCAGATTGAGATAGCCGATGTGGCAGTCGCGCATCTCGACCGAACGCATCGACGATTCCATCGCGGCGAACGATTCGAAACGGCAGCCCGTGAGCAAGCAGTCCGCGAATCCCGCGCCGACCGCATGCAGTTGCGCGACGCCGCATGACGCGAACATCGTGCGGCTGATGTGCGCACAATCAAGCGTCAGCGACGACGCTTGGGATTGTTCGAACACACAGTCCAGGAACGTCGCGAGCAGCGCGTCGAGATCCTCCCCGTTCTCGTCGAAGAAGCGCGCGGAATCATAGGAACTCTCCCGTTCCAACAACTGCAATCGCGCCTCATGCAGCCGGTCCGCAGGCTCAAAGCGCGCGATGTTTGGCGCTTTCGCCCCATTCGCCTTCGTCGTTGTCGCGCGCGTCGCAGGTTTGCTCATGCCGCCAGCCTATAGCGCTCCCATGATTCATTCGTCATCACCGCCCGTCAGGTGCTGGTACAGCTCCGCACTCAACGGCTTCGTGAGCCGCAGATCCATCTCGACGAGCCGAACCGTCTCACCATTGTTGTCGCGCGTCGTCTCACGCATGTTCGCGCACGACCCGACACGGCCGACGTAGTAATACATTTTGAGCTTCTCGGCGTCCGCCTTGCGCATGACGAACAACGGGATGAAATGCGTCGCGGCCCAATCCGTATCATCCTGCCCCTGCGCCATCCATTCGATCTCGCGCGACTTGAAACTGCGTTTGTCCTTGCTGAACCAATGCATCTCCTGTGGATTGAGGAAACGGTCCGCGTACTGGCTGTTCGCGTATTTGACGAAGACCGGCATGCTGCTGCCGCCTTTGGGGAGGAGATAACCGCCGACACTGCTGCCGTTGATCTGCGTGGGCCATGCGAGCAGGCGTTCCACTTCGAACATCTTGTATCGGTGTTCGTAGACGAATCCACGGTCATCCTGCAAGGAATGTCCGGTTTTCGCGGATTCTTCGAGGAGGTCGCCGAATCGTTTCAGACCGGTACGTACATTGTCGACAAAGAACCGACGAAATGTGTCGTTGTCGTTGAGCATCGTCGCGAACTCAGACGCAAGACCAACGCCATCCGCTGTACGTACGATGAGCGCGCGCTCTCCATACGATTTCTTCGTGGGGCCATCGAAGAACGACCAATCGAGCACACGAAGCGCTGATTCGAACTGGGCATCGGTATGGTACGACGTTGGGAACCGCTGCGCGACCGCTTCCTTCAATTGATTCTCTGAAATCAGTGATGCCGTACCGCCAATGCATGATATGAGCAATTCGTCGAGGATGACGAGTTCCTGCGGACGTATGGCGACCAACAGCACTTCTGTGGCCATTTTGAGCCACTGTTCACCTTGTGCGCCAACCTGAGCTACCGTATCCATGAATCCTTCATCGTGTTCCTTGCGCGACAGCACGGCTTCGGCACCGCGCGCGAATTCGTAATAGCTGTTGCCCTTCTGCGCCATCGTCATCACCAGCGACGGATCATGACGATAGATGTCCGTCAACATCGGCACGCGACCGAGTTCGTTGCGAATCACCGCATACTTGTCACGCAGCATCTTCATATCGGACCACGATGCCGTATCCAGCGATTCGAGCACCTGCCGACGCGAGATCTCATCGAAGCTGATCGACGACAGGCCGATCGCCTCCCGCTGCAGATTCTTGCGTACGATGTCGCTGTCGCCGGCATTGCCATACAGCGCGACCGGGATGAGGTAGTTGTTCTGATAGTTGCCGATGAAATCGATGACGGTGACGCAGGTCTTGTGCGGGAATTTGCGCAAGCCTCGTCCCAGCTGCTGCGTGAACACGATGCTGGATTGGGTGTTGCGCAGCATCACGATCTGGTTGATCGCAGGAATGTCGATGCCCTCATTGAATTTGTCGACGGTGAAGATGTAGTCGAGGTCGCCGGATTCCAGTTGGCTGACCGCTTTCTCCACTCGTTTCGCTGAAGTGTTGCCACTGATCGCGACTGTTCGGTAAGGGCGCTCAGCCTGCTGATTGGTCTCCTGGTTGAACAGCTCGGACAGTCGTTCCGCCTCTTCGATTCGTGAGCAGAACACGAGTCCCGTCACCTTCTCATCGTACGATCCGTACTGCTCGAGCTTGCGGATGATGTAACGCACACGATCCGGCTCGGTCAATTCCTCGAGCGAAGCCTGCATCCACTGCCTGTCCTTCTTCGAGATTCCCTCGGCCGAATCGATACGCGTGCCATCCGTACCCAGAAATTCGTGCACGCCGTAGTAATGGAATGGGCAGAGCATGTTCTCGTCAAGCGCCTTCTGTAGGCGAATCTCATAGGCGATGTTGTGGTCGAACAGCGAGAAGATGTCGAAGTTATCGGTCCTCTCCGGCGTCGCCGTCATGCCGAGCATAAATCCGGCCTTAGAGAAGTAGTCGATGACTGAACGATAGTTGTCTGCGCCGGAATGGTGCGCCTCATCGATGAGCACATAGTCGAAATCGTCCGGCTCGTACCATTCCCTCATATGGCGGCGCAGCGTGTCCACGGACGCGAACACATACTTCGCGTCCTGCTGCTTGCTGTTGCCGGTGAGCAGACCGAGTTCGCTCTCATCGCAGCCAAGCACGCGTTGATATGATTCGCGTGCGGCTTTGAGGATCGTGTCGCGATTGGCGACGTACAGCATGCGCCTCGGCTGGAACGCCCGGACATCGAATGCGGAAAGATAAGTCTTGCCGGTGCCCGTCGCAGAGATGACGATGGCACGGCGCGCGCCGTCGTCGCGCAGCTGTTGGATGTTCGCGAGCGCCTCGCACTGCATCGCGTTCGGCTCGATCTTCTCCTCACGCAACTGTTGGAGGATCTGCGTACGTGGAGGCGTGCGATGCTTGAATTCCTCCTCATATTCGGCAAGCCACGCATCAGTGAGCGGAACAGATTGACGCACCTGCTCGTCCAGCTCGTCCCTGACCTGCTCGATGAGCTGCGCTTCGCCGGTCGACGAGACACGCAGATTCCATTCACGTTGGGTCTGCAATGCGAAGGAGGTCAGGTTCGAGCTTCCGACGTACAGGTTGTAGTAGGCGCGGCCTTGATCCATGCGGCGCGTGAACAGATACCCCTTCGGATGGAACGGCTGGTCCTGCACGACCTCATCTTCCGATTTCACGCCGCCCGGACGCTCCCAGATAAGCACTTCCACATTGGCGTCCCGCTGCAGCTTCATTAGCTCCTTGAACGCCTTCGGATCGTTGAAATACCCCTTCGTCGACGTGATGATGCGGTTGCGGCGCCTGCTCCTGTCCGCATGGTCGACGAACGCCTGATACATCGATTTCAACGCGTTCTCGCTGACGAACGCCACCGAGATGTCGAAGGATTCGCTTTCCCTGAGCTCTTCACGGATCGCGTCACCCATTGTGCTTCCCGGCTGGTTCGAGATGAGTCTGGGTACGAAACGCTCCTCGGCGGAGTTATCCTGCCGTATCAACCCGCTCAGTACGCCATCGATGATGCTTGTATCGAAGTCGCTTCGGCCACCGTGAACCGTCTGCGTTTCCTGAGCAATCGCTTCTTACATGCCGCTTTGCATGTTCCCTTCCCAATCATGTGATGATCAATGATGAATACGTTCGCCGACCATGCGGTCACAACGCCATTTTCGCGATACGTTCCACCGCGTCGTGGTCGACCGGCGCCCAGTTGAGTTGCGGCATATCGGCCGGATTCATCCATTCGATGCGTTCATGCTCGGTCAGCACAGGCATGCCTTCGATCAGATGGCACAGGAAGGTCGTCAGCTCCACCCTGCCGAAGTCGTAGAGGTGGTCGCTTGTGCAGATCTCCTTGCCGACGTCGATCTCGCACAGCAGTTCCTCCTCGATCTCACGTCGGAGCGCCTGCGGCGGCGTCTCGCCCGCTTCGATCTTGCCGCCGGGAAACTCCCAGTATCCGGCGAGCGACTTCCCCACGCCTCTTTGCGCGCACAGCACCTTGCCGTCCTTGACGATCGCCGCGCCGACCACGCGAATCAGTCTCAGCTCATTCGCTTCATCCGTCATGGAACACCTTCCCCTCATAGCCAACAGCTGGATCCAGGATACAACGCACATGGTCGGCGACACGATCGGACGCAAGACTTGCGGTTGCGGTCTACGATGTCCGACATGGAACCGCATGAGCATCTCTCGTAGGAGCAAATCGACCTCCTGTCGCGCGCACAATCCCCGATCGGGAATCGCACGCGCGACAGGAGGTCGGTAATGGGAGGTCAGTCGCGGCGCGGCTTCCTCACGGCAAGCATTGCCAGACCGAAGACGGTGAATAGTCCGAAGGTTATGGCGGCCGCTACGGTCGCGGAACCGGTTGCCGCCATCGTGACGCCGTCGGCCGATTCGGCATCCGACGCCGTCGCAGGAATCGCCTGCAGCGCATCGATGGCCTTTTGCAGCGCCTTGATGGCCTCGTCGACCTGCTGGCTTGACGGATCGTTCGCTTCGGCGACCGCCTTGGCCCCACGCAGCGCGCGACGCAGCGCGTCGACACTCGGCTCCGTATAGGAGTCCGTCCGCATGGCGGCGCCCTTCGCGATCAGCTTCCTGAGCGCGTCGAGGCTCGCAACGGAACCATCATCCTTGCCGGGCGTGCCCGGCTCGGCGGCCGTTTTGCCCTCAAGCCCGTGAATCGCCTTGTCCAAGGCGTTGAGCGCATCGTCCACCTGAGCCTGCGTGGCGCCTTCATCATCGAGTATCCTGCGGCCGTCGGAGACCGCGCCGGCCAGCGTCGCCCAGCTCGCATCACTCCAATCTGATTGCCTGAGGGCTTCCGCTTTTACGAGACCATCGCGCAGCGCCGTCTTGTCCGCCTTCGCGGAGGCCTTTTCCAGCCCTGCGATGGCGTCGTGGAGATTAGCGGCCGCAAGCTCTACGTCGTCGACCGTGGCGTCCTTGTCGGCGAGCACTGATTCGGCATGCGTGCGGCGATCCGTCAGGCGCTGCCATCCATCGTTCGCGTAGTCGTCTTCCCGAAGCGCCTTCGCGGCGTCCACGAGATCCGCCAGCTCTGACTTGTCCGCCACGATGGGCGTCAGCGGCACATCACGGTCGGTCGTCAGCCGCAGCTCCGCCGCGGAGGCGAACCTGTTGCCCTGATCGGCGCTCGCGCCGGACGACGTCAGGACCTCAACGCGGACCGACGAGACGTCCGCCACGGCGTCGAAGGACTTCCGCTGCCAGCGGGTGGAGGTGGAGAATTCGCCGTCGATGCTCGTACGCGTTCCGTCGGCGCGGACGAGTGTGATCCGGTACTGCTTGATCTTGCCGTTGGCGTTGTCCCCGCCCGGGCGCGGCAGATACCGCAAACCGGTCACGGTCGTGGGCTTGGCGAGGTCGAACTGGTACCATGCCGTGCCGTCGTGCACGGCGTTCGCGCCCCATGCGGTGTGCCAGTAGGTGGAATCCTTGCCGTCCCGCGCATATTCAGCCGGGCCCTCGTATCCGCCGTAGTCAGGCTGCGCGCTGCCCACGGTGACGCGGTAGCGGTCATCGGCGATGTCCTTGGCGTCGCTCGAATCGTTCCCCGGAGCCTGCTTCATGTACTCGTCGAGTTCGACGAGCATGTCATGAGCCCGCGTGAAGTCGTCCGCATCCGCATCGTCATGGTCGATCAGCGCCTTCGCCTTGGCGAGGGTGATGGCGTAGATGCGGCGCGCTTCATCGGAGTAGTCACCCTGCCGTTCTCCGTAGGCCTTGGAGACCCGCGCGAGTTCGTCCCGCGCATCCTGTTCGCTGCGGGGCTTCTGGTCGATGCGTTCGATGACGAGGTTGTCGAGCACGAAGTCCTTGTATCCGGCGAAATTGGCGGCGTTTCCGTCCGTGCCCTGCGTGTCGGGGGCCTTCCCTGTCGAATAGACGCCGAACCAGGAATCGTCGTTCACGCCGCCGGTCAGCTCGAACTCGTAATGGCCGTCCGTGCCCAGCGCCTTGGGAAGATCGGTCAGGGAAAGCTTGCCGGAACCGTAGTCGCCGTGGCCTACGGCGACGGCGTAGATGCCGTCAGTGCCCGACTGGTAGTCGAAGCTCACCCGGTAGCGGCGTCCCGCCTCGAAAGTGAAGTTCTGCGGGATGGTCCGGTAGATGAGCGCGTTGCGTCCGGACAGGCCGTTGACCTTCACCGACCAGTTGCTCTTGGGGTCGGCGCCGACGAGCACATCATCCATCTTCTTGACGTCCCATCCCGACTGCGTATATGGCGCATGCAGCTGCGACAGGTGGATGCGGTTGTCCTCGACGCCTTCGGCGCCGGCCACCACGAAGGGCCATATGCCCTGGGCGTTGTTCTCGAAGTTGTTGGAGAGACGGATCGTTTCGCCGTGACCGTCGACGCGCAGGCCGTCGTATTGGCTGCGCACCACGCGCACGTCGTCGAAATAGGCGTCCCCGTCGCCGTTGTGGCGCAGCGTCAGCGTCGTCTCGCCGGATTCGGGGGCGACGAAGAACACGTACATGTTCTGGAAGCGGCTGCCGTTGTTCGTCGTGGCCGAATTCGTGTTGTGCGCGTACGCCTTGACGTAGTTCGTCGCGATGGATCTTCCGGTGGAGTTCGTCGCCAACGCCGTCCCGTCATGATCGACGCGCATCGAGGCGCGCCCGTTCGAGGGATTGTCCACGCCAACGTAGAGCGCGTAGCGTTGCCCGGGCTGCAATCCGGTGAGCGGCTGCCGGACGGAGGCCGTACCGGAGAGCTTGAGCATGGGGTTAGCGTGCGCGTCCTTGGCGATGGAGGCGTTGCCGCCACGGGACGTATCCGGTTTCCAGTTCGAGGCGAGCGACGACTCCCCTCCGTTGAATCCGGCATCGACGACGTGCATGCCGGTGCTCCATGCCACGTTGATGGGCGCTGGCGCCGCGTCGCCACGGTAGATGACGTAGGGGGTCGCCGCGTCTGCATCGAGCGAGATCCTGCCGTCCGTTACCACGACGGTCCGTTCGTCGGTCCTGCCCTGATCGGTCAGCCTGTACACCTTGACGTTCGCCAGTCCCCGCCAGTCGTCCGGCACGGTCCACTCGCTCGTGCCTCCCGCCGTGCTCCAGTGGTAGAGCTTCTCGTCCGCGGCCGCGACGCGTTCGCCCGTCTCGGCGTTCCATAGCCAAGGCAGCAGATACGACTCCGTGCCGCCTTGGCCATTGTCTCCACGGGGAACGGCGCCGGATGCGACGACAACGCCGTTGAGCGTGATCGTGCGATCGCGGTATGCGGCCGTCGCGCCGTCGTTCGAGCCGCGCGAGAGCGTCACCGTGTTGCCGGAGGCGTCCTTCAACTCGATGAACTCGTTGCCGCCGTTGACCGACGCATCCTGGACGGATGTCGAATCGAGCGGACTGTTGACCCAACGCGTCACCTTGAAATGCTGGAGGAACTTGGTGGAGACGTCATGGGCGAACAGGTTCTCGATGTACTCGTCGTAGTCGGAACGCCCCTGCCATCCCTCGAAGTCCTTCATGCTGTAGCCGCCCAGCAACGGGGCGTTCGCCGCGCCGCCGTAGGAGGGGTAGTCACCCACCCAGCTGTCCTTCTGATGGTTGCGCAGGAAGCGCATCACCTGCGAGTTCTCCCCCTTCGCGGTGGAGCCGCCATAGGTCAGATCCGCGGCCCAATGCTGGAAGGTGGAATCGTATTCGTTTCCTGACCCCCACTCGGTGGCCATGCGCCACCCGTTGTCGTTGATCATCTTCGACATCTTGCGCGTCTCCCAGGAATCCTCGGAGCCGGATGAGGTCAGGTTGCCCCATACGTCAAGATAGACGAAATCCATGCCATGCACCTGCTGGCCAAGCTCCGCGAATCTGCGCTGGCGGGCTCCGGAGCCCAGATCCCAGATGCCGTCGATGCCGATGCCCTGATCCAGCCAGTTCCACCCGTAGTGCAGCGCGCCCGAAGGGTCGCGCCGTACTGATTCCTCGTCGAAGGCCTTGGCTTCCGGATACATCTCGGACGCGTTGACATGCACGCCGAAGCGCGCGCCGTATCCCGTCCCTTCCTTGATGAGCGTGTTCATGTCGTCCGCGCCGCCGGCGCGCGCGTTGACGTCGGCGTAATCGGGATGTCCCGAGTCATGTCCCTCATTGCCGTATCCCTTGAGCAGGACCGACTGTCCCAGCCCATCGGTGTTCAGCGCGACCCTCTTGACATTGTCGAGCGTGGTCAGGAACGGATTCTGCGCCTGCGAGCCGAAGTTCATGGCTATGCGCCATGCCACCAGTTCGGGGACTTCCTCGCTTTTGAAAGGATTGTTCATGATACCGCGGAACGCGATGGCCCCGTCCTGCCAGTCCACTTTCCCGTCGGCATTCTCGTCGGCGGCGATGGCCACCGACATGCGGGGCAGGTCCGTCTGCGCCACGATATACGACCTATTCTTCGAATCCCTTACGGTGCGATGCCAATACCACGGCGCGCTGTTGAGCCCCAGAGACACGGCGCCATCGGCGGTCGTGGTGTTGGCGAGGATCCTCGTGTTCTGGCTGCCTCCCTGCACCGGCGCCGCCACCACCCTGCCGTTATGCTCGGAATTCGACCATACGCCTGCGCTCAACCCACCGCCGGAGACGAACGCATACATGTAATCACGGTTGTTCATGCTGGTCCGTTCCGTGATGCGGAGGTTCTCATCACCCGGCTTGTTCGTGTCCGATGACATAAGCGCGCCGGTGAACTGCGCATCGGCTGCGTCACTGCGCATGGACACCAGATCGTTGCCAGGGAACGCAATGGTCTCAATCGGATGGTTTTCTCCATCAACACGCAGTCCGCCCTCACTCACCGACGCATTCGGATCGAGATTGTTGACCACCTTGGCCACGGTGAAGGAGAGCGCGTTCCCCCGCGCCTCCAGCTCGACGGTCAGGATCGCGTCGATGGATGCAGCGGCATCTTTGACCTTGAGGACGTAGTCGGCCTTGGCGCCGCTTTGCGTGAATGAGACGTCGTCGGGTCCCAGCGTGACATCATGGCCGTTGATGGACACGATTCGCGAAGGCGCGGATCGTCCCTGCATGACCTTGCCATCGGACATGGCGTATCGGATAACGGACGGGAAACTCTCGTCCACGGACACGGTCATTCGCTCCGTGGACAACCGCCCACGTTGAGGCGATGCGACGTCGTCAGCGCTCGCCGTGGGCGCGGCGGGTGCCGGAGGCCCTCCCCCGGCAGAGTCGTTCGTCGGTGCCGCCGATGCCGACCCGCATATGAACGAGCAGGTTATCAGTACGGCAAAAGCAGCAGTTACCATGGTCTTCCGCATCGACATGGGCGGTCTACCTCACAATCGTCCGATTCAGTCGGCCTGATCGCATATGACTCCGATCGAATGAACGACAACATGCTTTGAAGAGACCATCATCCGGGTTCTTGCACAGCGGACCATCACAGTCATTCGACCTCCGCCTCAGCAGTCATCCACACGTCCTCGCTGACACGCATCCTTGCCGACGTGAGATTGAATTATTCCCGATAAGTCTATAGAGGCCGGTTGCCTCGGACAGCCCCACTGGCTGTCCCATTCCTGCGCATCCCTTATGCCGCAAGGAAAACCAATTAGTCCCGCTTGGTCTCCGATTAAGACGGCAGCCGGGCACAGGAACTCGGGCATCCCGTACATGTCGACGCCTGTGGCATAGCCGGACGAATATCATCGGTGACGACTGCTTTCCGCTCGCCTCGGACAACCAGCGAGGACGGCAGCCAGACCGCTGTATACGCCGGAGAAACCGCATCATGAACCCCGAAGGCCGAATCATGCGTGGAATTCCATCGCATCGAACGATCTGCCGCATCATGGAGGCACAGGCACACCACGGACGCTTGCGCCGCCGTCATCGTATGCATCGAACGGGATGACGGTCGGCCGGAAAGGTTCTCCATGAATGCACACGGATCAGACAAGGCCATGGTCGGAAGACTGCGCGACATCGGAACCGAGCTGCTCTTCCTGCCGTGCCTTCTCGTGATGTTGATGTATTGGGGCATCGGATCGCTGTTCCACCGTGACGACGACAACGACTGGGCCGATCTGGCGAACTGAACATGAGGCATATGCCGCCGCGCCGGCAATCGTTGCCGGCGCGTTCCGCACGCGTGACGAGCCATATGGATGGCGCGCATGTCATATCGAAAGGTCGAAAGGAGGCGATGGCACGGTCATCATGATGCATGCGTCACTCCATCACCGCCGAATAATGAGGATTATGACCCAACGCTAAGCCGCAACAAAGAAGGAAGGATGGATATGAATATGAAAAGGTCCATATGGAAAAAGTTGGCTGCCATGCTCATGTCGTTAACAGCTGTTCCCGGCATGGGGACGGTCCTGTCCGCGCCAGCTGGCGCCGCCGAGGTCACAACCCGCAAACGCTGCGACTTCTATGTGGGGAACCAGTGTTATGACTACTGGGTGCCCACTCGTGAATCCTGTCATAACATCGGCAAGTACGGCACTGCCGGTCCGCTTCGCGCCTGCTTGGCTTTGTTCGGTTTTGGGGTGACGAAGAAACCATGATCTGGGTCATCATAGCGGTGCTGATTCTCGGCATAGGCGCGTATTTCGGCAACGAGTATCGGCTGGACCGCAAGGCGCATAAACTGAACTCCGGCTCCGAGGAGGATCGCAGGCTCGCCTCGGAACTGCAAGACATCGCCCGTAAGATAGACGAGGGCAAATACCTATACAGGTAGTTAATAGCTCTTGTCGCGGCGTCGGCAGAGTGGCGGTTCTGTTATCGGTCACGGAAAGACCTCACACCTCGCGCAAAGTTGCCGATGCCAGCATTCTGCGGATTCACCAGGGACCGGAACGTCACCATGAGACAGGCGGATCCTGTGCCTGTTCGATTCGTGTCAGCCTCATGTCGAGGAACTGATGGAACGAGAAGACCTCGATCAGCATCGCCTCCAACGTGGGCCACAGTTCCTCTTCGCCCGCCCCATACCGTTCCAGAATGGTCAGCACATCACCGAATGCCGCATGGGCGTACGGAGATGATTCCGCGTTTAGTTGCTGCATGACGGTCAGCGCCTGGGCGAGCACCTCCAGCCGTCCGTCTTCATGATGGTTGGTCAAATCTTGCATGGGAATCGAGAATACAAAACATAGTGTTCAAAGTTTGTCGAATTGCTAGTTTTACTGAATCGTCGACATAATTAACCACTATGCCATGTGCCGCAACCATATGAGCACCCGGATTGCCGAATGAACGCAACGTGGTTTTTGGTGCCCGGACATCCACGCTACGGTCAGGATTCTTCGCTGCCATCCGTTCATGCCCCCGCATGGTTCTATCGCGTCCGCGTATGCCATAGGTGTTGGTCAGTCGACGATGAGGGATGGGTTTCAGCCGTTGTTGCAATGCTTCGGGGAATTGGATGCCTCTATGATAACCTGCGGATTAAGGGTAATGGTTTGCGGATGGCTGCGTGACATGCAAACCGTCGGACGCAGGCTATCGGGACATCGGCGTCGGGCGCACGAGCGCCAAGCATAGCGGCGACAGCGTCGCGCGCCGTATCCGTTGCATTATCCAGGCGAGGACGAGCGCACCGGAAAACCGACCTGCCGCAGACCGGTTTTCCGCACCATGGCAGACACGGATCCATTGGCGCCATTAGGCGCCCCCAAGGCACGACGCCCTTTATTCCCATTATCGTCACCGTGCATGCCCCACTGCTCAAGGGCGTGCATAGCCAAACGAGCCCTTTCGGCCGCATCCGTTGAATTGAGCTAGAATTACCGGTTTTGGTATATCCGCTATACGCGAATCCTAGACCGACTATTTATAAGCACGTGCCCAATTCCGGTAATCTGAAATCGGGCTTATCATCACACATTATCCCCTAGAAAAAAACAAGAAACGAGATCATGATGATCACAAAAAAAACAAGCAACAAACGCTGCATCATTGATAATGGCGGTCCTGTTGGCGGCAAGCACTGCGCTGTCCGCCCAGGCAGACGAAACGGTCAGCGCAACCGTCGAACATGCCCAATCATCCATAGGGACCGAATCGGCGCTTGCCATGAACGCCACGAAAACTCCTTCAACCGTGATCAGCGGTGACGGCGTTTTCGTTGTCACTCATACCGAGAATGCTGTAGGGCTGCAGGTGTCGTCCATGCCATCCGGTCGGACACTTGCCATCTCCGATGCAGCCGTAGGCTCCCTCTATGCGGAAAATGGCATGGCCATCGCGGAAGGCGACAAGGTGGATTATGCCGTGGACTCTACCCGAGACGACGCTGTCATGGTGCACAGCGTTCTAGAGGACCGATCTGCGCCCGAACGCCACGCATACCAGTTCAGCGGAGTGGACTGGATCATGATAGATGAGCAGACCGGCATGGCCATTCTGTTCCAGATCGCTTCCGATGGCATCCACGCCGTCGGTGGTGTTCGTCCCTTGGGCAGTGGATGCGAACGGCCGACAAGTACCCACTCATTTCGAAACTGCCCCTGATGGCGACACCCTGATCCAAGTTGTCGAACACCATGCCGACAGCTTTGCTTATCCGATCACTGCCGATCCGAAATGGTGGGACAATGTGGCTGCATGGTTCAAGGGCTCAGGGCGCTTCATCTCCGACAAAGCGCGCGGAGCCGCCCGCTGGCTTGGACAGGCCAAATCACACTGGCTAAAAGGCAAGGCGTGGAGCGTGGCGAAGCAAGCCGGACGCGGGGCGAAGATCGTTGCCAAAAAAATCGGTCCAGGCGGCTTAGCATTATGCGCCATCGGCGCCGGGTGGGCATGGTACCGTTCCGACGCGAAAGGTTGGGTGCGTGTAGGCGACGCCGTATCCGGGTGCCTGCTGTGAAAAGGTTCTGGTCTGTGCTGGGGGTGTTCCTCACCCTTCTGCTCCTATGCGCCCTACTCATCGGCAAGACGACGCACACCTATCGGTATATGTGGCTGGCACCGATCGTCGCGGCCGTTTTCTCCGCCGCCTACGCGCTCTCGCTGCACGATGATGGCCCGCAAGACCCCAACCGCCCACATTGACTGCCCCATCCGCCAAACAAAGAACCCTTCTTTCAGGTACGTGCGGCCCCGCATCGGATGCGGGGCCGCACGTACTGCGATTCGGGGGTTACCAGCTCCCGCACTGCTCCGCGTTCAACGCGTCATATTGCGACGTGTTGTTATCTAGATTCTGCAGGGCGGCGCCAATCTGCGCATCCCGCTCCTGACGGATCTTCCAGGCGTCTCGCATAAGCACCCATACATAAGGTGAACGATACGGGGAACCGAGGTAGGCGTTCGCCGTGCTCGCGACAGGAGGGCGAATCGAAGTCTCCTCCTGCGCCTGTTTGCGCAGATTCTGAGGAAGCCGTCTGAGCATACGGTTCGTGTCGTTGAGCATTCCCTCTGACGCCACCCAGACGCGCTCGGCACTCTGGTATGCATCGACTTCTCGGTCTACATAGGCATTCGCCGCGAACCAGCATGCCAGATAGAATACGAGCAGCACGCAGATGATCGACACGCGGAAGACCCACGGCATACGCCGGTCGGGGCCATGCGGGGTTCCGGTGGTTACCGTTTCCACTGCAACCCCTTCCATTTCATGCCCCGATGCCTGGCGGTAATGTCGGCAAGCGGCACATCATGCGCATTGTCTCTCTTCCCGCAAACCACTGGGCCAGTTTTGTCGCCACGACTGATATAGCCGACAACGACCATCGCATGATCATATTCGCCGTCGTTTCGCCAATCCGCATAGACAAGGCCACCTCCACCGATTCGTCGTACATTGTTTTCTACAACAAACGCATTGGAGTGTTTGTCATATACGTATAGTTCGCTTCAACACTAGAGGTGGTGCAGGAAAACTGGACTCTTGAGTGGGAAGGAGTCCTTTAGTGGCGAAGTACAAGGGAGCAGCGGTTGTGGACGATGTGGTTGTACGAGCAGTATGATTGCGGTGCGGCACCGGTTGAAAGGTTCATCGGCATCACACTTTTCATTGGCTGAAGTGACGGTCAATCAGCCATCCCAGCAATGCAAAACACAGAAGGATAAGTACTTCCAGAACACCTCTTGGCGTGATCAACGAACGCCATCCACCCAACAAACCTATGGCGATAATCGCGCATACAACCGTGCCCAGAGCAGTGCCTGCCAATTTCCGCCAATGATTCACATGATTACGATTACTCATGTCTTACTTCCAATACTATTTGAGCACATGCCAATACTGTCACAACGAAAGCCCATATATTGGAAGATAAACAGTGGACGGAATACTTTTGATGTTCTTCCTATTCCGCCCACTGGTTATCCCCGGCTTGGCCTGCCTACTCCTCCATGTTGCGCATGTGGCGCACCACCAGAACGACAAGCGTCGCCAGGATTGCGCAGATCACCGCAATCAGGCCGATTATGGACACCGACGAACCGGTATTGCCGAGCTCAGCCGTGGACTTCGCTTCCTTCACGGCAGGTTTGGTGCTCTCTCCAGTCTTACTCGGCTGCTTCGCACCGGCCTTGCCGTCTTGGTCTCCGTCGGCCGGCTTATCGCCGGGCTTCATGGTCGGCTTGCCGGAGACATCCTTCCTGACAAGCTTCGCATGTGCGTCGACAAGCTTCGCGAGAGCGTCGTCCACTGTCTTCTGGTCGGCCTTCGCGTCATCGAAGACGCTTCGCGCATGGGACAGGGCTGCGGCCAAATCAGTCCAAGACTGCGCCGTGTACTGTGTCGCGTCCAGCCCAGATACCTTTCCGATCTCAGCCTGCAACGCGGCCTTGTCCACAGCTCCCGGCTGCGGAGTATCCGGTTCGACGGGATTGTCGGTCGGCTGGTCCGGCGCGGTCAGGTCCTGCGCCGCATCGGCCACGTTCGCGCGCAGCTCGGCGATCGACGTGTACGCGTCAAGGCCCACTGAATCCGGATGGTTGCTGAGCACCTTGAGCTTGACATACACCTTGCCCTCGGGGATCGAATCAGGCAACGCGACGGTCTGACGGCTCTCGCTGCGCTCGAAGGCGCCCTTTGCTACCGGCGCGCCCCACTGGGCGTCCGTCATCGCTCCCACGGTGGCCGCGGTACCGGCCGGTACGACGTAGACCTCGTAATCCTTCGCGATACCCTGCATCTTGTTCTGCCGAGCCGTCATGTCAATGGACGCGAGACGTTTGCCGTCCTCACCGGTCTTGAAGGCGATCCAATGAGGGACTGGATCGTTGGCCGGATTCCACTTCGTATGCCAGAACGTCGCAAGGTCCCCGTCGAATGCGTTGCCGATCGGCGCACGCTCGACGGCATCGTCCTGCACCGAGTCCGCCGCGTATTCGGAGGCGTCGTCGGGTGCCGGCAGCGGCCGCGCCGTCGAGCCGTCAAGCGTCACCTTCGCGGTGCCTGCCGCGCCGGTCTTCGACTTCGCGGTAAACAAGAGCTCCAACATGCCGTCCTTCGTGTTGACGACGCGGAAGATGGCACGCGCGGTCTTGCCGGCGGGAATCGACTTGAGATCGACGTGGTCGGGCATCACCTTCCAGCCTTCGGGTAGGTTCGGCGTCACCGTCACGTCCCCGGAGGCGGCGTTGCCGGAGGCCGTGACCTCGACGGTCACGTCGACCGGCGCGGACGGCCGCACTTCATGCGACGAGGCCGTCGCCTGCACGCCGAAGCGACCGACGATGTTGAAGAGCGCGTTGTCGGAAACCAGATCGGACGGGAACTGCGCGATGACGCCGGCCTTCGGCGCGATGTCGCCGCCGAGTACACGCATCTGGTCGAGATCGATGTGCGATTCCTTGCCGGTGGCGACGGCGAGTCGCTGCTGCGTCAACGCCGGCGCAAGGGAGAAGCGGCCCTTGCCATCAGCGCGGATCTGCCACTTCTGCACGTTGCGGCCGCCATGGCGGGCATTGCGCTCGGCGCTCCAGTTCACGCTCACGTCCTGGCAAGCGGCGAGTTTGGGGCGTGCACCGACCTGCGTGACGACGTTGAGGTGCTTGTGGGTGAGGCCGTCGCCGATGCCGGAGTCCATGACGAGGCATTGTCCGCTCGCGTCGTCACGCATCTGGTAGTAGCCGTCGGAGGTGGCCGTCAACGTCCACGGGCCCGCCGCGACCGATGAGAGCTTCGGGATGTCGTAGGTGCCGGCGCCCAGCGGCTGATACACATACTGGCGGTTGGCAAGCGGTTTGCCGATCGCATCAATCGTCGACTTCATGCCGTTCCAGTCCGTCCAAGGGCGCGACGCCGACCATGTCATCTGCGAGATGAAGCGCAGGCTGTCCGAGATCTGCTGTTCGACCTCGTTCTCGGTCATCCAATCCGAGGTGTCCGGCCAGATCGAGACCTTTGCGCCGAGCAGATGCGGATTGTTCGGGTCGACCTGACGACCGCCGTCGAAACTGCCGGCGTTCCAGTTCGCATTGTTGTACAGCGCCGCCGAATTCACCGAGTAGCCGGTCGCCGAGCGCGACCAGTACAGCCGCTGGCTCGCGTTGACGACGTCGCTGCCGCTGTCAAGCAGGTCCTGAGGGCTGCGCGCGCCGGCCGCCGAATACCAGTATTCGACGATGATGTCCTTGTCGAGCGTGACGTTCTTCGTCGTGACGATGCCATCGTTCCAGATGCGCAGATGCTTGCCCTTCGCCTTCACATAGTCGTTGATGTGGTTGATGAAACCGGTGAACGCGTCGTTCGGCGTCGCGCCCGCACCATAGGTGTCGACCGCGTACTGCTGCAGCTTCGGGTAGTTCGCGTAGCTCGACGCGATCATGTACTCGTCTGCGCCCATATGCCAGTAGTCCGTGTCGAAGACGCCGTCGTATTCGTCGATGAGCGTCTCATAGAAACGCACCGCGTCCGGGTTCGTGATGTCGAGACGGTCGGCGCTCTTGGTGCCGTTGCGGTCGGCGAGCTGGTACTCCGGGTAGTTCTCAAGCCATATGTTCATATGCCCCGGGGAATTGATCTCCGGGATGACGTCGATGCCGTAGGAACGCGCCTTCTGAACGAAGGCCTTGACGTCGTCGCGCGTGTAGTATGACCATGTCGCGGCCTTGCTCGTGTTCGCTTCCTCGGGCTTGAGCTTCATCTCCATGAGCACCGAGTTGAGGCGCAGGTCGGCCATGTCCTCGAGGAAACGGTCGATCCAGTCGGTTGACATGTTGATCTGGCAGGCGCACAGCGTCGCACCGCGCTCCGCGTACTTCGGCTTCGACGTCACTTCACCGGCCGGGATTGTCAACGTGCCCTGCCGCAGCATCTGCGAAACGGCACGTGTGCCGTAGAAGACGCCGATCTCGCTCGCGCCGATGACTTTGAAGCCGTCCTTGCCGATGCGCAGCGTGAAGCCTTCCTCGCCGAGATTCGACCGCTGCGCGGCGTCGGCGATGAGTTCGACGTCCTTGTCGGTCGCGGCGCCGCTGGCAGCGGCGATACCGACATCGGTGAAGGCGGACAGTTCCTGGGCAAGCGCCTGCGCACGGCGGGAGAGCGCCTCCGGGGCGACGATGTGCGCGCCTTCGCCGAGCGTCCAAGTACCTTCGCCCTGTGTCCAGCCGTCGAGGCTCGGCACCGTCTGGGGACGTTCAACGGCCGATGCGGTTGCGTTCCAGCCGGCGGCACCGTCCTCGGCCATTGCCGGAGCAACCGCAAGACCTGCGAAGGACATCGTGGCGGCGGCTATCAGCGCACATAATCCTCGCGCCTTGAATCGGAGTTGTTTCATTACAGCCTTTCGTCTGTCGCCCGTCGTGAACCGTCATGGTCGGAGCATGGCGGGCGGTCTGAATAAGTTGGTTGGTCGCTTTTCGTCAAAGCATGTCTCTTGGCTTCCGTTCACGCTTCGTCGCGCGCAAAAGGATCGACGATCGGTTTGCGTCCGATATATTGCATATCTAAGAGAAGCCGCGACCGCCTGCGTGTCGACGCATCGGGTGCCGTTGAGGAAACCGCAGATGCGGCCGCATGCAAGCGTTCAGCATCCTCAATCATGCGGGCGGCGACGTCATCGACGTCTTTGAGCAGCCTCGCACCTGTCATATGTGACATATAACGTCGAGATTTCATACGCACAATCCTGATCTCCTCTCGGCGGTTGCGAAGATCACGTCCGCGCATCCGGTTCGGAGATGATGGCACCCATTCCATGGTCCGAATGCGCTGCGAAGACGTGACCCATTTGCTTATTTAAGGAGATGACCGCCGACACCGGTCGCCGCTATGCGAGTTCGGGAGATTCATGGCCTTGATTGGTGTTCCAGTGTGACCGATGCAGGCCGCCCGCAAATCCGCGTCATGGACGCATGACCTGCGAACGGCCTGCATTGGGTTGGTTGTCCGTCCTAACGCCTCATCGGCGGCATGTCAGTGATTGTGCTTCGGCATCACCTTCCTGCTGCGCACATAGGCGGAGAGCACAAGTCCGATGAGCACAAGCGCACCGGCGAACAGGCATACGCCGAAGATCGTCGCGCCGGTACGCGCGAGATTGGCCGCCGACTGCTCCTCCTTGTCCGCATGGGCCGTGGCGTCATCCTTCTTGTTCATTGCGTCGGCCCCGTCACCGGTCATAGGCTTCACGACGGGTTTCGAGCCATCGTCCTTGCCGGCTGGTTCCGTCGGCTGGGTCGGAGTGGTCGGCTCGGTCGGCTTCGGCTTGGACGGCTGGGTCGGCGAGGCGTCGCCGATCGCGGGCGCCGTGCCATCCCAAGCCGCGACGAGCGTCATGTCGTCGCACAGACCGTTGCCGCTGCACCGGACCTCGATCTGGTTCTGCATCGAGTTGACGGGCACCGTCACGCGTGTGTAGTCGGTGGCCTTTGTCGATGCCGCGCCGAGCGGCGTGACGTTGGTGAGCGGGTATCCCTGCGAGAAGCCGGGATACAGACGCCATGCGAGCGTGACCTCCTTGCCTTCGTCGGCCTTCGCCCAGACACCGAGTTCGTAGTTCTGTCCGGGGACGACGTAGACGAAACGGTTGAACGCATCTGCGGTGAAGGTCTCCGTGCCGGCCGCTGTCTGACGCTTGCCGGTGACCGGCACCGGCGTCGCCAGCGCACCGGTCACGGCGTCAGTCGAGCGGTCGAGCGGTCCGCTCTCGCCTGCGTTGCCCGGTGTGCCGATGATATCGACCGGCGGCTGCCAGACGGTGTTCGCAGGCGCCTCGAAGGAACCATCGACGATGTGGTCGTAGACGCCTTCGGCGACGACGTCGTCGACCCATCCTCCGTCCGTCGCGTCGATGGCGATGTCGAAGGTCGACGCGTCATATGCGGTGCGGAAGACGACGCTCACCGGCGTCCATCCGTCGGCGGAGACGATCGGCTTGCCGTCCTTGTCCGTCATCGGCTCGGCATGGGTCACCGCCTTCGACGGCAGTGTGACGCTGATGCTCGGCAGTTCGCCGTTTCCGTCGGCATGCACGGCGGCTGTCAGACGGTAGGTACGGTTGATCGCCGCCTTCACCGTCTGCGTCGCGTGGCCGCCCCTGTCAAGATACAGTCCCGAGGCGCCGGAACGACGGCCCTCTGCGTTGATCTGCGCATCCTCGAGCTTCCATGCCTTCGCATCGGTCGCCTCGAATCCGCCATCGGCAACGGTGACCTGCGCCGGGAACGCCGAATACTGGAAGGCGCCGATATCCGGGTTCGTCACGGTCGGGGTCGGGTTGCCGAGGAAGTCGGTGACCGCTTGCTCCCCGTTCGCATCCGCGATCGGATAGCCCGCGGCCGTCAGCGCATCATGCTGGATATGCAGCTTCGCGATGCCGTTGCCGGCAGCGAGTGTCAAGCCGGGGATGACCTGATTATCAGCTGTATGCACACCGCTCGGCCATGCGCCACCGGCCGGACCCGCGAAGACGTTGTTGCGCCAGTTGAGCGTGTTCGCCCACGATCCCTTGTGCTCGTTCGTCGTCGTATCGGTGACGACGGTGCCCTGCTGCGCGATGTACAGGTTGTTCGCCATGACCGAGTTGTTCGCCATGTAGTGGCCGAAGCCGGCCACGTCGATCTCGGTCGGCGGCAGCAGGATCGTGTTGTTGTAGAAGTGGGAGTCGGTCGTGCCTGCCGTGAAGATCGTGCGTGCCCTCTCGCCGGAGGCCTCGCACTTGGGCTCCATGTCGACGTAGCGGCCGTCGTTGATGGAGATGTTGTAGCGCACGAGCGTACGTGTGCTCAGTCCCCAGCATCCGCAGTACATGAAGAAGCCACCCATGTTGTCATGGGAGAGGTTGTGCTCGAAGATCAGTCCCGAACCGCCCGAGTCGGCGTCGAAGGCGGCGCCGTCGTTGTTATGCGACGAACGGTGCATCGCGAAGACGTGATTGTTGCGGAACACGGTGCGGTCGGAGACCCACGACCAGATTCCGGCGTTGTGCGAGTTGTCCGTCTTGCCGCCGTGCTCGTTGGCCGCGTTCTCGAGCGTGTTGTATTCGATGACCGCGTCCGGGGCATTCCACACGACGATGCCGTCGCCGCCGATGTCGGTCAGGAAGTTGTCATGGACCCACACGGCGCCCATCGGATAGAAGTCGCCCGGCCACGACGATTCCTCCTCGCGGTGGAACCAGCTCGTCGTCACCGCCAGACCGGTGCGGTTGACGTGACGAACGATGTTGTCGTGGACGTTGACGTCGTCGAACTTCGTCGGTGTCACCTCGCCGTTGACTTCGAGGCGGATGCCGGTGGACGCCTTCTGGTTGTCGCCAAGCACGTCATGCACGTAGAGGTTCGAGACCTCGTAGCCGGAGGCGTTGCCGTAGTCCTTGAGCTCGATGCGCAGGCCGTGGCGCAGCGAGGCGTAGTCCTTGGCGTCACCGGAGGTGTTCGTCAGTTCGAGGTTGCGCACGATGTAATGCTGCACGTTGTACAGATGCACGGCGTCGACGGCTCCGTTGGCGTTGATGCGCGCACGCTTGTCCACGCTTGCGTCGTAGGCGTCGATCGTGATAGGTGCGGCTTCGGTGCCCGAACCCTGTGGCGTGAATGTGCCGACGCATGCGGCGCCGCCCTTGAACAGCATCGCGTCGCCGGCGTTGAGCTTGACGGCGTTCGCCGCGTCGAGCGAGTTGAACGGCGATTTCTGGCTGCCGTCGCCGTTCGCGGCCGCCGAGCAGTCGACGAAATACGACTTGCCGGCAATCTGCTGGAGATCGGCCGAATACGGAACCTGCGAAGCGCGTGCGCCGTAGACCTGGTCTCCGTCGGCGATGGCGATCGGCGTCTTGCCGTCGTCGCCGAGGCGCGCGTCGAGCGCAGACTGACGCAGCAGCTGCGCGCTCGCATCGGAAATGTCGTCAGCCACGGCCGTCGACGCCCCGATCGGCAGCATGGCGAGGGCCACCGCGGCGCCAGTCACGGCGCTGAGCCATTTACTGTGTTTCATGAGTCTCCTCTTGTATATGCTCTGATGATGGTTCTTCCAATGGAAAATATGAGTGGTTTGATGGGTGCCTGCGTCATGAAGCAGGCACCCACAAACCAGATGCGATGGGTATTACCGTTGTGCACGACGCCGCGATGCGACGCTGACGAAGGCGAGTGCGGCGGCACCCGATGCGGCGAGCATCAGCGAGGCGACAGTCATCCATGCCGATACGGCGCCCGTGGCAGCGAGGCCCACATAGCCTCCCTTCGGTGAATGCACGGTGCCTTGGGCGGAACCCCGCGCACCGGCGACGGGCTTGCCGGCATCGCCGGGCTTGGTCTCGCTGGGCTTGGTCTCACCCGGCTTGCCCTCATCGCCCGTCGAAGGCTGATCCAGCTGCTTCGGTGCGGGTTTGAGGACCAGCACGAAGGACGCCGTGGCCTCACGCGGCATTCCGGTGCCGTCATCGGCTTCGGTGAGCGTCACGGTGACGTTGTGCTCGGTTGCGGCGTCTACCGCGCCAGTCGGAACGCCGACGATCGATTGCGTGGCTTCGTCATAGCTCAATCCGGCTGGCAGGCCCTCGAACTTCGCGGTGTCGGCCAGCGCGGGGTCGTTATGCTCGACCCCCAGTGGAATGCTGACATGTTCGCCAACGGTGGCCTCAGCGCGCTTTTGCGGAGCCATTTTGAGCTCGGTGACAAGATCGTCCTGCAGCCAGCGCATCGTGAACGACGTATAGCCGATGTTCATCCATCCGCCGCCGTCGGGCTCCATGAGCAGGCCGATGCGACCGTCGGGTTGCACGGCCATCGTCGTGTAGCCGGTGCCTTCGGCGCGGAACTCCTTGCTGTACGGCCAGGTCGCGCCGTCGTCAACGGACATGCTGACCGTGCCATGGATGCGGTCGCCCTGATCGTTCGTGTTCGAGAACAACAGCACCTTCGAACGCAACGTGCCGGGACGCGCATTCGGATAGGCGCGGATGATCTGGGCGTTGTTGCCCGGGTCACGCAGATACGGGGCAGTCGAACGGTAATCGGTCCAATGCTCGCCGCCGTCCTCGGAGATGGCCTGGATGCGGTAGCCGCCGGCGCTCTTCTCCCATGTGCGCGAGTTCAGCAGCAGGCGGCCGTCGGACAGTTCGACGACTTTGTTCTCATCGAACCGCCATTCGCCGTTGGCGGTGGTCGTCGTCGTCAGTTCGCCAAGATGCCAGCTGGCGCCGTCGTCGTCGGAGTAGACGGTGCCGGCGATGACCTTCGTCAGATCGCCGTTCACGCCGCATGTCAACTGGTTGAGCAGACGGCCCTTGTTCGGCTCCTGCATCTTCTGCGTGCCTGCGCCGGAGGTCATGAAGCATGCGCGCAGATCGTAGCGTTTCGCCGCGTCACGCAGCAGCTGGTCCGTGATGACGTTGCCCTTCCAGGTATGGCCGTTGTCGGTCGAGGTGGATACGGCGACGTTTACCGTATGTTCGTTCGCCTCGTCGATCGCGCCATCGGCCGTATAGGTGTATGCGGGATCGTTCGCCACGAAGCCGGCGGTCTGGCTGTACACATGGAAGTTGAAGATCGCGCCCGTCTTGTAGTCGACAACATAGGACGGATCGGAGTATCCCTTGCGCTGCGGCGAGGTCGCCCCCTGCGCGACGACGATCTCATCGCCCCATGTCTTGCCGCCATCTGTCGAGCGGCGCTGCATGATCGAATTGGCGTTCGGCGCGTCGCCGCCGTTCGCGCCGCCATTGATCGGACGCTTGTCATAGGAGGCGAGCAGGTCGCCGTTCGATGCGACCGCAAGGGCCGGGATACGGATGTTGTACTGCTTGGACACGCTCAATGCGATCTTCGACATATCGCCCAAATTCGCCTCGAGCGATGGATCGGCATCGGCCGGTTTGAAGCCCTTCGCCGCCGGGTACGTGATCGTGCGCACCTTCTGGGCGGCCATCGTGACCGCGGGCAGTTCCGTGGCCACACCCTTGTAATCGTTCTGCGAATAACGCGTGTAGGTGATCGACGGTTCGAAGCTGCCGCGCTCCATGTCCTCCTGCGTCACCGTGTGCGTGATCAGGCCCGGGCATTCGAACAGCTGGTTCGCCGGTGCCTGACGCCACTTGCAGCCCTCGTAACCGCTCAGATTCGATGCGGTCGGCGCGAAGCCGTACACGCGGTCGCCCGTGTTGGTCAGACGGACGACATAATGCATCTGTTCGCCAAGCGACCAGCCGTCCGCGTTCGCAGGGGCGTTCTCCAAGCCCAGCACGATCGTGGCATCCGACGATCCCGCCGCGTCAACGGCCATCGCCGGGGCGGCGACTCCGCCGCAGACCAGAGCGAGGGCACCAAGACAACCCAGGCCCTTCGCGCCGAACCGCGACAGCCGTCGCTTTCTCAGCTCAGTCATACAACCTCATTCCTCTTGAATATCTGACTACAGTGTCATGTCTGATTTAAAAGGAAAACGGTTCGTACGACCTAAGCGTCATGCACATTCAGCGTATCTGCACGCCCGTTCCGCGAATATCCCGACATTCTTCCGGATGGCCTCAGATTCATTGTCCTGCATGCCGCGGGTGGCAGCGAAGCCGTTCGTGTGCCCTGCGCACCGAGGGAATGCATGTATGCGCCACCAATGCCGCCAATGCGACGCCCGTCGCGAGCATGACCGCCCATTGCAGCGCACGCGTCATGTCCTTCGGCGCGTTCTGTGGTTCGGGCGCTGGCTTGGGAATCGACACGCGTGTGCCCGACACGAGCAGTCTGTGCGTGTTGACGCCGAACGGCGTACAGGTCATTAACGTGAGACGGTCCTCCCCCGACCTGATGCGCAACTGCGATGTATCGGACGGATCGATGACGGTGATGCGATCGACGCGATAAGCAAGCGTGCGGCCGAAGACCTTTTCGTACATGAAATCTCCGACCTCCATCTCATCGAGACGCGTGAACATCAGCGCCTCCACAAGACCGCGATGGCCCGTCAGAACCGTATGCGCGGAGCCGCCGGCCAGACCTTCAGCCCCCGTCGGCATCGAAGTGCCGTACAGATGCCCTACGCCACGGTCGAGCGTCAGTTTGGATGTCCCATGGCGAATCGGCAGATTCACCGATATCTTCGGAATGATGATGGATCCAATCAACGAGTCGCCTGCATTCAGCAGATCGGTGTATTCGGCGTCATCCTCGGAACGCACTATTTGACCGTCTACGCTCTGATCGTCCTTCGCTCCGGAGAAGGGGTCATAGGTCTCGCCGAGCGTCGGTTGACCGGAGCTGGCCAGTACCGCGTTGTACCGCTCAGCGGCCTTGAGAGCGAGTTCGGCCTGCGGATACGGCCATTCAGCCACATTCTGTTCAGCGGCTTCAATCTGTGCGGCGGCTGCAAGATCAGATTTCCACTGCAGATACCATGGCACACCAATCGCCAGCGCGGCAAGAAGAAAGAACATAAGCGCACAGCACATGATGATGCGCGACTGGTGCAACGCCTTGCTCCGATACGCCCGCTGCCTGACGGTCGCCTCATCACGGCCAAGGACCCAAAGCCAATCGTTCGCTTCCGACACGGCCCCTCCCAACGCGCTGTGTCTGCCTCTGGATCGCGTCATCGGTCACTCCATGCTGTATCGAAGATGTCGGAATGCGGAACAATAAATATAAATAAAGTGAGAGCCCTCGAGGATGGGCTCTCACTGTTTCTGCGAATACGTCTCATTGTTGCAGAGGGAAAGGAAACCAGCATCATAACTGGGACAGCAACGAGACGAACCGCAGCTTACTCATGGTAAGAATCACTGGGTCACATGCAGACGGCGTGCACGCACCATCAGCAGCAGGCCGGCACCGATCGCGACGATCGCGACGATCGTCAGCGCACGCATCCCGGTGGCACCGGTAAGCGGCAGCTCGGTAAGGTTCTTGGCGTTGGCGACGTCGAACTGGTAGAGAATCTTGCCGTCCTTGGCGACCATGTTGCCGGTGTCGCCAGTGGCTTCCTCAACGACCTCCGTGGTGGCCGTATGATCGCCCCAGACCGTCGAGGCCGCAGGCTTCGTGGAAGTGTCGGCCTGATAGGTCGGCGTGACCGTCACTGTGAACTTGATGGCCTGCAGGTCAGCGCGCAGGAAGCCCTCCGGGGCCTTAGTCTCGTGAATCTCATAGGTGCCGGCGTCGATGCCATCGATGCCTGCGATCACACCCGTGTCATCCGAGGTGAAGCGCATGGCGTCGTCCTCGTTGTCGGTGTAGGTCCACTTGCCGTCCTTGTCCTTCGCGGCCAGATACTTGTTGACGTTCTGGTTGTTGTCCGCCGCAGTCGTCTTGATCGTGAACTCGGCGCCCTTGAGTGGCGTCTTGCCGGACTTGTCGGTCTTCAGCATCTGCAGCTTGAAGGTGTACACGTTGACTTCGCCGCCCGGCGTCGTCGTCTTCTGGCTCGTGTCGGACGGGTTGTGGGAGAACTCCAGATCGACCTTGTTCGGATTGGCCTGAATAGCCTCAGGAGTGGAGATAAGCGCATTCTTGTTCAGAGTGGCCTTGACGATGACGCTGACCGGCATGCCCGCCGGAATCTCCGCAAGCTTCTCACCAGTCGACCCCGGCGCCTTGTTGACGTACTTCGCCAGATCGATCGCGACCACGGTGCCGCCTTGATAGGCTCCGGCCGCATCGGCTGCAGCGGCGGATGTCACGGTGTAGTCCGTATCCTTCAGAGCGACGCCGTTGACCTTGACCGACTCGATTGAGTTATAGGTCAGGCCCTTGCTCATCGTATCGACAATCTTGAAGGCACGGGTCTTCTTGGCGTCCTGAAGCGTCGGATCGATGTTGTAACCGGCGAAATTCGGCGTGGTCGAGGTCAGCTCATAGACGACTTCATCACCGACAGCATAATCTGGCTTCTCGTTGGAGACATAACCGGCGTCGCCGGCCTTGACGACCTGCTTGTGAATCTCGGTCGAGGAGTTCTTCAGGTTGACCGTGCCGAGCGTGTTGCCTGCGGCGTCGGCGGTCGCATCGCCAACCGTTGACGACAGCAGCATCGGATTCGAGACCGTTTCCGGCTTGCCAGCAAGAGCGGCGGCATCGGTCTGGTCGGTGATCAGGTAATAGCCCGTAGGCACGGTGTTCTCACCGATCTGGAAATCCACACCGCCGGTCAGGCCGGCGTTCTGTTGCAGGTTCATGGCGAACTGACGCAGCTGTGCCTCGGTCATGTTCCCCACAACCCAAGCCATCGGGTTGTCCTTGTACGCGCTCGCCTGAAGGGCTGTGTTCTGTTCGGCGGTCAGCGCTGCGACGACCTTGTCCTTATTGCCGGCCTCCGTCGTCATCGTGAAAGAATTCAGCGTGGTGCCATCCACATCGGCGCTTGCATACGTCGCAAGACGATATCCCACGAGATGGTGCTGGACACTCGTGGTGCCGGCGATCGTGATCTTGCCACTATCCGGAACAGTGATCTCCGCAGCGTTGGCAGTCGCTCCAATTCCCATACCTGCGATAACGGCCAAGGCTCCTAGCGCAGCAATCATTCTTTTTTTCTTCATCGTAACTACTTTCCACTTAGAAAATAACAATACCCAAATTAAGTTGCGGTGCTTCGAAAAGATATTTCAGACGCACGTTTCGTCACTGACGACACTTGTTTCGCAAAGCATGCGACAGTACGTCGAACACTCTCAACGTCAGCCCCGTGTGAAAAAAGGTTTTATATCATATACTCTTTTGCAAACCATTGCAACTCCACGTTCAGTCGTTTTGCAAGCACGTTACGCAAACCTCGGCAACGCATTTGCATACAAAGCAGCAAATATGCTAAGTATTGCGTCGCACGGCGAATCGCACCGCCTTTCTCCGACGCACCATGGCCCACTCCAGCCGGATTACGTCCCGAGCATAGCGATGCGGATCGCCACGCCCACCACGCCATAATGAAAACAGCAACGACGAAGTATGGAAGAGTGAACCTATGCGCATCCGTGTGGCAATCATCGAAGACGACCCCCTGTTCCTGCGCCAGGAAGCCCTCTTTGTCGAGCGGTTCGGAGAGCAGGCTCATCGCGACCTCACCGTGACCGCCTTCAATTCGCCGGCGACCTTCCTTAAAGGGTCGAGCGCCAACTTCGACATCCTGCTGCTCGATATCCTGATGCCGCTGTACAACGGACTGACCGTGGCCCAGGAGATACGCCGCTTCAACCCGAGGATTGTCATCCTGCTGATCACATCGGCACCCCAATACGCGATTCGCGGTTACTCGGTCGGCGCCTTGTCATACATCCTGAAACCTTTGTCATGGTCGATATTCAAATCCGAGTTCGCACGTGCCATCGATCAGGTGCTCGCCGAGGACCGGCCGACGATCATGCTGCAGTCCGGCACCAAGTATCTGCAGGTGCCCCACCATGAAATCAGTTACATCGAGTCGAAGCGGCACAAGATCTCGGTGCATACCATCAAACGCGACGTCACCGTGCCATATACGCTCTCCTCGCTCGA
Organism: Bifidobacterium italicum; assembly: GCF_002286915.1. Lineage (GTDB taxonomy): Bacteria > Actinomycetota > Actinomycetes > Actinomycetales > Bifidobacteriaceae > Bifidobacterium > Bifidobacterium italicum. Next base: position 31,893 of record NZ_MVOG01000004.1, on the reverse strand, counting down.
GGAACGCCTCGTCCCCTTCGGGTTCTACCGCATCAACTCGTACTATCTGGTCAACATGGCTCATGTCGAGGCGGTCGAGGGGCACGACTGCCTGCTCGACGACGGCAGGGAGCTCCGCATCAGCCGCGCCAGGAAAAGAGGCTTCGTCAAAGCACTGACACGCTACTTGTCCAGTGATGGATGGACCGACGGTAATCCATCACCCAACCCCGATGATCCACAATAGCCATCGACCGAAAACGATTTATGATCCTTGATTGGCTTGACTTCATGACCGTACCGCTCCTTGAATGGATGGCGCTTGCCGTGTATTTCCGCTGCATGCGCCATCCGGGGGGAACCATGCGCAACACCGTCATCTGGTCGTTGTCATTACCAACCTTCCTCGCGCAGCAGGCACTGCTGAACACACTGCCCTATACGAGCAGACTGAGTCTCGGCGCCACGACCCTCTTCGCAATCGAGTTCCTGTTCCTGCTCGTCGGCATGGGGCGCGGATTCAAAGGCACGCTGTACCTCACCACGCATGCCTACATGCACACGCAAACGCTCATCTCCTTCGCATACGTGATCATTCTGTCCGATGTGATGTACGACGTCAAAGATTCCCCTTCGCGCCCCTTCATCATGCTCGCGATCGGCGCCATCTGCAGCATCCTGATCTGGAGCTTCGAGCGCCACACCTTCACCGACACGATGCTGCAGAACGCCGCATGGCATATCCCGCTCATCGCGTTCGCGATCCTGATCCTCAGCATCGGCATCGTGACCTGGACGCTGGTGAACGCGCTCGACGCGTTTTACGCCGTCGCCGCCTATGACCCCGAATCCTTCGGCAATCTGCACACCGCGCTCTACCAGCGCATGCTGACGTTGCTATTCGCCGATTCGCTGCTCTATGTTGCGCATGCGCAATACGCACGCCGACTCCTGCGACGCGAAAACATGAATCTGCAGTCGACGGTGCATGACCAACAGGCGCAGTATACACGCTCACAGCAGAACCTCGACGAGATCCGCCGTCTGACCCATGACCTCAAACACTGGCTGATCCTCTTCGATCCAGACGGGACGGGAACCGCAAGGGTGGACGCTCCCGCCGCCGACCACACGCAGCCGCCCATCGTCAGCGATGCGCAACGTTCCGCCCTGTTCGCGCAGCTGCACAAATCGATCGATGAGTCATCGTCGATTCAGGATTGCGGCAACGTCGTGCTCAACGCGATCCTCTTCGAGAAGAACCTGACATGCGGACATCACTCGATCCGCTTCACCACGATGGCTGACGGCACACTGCTCTCCGGCATCCAGCCGCTCGATCTGACGGCCCTGATCGGCAACATGCTCGACAACGCCATCGAGGCCACGGCAAAGCTCGAGGACAGGCATGCGCGCGCAATTCATTTCAGCGTCACCCGCCGGAAATCATTCGTGCTCGTCCACGGCGACAACACTTGCATGACCGGTCGCCTGCGCAAGGACGACAAAGGCAACTTCCTGACGACGAAGATACGCGACGGACGCCCCCACGGCCAAGGCATCCGTTCGATCCGGCACGTGGCGAGGAAATACCAGGGCGTCGTTACCAGCTCCACCGACGAGCGTAGGCAGATCTTCAACCTTGACATCATGTTCCCCGCGAACGCGGTAGCCGCATCCGCGGCAGCATCGCCCCAATAGTAGACCCTGGTAGAAAACGGACGTCGCTACAACGTTGCCTGCTCGTCGCCGCGACATCCACGTTCATGGCACACATACTCATCCTGAACAAGCGGAAGAACCGACTGTTTGTGCAACCCTCGCTCATCGACGCGCACCCTGTCACTTGAATCGAATAGTGAATGAATGAATAGGAACGTTCGATTAGAGGTCTTACATTGAAACACGTCATATCCGACGCGATTCTCCGTTCACACGGATCGTCGCGAACACCACGCCCATGGGCGAAACCGCTGGCGGCCTTCGTTGCGGTGTGCTCCACCCTTGCGCTGATGCTGTTGCCCATCAACCTTGGACAGGCGCAGGCCGCCACCGTTACGCTCGGCGAGCGCAACGTACGGCTGTCCTTGTTCGCCGGAGCGGACGGCGCCGTCAACGGCGAGTTCACCGCTGCGCAGCATGATGCGATCGCCGCGCAGCTATCCCAGAAGGTTCTCGCTGGCGCATCCGTGACACGGGTCATCGCCGTGCGCGCGCAGTTCGTACAGGACAACGGCGCCAACTACCCGTACCGTGCGGCGAACCAGTATCAGGGGCAGTTCCTGTTCAAGCCGACGCCCGCATTGCCTTCATTGGCTATCACCGGCACGTCGCAGTGGCATCTGATCAAGGTCAACGGTCCGGAAAACGCCACGGGCTGGGCATGGAACACATTGTCCGACACCCAGATTCGCAACCGCATCGGCACTGCAAGGAACTGGACTCTGCCGGATACGAATGCATCGTCAATCCATGCCACGCAGATCGCCGACGGAACGACAGCCGCCGATGATGATGCGCTTGCCTCGGCCCAGGATTCCGACATGAGCTGGCCCGGCGTCTACCTGATCGCAGAAACCGGCCAGATCGACGAATCCCGAGCGGACAACCCCGACTCAGACGGCCTCGAATTCCAGGAGACCGCACTCAGCAGCAGCAATCAGACGCTGACCGCGCGAGCCAAGGCCTACAACCGGCAGATGCTGCAGTACCGCGCGACGCGTGTACGCTTCGTCGACCCCGACACGAAGCAGCCGATCACGGCCGCACCGGATGCGACGTTCAAGGGAGGTGACTTCAGCGCCGACTATACGAACGCTCCGATTGTGCGCAAGGCTACTAAGACCACGTCGCGATGGGAGATCGTTAGACTGTCCGCGACGAGCGCTCAGAACAAGCAACGGTGGTATTGGAACACCGACGACGACGATGCGCTCCTCGCGCGCATCGCGCAGGACGGGACAACGGCCAAGAAGGTCTCCGCCGCGAATGTGGACATACAGCTCAACGCCCACGGCGATCTCCTGTCCTACAGAGTCACCGATGTCGAACAGCCCGGCATCTACATGGCGATCGAGCGCGGCACGAAGGACGACACAACGGATCCGCCAGATGGAGGCGACCCTTCCGCCGAAGGAGGCTATTACGGATTCGCCTACGGCGCCACCCGAGACAGCATCACACTTGGCCTGTCCGACCGCAAGGTCACCGACGATATGATCACCGACCCGACGCAATACATGCCAGCCTTCTGCTACAACCAGAGCTACGGCATCCCGGTCTGGCAGCTCGGTGATATGACGGCGCAGAAGCCCCAGTTCCCATACTCGAAGGCCAACGGCGAAGCATCGTTCTACAACCTCGTGGCACATCCAGAATGGATCGCATCCCCGTACAAGGAACGCATCGAGGCCACACCCACGACCGAGGCGAAAGGCGCGCTCATGCATGCATGGATGAAGAACATCATCCACACCGCATATGCCACCGACTTCCAGACGCGCAACCAGCTCGACGACACTCAGCTCTATCGCGCCGTCGGACTTGCGATTCACCTGCTCAACGATGACGGCATGCCGAATTCCGACGACATCGCCACCGGCTGGAAGGTCTCCACGCTCAACAAAGAAGTGATGCCATACGCCCGCCAGCTGCTTGCCGCGACGCAGCACATCACCTCGGCCGATCAGGCGCCGGGCGATGACCAGGTTCGGGTCACGATGTATATACCCGATGCCAATGCCGGCAAGGACGAGGATCACAAGAAGCTGCAGAACATGCTCACCTATCTGCTGCCGGTGCAGTTCAGGAAGGTGGATGCCGACGGAAAGGACCTCGCAGGCGCACGCCTGTCCGTCACCGACGCCCAAGGCAACCCGATCAAGGACGCCGACGGCAATGAGGTCGCCGCATGGGCCTCGGACGGCACCACGAAGAGCATGTTCCTGCCTGCCGGCACCTACCGCTTCCGGGAGGAGACCGCGCCGAACGGCTACCAGAAGGTCGAGGACTTCACCTTCAGCGTGACGAACACCGGCAAAACAACGCTTGGGCAGACGATCGACGGCGTCGCCGCGCTCAACAACGGCTATGTCATCACCGATGAGGGAGGCTCACAACCACAGCCCGGTTCGTTCACATTGCACAAACGCGATGCCGCCGACCATGCCCGCGCTATCGACGGCGCACGGTTCCAGTTGTGGCATACCGCGCCTGATGCGGCCGACACGATTCCGGGGACCAACGGCGTGCACGGCACGATGGTTGCGGAAACAACGGCGGCCCAAGGCAATGCGCAGTTCACAGGCATCGCCGCCGGCGAATACTATCTGGTCGAATCGCAGGCTCCGGACGGCTACATGCAACTGACCGCGCCGATCCGGCTCACGATGTCCGATCAAGGCAACGGGCAGCCGCCCGTCATGCGCATCGATGCAACCGGCGGCTATGACGGACCCCAGACCTCGAACGTCTCGGACATCGCGCAGATCGTCGGCGATGATGGAGCCCCCATTGCAGAGGGTTCCATCATCGAGGTGTACAACAAGCAACAACTCGCCACGCTTCCGCTCACCGGCCTGAGCTCCGGCCTGATTGCATGGATCCTCGTTGGGGTCTTCCTCATCTTCGCGCTCTGCGCCGTCGGTCTCGCGCTGCTCATCCGCCGACGGGCGGAATGATTCGCCACGGCTAGGAAGGCTGCCTCGCATACGCCGAAGCGGCGGTCCGCTGTTTATAAGCGGACCGCCGCTTCGGCGTATGCGAGGCCCCATTGCGGCCGACGACAGGCAGGCGTCGCAAAGCACTGCACACACTATGGGCTGCAGGCACAACGGCACGGTGTATCTGAACGATGTGTGCTGGCTTACGGTTCCCGGTTCCCACTAGGGAGCATGCTCCTCAGTACAGATACGGCCGAAAACGCTTACGCTCGGACCGGATGCGCGCAGCCCGAGTTGCCGTTGTTGCCCGAACCGTTGCCGACGAAGATCCACTGGAACATCGAGAAGCCGTGATTGTCGATCACGATCACCTTCGCGTTGTTGCCACCGGCCTGCGACGGCTGGTTCGCCACGTTCATCACGGTCTTGCGGTTGCCAAGCATGAGCAGCAGCACCAGACCGAACACGCCAAGGCACACGAGCAGCACGGTGCTGTGGCGCTGGATCCACGGCTTGACCGGGCAAGCGCGGCCAGCGTCGGCGCGGCGGTCGCAGTCACAGGTTGGAGCGTCACATGCGGCGTCATCGCACGCGTCGTTGGCAGGCATGGTCGACATCGTCATATCGGCATCGGCGGTATTCTGGGTCATCGTCGCTCCTCGTCATATCAGTCGGCATCGGTCGGCGGAACGGCAACGGTTCCGTCCTCCACACCGTAGCAGCGGGTGCCGTGGCGACGGCGCGCTCATCTTGGTCCTCGGAAATCAATCGGCGGGATGCGCATCGAACGCAGCAGCGTCTTGTGCTCGGCGGATACGCGGTAGGATTCGCAGGCCTTCTGGATCGTCTTGTTGTGGGTCCATGGATCCAGACGCCGCTGTTCGAGCAGCGGCAGCACGCCCTCCCACTGCTTGGCGAGCGCGGTCGCGAAGTACCATGCGCGCGCCATGTTCACGTAGTAGTCGTCGGAAGGAATGACCTCGACGAGCCGCAGCTGCATGGGATCGAAACGGTCGTCGAGGAAATCGGCCATCAGCGTCACGACGGCGTAACGGACCGTGTAGGTGTGGCCGTCGCGCATCCATCGCGCGAGCTGGTCGAGCCATATGCGCGCGTCGGCGTCGGAGAGGCGCGGCACGCGGATCGTGTCGGTGACGGCCCAGTTGTCCGTATATGGCAGGAACCTCGACAGCGCGGCGATCGTCTGCTCGATCAACGGGTACACGTCGCCGATCAGGATCGCGTGCAGCATGTTCTCCTCGAAATAGCGGTGCGGAAGGTCGGCGAGGAACTCCTCGAGGGTGCGCATGTCGCCGCGGCGCAGCTGCTTCGCGAGTGCGCGCAGCCGCGGCACGCGGATGCCGATCATCGTGGCGGGATCGACGGTCGGGACGAGCTTTGCATTGAAGGCCTTGTATCCGGGATCGGCGAGGGATTCCAGCTGCTCGCGGACGGACACCGCGCCGTCAGGAGACGTCGGAGGGATAGTCGGGGACATCGATGGCTCCTTATCGGGAACGGATGGGCGATGCGCGGAAGCGTGCGGCTATGCGCGGATCATCTTGAACATGCCGGGGCCGTCCCAGTCGTTGGGATGCTGCTCGAAACCGTGCCGCTCGTAGAATTCCACCGCCTCTTTCGAGGAGATGAGTTCGAGGCTCACCGCCCAGCCGGGTTCGATCAGGTCGTGCACATGGCGTTCGAGCGAGCCGATCAGCGCGGCGCCGACGCCTTGGGACTGCATGAACGGGACGACGGCGAAATCCTTGATGTAGAAGGACATGCCGCCGTCGCCGATCAGACGGACCATGCCGACCGGCTCGGGGGCGACTTCGGTTTCGGCTTCCGGGTCGGCGTAGGCAGTGAAGGTGGCGGTCGAGTTGGCGAGCGCGACGCGCACCTGGTCGATGCCGGGCGCGTCCCAGCCGACGGATCGGTACAGCGTCAGGAACAGTTCGGGGGTCAGCGTGTCTTGCTGGATCGTCAGTCGCATTTCTCTCCGTTCGTCGACGGGCGCACATGAATGTGTGCTTTGTGCCATTGCCTCGGGGATTCGCCCCGAATCTCAAGATAACGGAATCAAGTGCGATGCACGGACGGATGCTCGACATGAGAGCGGATCACAGACGGCAAGACGGATAGGAATCGCGTCGAAGGTTCCTCGGAATAGGATTCTGGAAGGCGGAGTCCTGAAAATCAATCATGGAGGACAACACGGAAAAGGGCGCCGGCTTCGTTGCCGGCGCCCTTTTGCGGAGTTGGGATCCGTCTGTGCAGTGTGCGGTGTGCGGTGGTGTGGCGTACGCGGTGTGCGATGCGTGGAGAGCATCACTTCGCCTGACGTTCCGCGATCTCGCTCATCACGGAGACGGTGGCCGCCGAGTTCATCGACGTCGTCGGGACGCCGGCGGTCGTGTGGTCGAAACCGAAGATCATGTTGAGGAAGCTCATCGTCTTGTCCTTTCGTCCGTGGCGCTTGGTGCGCCGTTCTTGTTGCTTGATGGTTACAAGATACGGCGTCGGCGCGGTCCGTCACATCGGACTGCGGGATGAATCCTCCAGGCGACGCGACGCTCTCTCAGCCTTGAGGATGATGCCGGAGGATGAGTGGCGATGACAGGCGCAGATGGGCGGACACCGAGCGTGGACGGCAGAGTTTCGGCGCGGATAGCGGAGGCCTCGGATGGACCATGGCGGCACCAGACGGGTGTCGGCAGCACACCTCGGCTTGTATCTCGGCTGGGAGGTAACGTTTTTCCGCATATCGCCAAGTATGGCTCCCGAGGAGAAGCCGTTTTGAGGCCCTCTACTTGGGCTCCCCACGGAAAAAGCTACCGCCCAGCCGAGATAGGCGCCGCGGATGCGGGCAATGCGCCTCCGACGCTATGCTTGGGCGTCATGACGAAGCAGCAACTCACAACGCAACGGCTGATACTACGACCTTGGCGCGATTCGGACGCAGCGGCGCTGTACGAATACGCGAAGAACCCGAACATCGGACCAGCCGCCGGATGGCCGACGCACCAGAACGTCGAGGAAAGCCTCGGCGTGATCCGCAACGTGTTCAACGGCCCCGAGGACTATGCGATCGCGCTCGCCGAGGAACCGGACACGGCGATCGGCGCGATCGCGCTCAAGCTCGCCGGCGGCTCCGATCTCTTCCCGGCCAATGACACGACGCAGGCGGAAATGGGATTCTGGATCGGCGAACCGTTCTGGGGCAACGGCTACGTCCCCGAAGCGGCCCGCGAACTGCTGCGGCACGGCTTCGAAGACCTGAACCTGACTGCGATCTGGTGCACGTACTACGAAGGCAACGAGAAATCGGCGCGCGCCCAAGAGAAGATCGGTTTCGAGCCCATGCACGTCATACCGGATACGCCGGTGCCGCTGCTGCACGAAACGCGCACGACCCATGCGAACCGGATGATGCGCGCCCGCTGGCAGGAACTTCAGGCATGTTGACGCACAGGCGGCAAAGCCAAGCGCCAGTAAGGGGTTGCCGTCCCTAACATCCAAATTGCATAAGGTCCACTTACCAGATTACATAAACTCTACCTATCGAATTACATAACCTCTACCTACCAAATTACATAAACGCCACCTTCCGGATCGCATACGAAGATCGCCTGCGCATACCGCCCAACCACCGCCCAGCCATCTCCCGATTGCACCACACGCGCGCATCTGGGCCAAACGGCACCCGACGGTTACACTGGTGCGTTATGACGATTTCGCAGGAGGAGCTCGACGCGCAGGCGCTCGGGACATTGCGCCGATACTTCGGCTATGAGGATTTCCGCCCCGGCCAGGGTGCGCTCATCCACACCATCCTCGAGGGCCGCGACGTGCTCGGCGTCATGCCGACCGGCTCCGGCAAATCGCTGTGCTACCAGATCCCGTCGTTGCTGCTGCACGGCCTGACGATCGTCATCTCCCCGCTGATCTCGCTGATGAAGGACCAGGTGGACGGCGCGAACGAGATCGGCATCCCGGCGGCCTTCATCAACGGCTCGCAGTCGATCGACGAGCAGGAGGACGTGTTCGCCGCCGCGAACGCCGGCCGCGTCCGCCTGCTGTACGTGGCGCCGGAACGACTGGAGACGCAGCGCTTCGTGAACTTCGCGACCCATGCGGACATCGCGCTCGTCGCCGTCGACGAGGCGCACTGCGTGTCCCAATGGGGCCAGGACTTCCGTTCGTCGTACCTCGGCATCGGCGACTTCATCGACGCACTGCCCGACCGTCCGACGCTCGCCGCGTTCACGGCGACGGCCACCGAACGCGTGCGCCGCGACATCATCCAGATGCTTCGCCTGCGCGACCCGGAGGTCGTCGTCACCGGCTTCGACCGCACGAACCTGTACTTCGACATCCTCAAGCTCGGCACGCGGGACAAGGCGAACTGGATCGCGCGCTACGTGGCCGGGCACGCCGACGAATCCGGCATCATCTACTGCTCGACGAGGAAGCAGACCGAGGAGCTCGCCGACACGATCAACGCGCTCGTCCCGCAGCTGCGCCCCGCGGCCGGCGTCGACGCGCCGCATCCCTCCTCCCCGATCGCCGTCGCCTACCATGCGGGACTGCCGCCGGCGCAGCGCGAGCGCGCGCAACGCGACTTCGTGACCGACGCGGTGCCGCTCGTCGTCGCGACGAACGCGTTCGGCATGGGCATCGACAAGTCGAACGTGCGCTACGTCATCCATCACAACATGCCGGAGAGCATCGAGGCCTACTACCAGGAGGCGGGGCGCGCCGGACGCGACGGCGAGCCGAGCCGCTGCACGTTGCTGTGGAACGAGTCGGACATCGTCACGCGCCGCAGGCTGCTCGACAACGGCGGCGCCAACGAGCGCCTCACCGAGGACGAGCAGGAGCAGGTGCGCCGGTGGAAGCGGCACCTGCTCGACGCGATGGTCGGCTACTGCCGCACGACCGCATGCCTGCACCGCTATATGACGCGCTACTTCGGCGAGGACGGCGACGCGGCCTCGGGCGCGCATTGCGTCGGCGGCTGCGTGAACTGCGACAGCACGTTCTCGACGACGGACGTCTCGCGCATCGCGCGCACGATCAGCCGATGCGTGCACGACCTGGGGCAGACGTACGGCAGCGGCAAGATCGTCGCCGTGCTGCGCGGCTCGCAGGCGAAGGACGTGCTCGAACGCGGACTCGACCATGCGCCGACCTTCGGCGCGCTCGCCGACGTACCGCAGTCGACGGTGCGCGACGTGCTCAACCAGATGGTCTCGGACGGATTCCTGACGATCACCGAGGGACGGCTGCCGATCGTCATGTTCGGCGCCCGCGCGGCCGAGACGATCGACCCGGCGTTCCATTACGAGATGAAGAGCATCACGCGGCCGAAGCCGGCCTCCTCCCCGCGCCCGTCGAGACCGGCGGTGGAGCCGACGACCTTCGGCGGCGGCCATGGGGGCACCGACGAGGCGCTGTTCGAACATCTGCGCGGACTGCGCCGCGACATCGCGCGCGAGATCGGCAAGCCGCCGTACATCGTCTTCTCGGACCGCTCCCTGCGCGATATGGCGTCGCGCCGCCCGCACACCGACGACGAGTTCCTCGAGGTCAGCGGCGTCGGCGCGTCGAAGCTCGGCAAATACGGCGAGCGCTTCATGCAGGCGATCGCCGACTTCGAGGACTGAGCGCATCCTCCCGGCCATCTCCAAACGCACGGCGTCTCACCACCGGTCGTTGCAATGCGGACACGATGGGCGCCGGCGCCATGGCCGCTGTTACAGTGGGGCGATGGGGGCGTCCAGCGAGCCGGTTCACCGCAATGGTCGGGACCGAGGCCGCCCTGGAACCGAGGAGACAGAGAAGGAGACCACCATGAGCTACGGCGACGACCCGTCATACGAATCACCGTTCGGCGACCCCGATTATCCGCGTGAGCAATCCTATGACCGATACGGATCACTCGGCCCACGCGGGGTCCCCCGTCTGAGAAGCTCGGACGCGGATGAGCACGAACGATTCCGCCCCCAATCCGCCCATCTGTCCTCCGGCATGGCGCAGTCACCATCCTCATACCCGACGTACGGGTACATCTACGGCTACGGCTATCGGCCCAGCCAAGCGCCGAGGAGGCGCTATCGCAAACGATGACCGGCGCCTCCGTCCGTGAAACCCCTGTGGAACTATTCCCCGAGTGAGGAGAAGGCTCCTTCGAGATCGCCGATGAGATCATCGACGTCCTCGATGCCGACGGACAGGCGCACGAGGTTCGCCGGCACCTCGAGCGCGGTGCCCGAGACGGACATATGCGTCATCGCGGCCGGCACCTCGATGAGCGATTCGACGCCGCCGAGCGATTCGGCGAGCGTGAACAGCCGCGTCGACGCGGCGAAGCGTTCCGCCGCCTCCTTGCCGCCCGCGATCTCGACCGAGATCATGCCGCCGAAGCCGCCGTGCATCTGCCGTTCGGCGATCTCATGGCCCGGATGCGATTCGAGTCCCGGATACCAGACGCGTTCCACGCCGGCATGCCCTTCGAGCCAGTGCGCGATCGTCATCGCGTTCTCGCTGTGCTTGCGCACGCGCAGGTCGAGCGTCTTGAGGCCGCGGATGTCGAGCCACGAGTCGAAGGGCGACGGCACGGCGCCGGCCGCGTTCTGCAGGAACGCGACCCGCTGCGCGAGCTCGTCGTCGTTCGTGGCGACGGCGCCGCCGACGACGTCCGAATGGCCGCCGATGTACTTCGTCGTCGAATAGACGACGGCGTCGGCGCCGTCGGCGAGCGGATGCTGCAGGACCGGCGACGCGAAGGTGTTGTCGACGACGACGCGCGTGCCGTGCTCGTGCGCGAGCGCCGCCGTCAATGCGATGTCGGTGATGCCCAGCAGCGGGTTCGACGGCGTCTCCACCCAGATGTAGCGGTACGATTTGCGCGCGAGCGCCGTGTTGACGGCGGCCGGGTCGGTGATGTCGACGACGTCGAGTTCGACGCCCCACGGCACGAAGGCCTTCGCGAGCAGGCGGTAGGTGCCGCCGTAGACGTCGTTGCCGATGAGGATCGCGTCGCCCGGCTTGAGCGTCGAGCGCAGCAGCACGTCGATCGCCGCGAGTCCGGAGGAGAACGCGATCGCATGCCTCGCTCCTTCGACGGCGGCGAGCTGCTCGGTGAAGGAGTCGCGCGTCGGGTTGACGGAGCGGCTGTAGTCGTAGCCGTGGCGCAGGCCGCCGACGCCGTCCTGCTTGAACGTGGAGGTCATGTAGATCGGCGTGGAGACGGCGCCTGTGATCGGGTCCGGCTCCTGCCCGGCGTGGATGCCGCGCGTCGCGATGCCGTAGGTGGTGGTTTCGTTGACGTCGAATTCGCTCATGGTTGCTGTCGTTCCTTTGATGATCTGCGATTGGTGGTCGGTGGTTGCCGATTCGCGCGTCCGCCGCCGTGCGCCGTCAGGCGCGGCGCGGCTTTGCGATGTAGCTTGTGACGCTGCCGTGGCCGCGCAGCGGCGTGTGGTGGATGATGAAGGTCGTGCCGCCGGCCTTCCGGGTCGTCGTGCGCGCCGTATGCATCGTGTCGTGCTTCATGCGTCCGTCTCCTTCGTCGTGCGCCGTTGCGCGTTCAGGCCGGTAGCAGCGCCTCGTCGACAATCGACGGGCGCGCCGTCGCGGCGACGACGTCCGCGTAACCGTGGTCGATCATCCATGCGTCGTTGAAGATCTTCTCGAGGTAGCCGCGGCCGGAGTCGGGCAGCAGCACGACGACGGTCTGCGTCTCGTCGAGGTCGTGCGCCTTCGCGTACTTGACGGCGGCGGCGACGGCCATGCCGCTCGATCCGCCGACGAGCAGCCCCTCCTCGGCGGCGAGGCGGCGCGTCATCAGGAACGCCTCGGCGTCGGTGATCCGCACGATCTCGTCGGCGATGCGCTGGTCGTAGGCGCCGGGCATGAAGTCCTCGCCGACGCCTTCTATGTCGTAGCCGTGGATGTCGTCCGGGTTCGAGTAGATCGAACCTTCCGGGTCGGCGCCGATGACGGTGACGGCGCCGTCGGATGCGTCCTTGAGGTAGTTGCCGGTGCCGGAGATCGTGCCGCCGGTGCCGATGCCGGCCACGAAATGCGTGACCTGATGGTCGGTCTGCTCCCAGATCTCTGGTCCGGTCATCTCGTAGTGGCTGCGCGGACCCGCCGGGTTGAAGTACTGGTTCGGCTTGAACGCGCCCGGGATCCGCTGTGCGAGGCTGTCGGAGACGCGGTAGTAGGAGCGCGGGTCGTCGGGGGCGACGTCGGTCGGCGTCACGACGACCTCGGCGCCGTAGGCGCGCAGCACGGCGCGTTTCGTCTCGCTGACTTTGTCCGGCAGCACGAAGATCGCGCGGTAGCCGCGCTGCTGTGCGATGAGCGCGAGGCCGACGCCGGTGTTGCCGGAGGTGGGCTCGACGATGACGCCGCCGGGCTTGAGCCTGCCGTCGCGTTCGGCGGCGTCGATGATGCGTTCGGCGATGCGGTCCTTCGACGAGCCGCCCGGGTTGAAGTATTCGACCTTGACGGCGATCGTGGCGCGCACGCCGTCGGTGACGCGGTGAAGTTTGACGATCGGCGTGTTGCCGATGTTCTCGGCGATGGTGTCCTGCAGCATGATGGTTCCTTCGGCGTTCGATTTCTGGTTTGTGGTTTGTTTGCGTTCTTCGCCGGAATGATTTTTTCGTGTTCGTCCGGCGGTGTTCATAACGCCACAAGCTCGCATTGGAACCGTATTACGCACAGTTTTTCGTTAAGAGATCCTGCAGATCCCACGAATCCTTCGATGCCGAAGTCGCGTCGACGAAGGCCGAAAGGATTTGGAATCATTGGGTTTCACAGATGAAGCATCCGATATTGGCGCCGAATCGCGCCGATGAATGATCCTGCTGTCTCAAGTTATGCGTCGATACCCGCGCGCCGGAGGCGTCGGTCAGCGACAACAACAACATGAGCGATTGATCATGGCTGCAACGATATAACGCCACGCCGACAATCAAAAAATACGCCGTCCATATACTGAACATCGTCGCCCACGAGCCGGCCCCTCACAGCGTCGCCGCCGCGACGAGCCCGCGCGTGTACGGGGCCTGCGGGTCGTCGAGGACGGCGGCCGCGCTCCCCTGCTCGACGACGACGCCGTCGTGGAGCACGACGATCGTGTCGGCGATCGACTGCACGACGCCGAGGTCGTGCGAGACGAGCAGCATCCCCATGCGCGGGTCGCGCGCGCGCACGGCGGCGAAGGCGTCGAGGATCTGCAGGCGAGCGGCGACGTCGATCGCGCTCATCGCCTCGTCTGCGAGCAGCAGCCGCGGCCCGGTGACGATCGCGCGCGCGATCGCGACGCGCTGCGCCTGACCGCCGGACATGTCGATTGGATAGCGGTCGAGGAAGTCGCTCGGGTCGAGCGCCATCAGACGCAGCGCGTCGCTCACCCGCGCGGCGAGCTCGTCCGTATCCATCCGCTGATGCCGCGCGCGACGCAGCCGCAGCGGTTCGCCGACCGACCTGTAGGCCGTCCAGCGCGGATCGAGCGACGCGAAGGGGTTCTGGTAGACGACGCCCGAGGTGTGCCGCAGCCGGCGCAGCCCTTCCGGCGACCCGATCGGTTCGCCGTCGAAGCGCACGACGCCCGAATCGGGCGTCTCGAGGCCGAGCAGGATCCGCGTCAATGTCGACTTGCCCGAGCCCGAGCCGCCGATGACGGCGACGCATTCGCCCTCGTGCACCCGGATCGAGCAGCCGTGGAGCACCTCATGCCGCCGCCTGCCCCTGCCGAAGCTCTTATGGATGTCGACGCCCTCAAGCAGCGTCGGCGCGTCCGCAACGGCATCTGTCCCGCTCATCGCCCCTCCTCCGTTTCCGTCTCCTGCGCGCCCGTCCCGTCGACGTGCAGCGTCAACCGGCGCGCCGCCTCGACGAGCGTGCGCGCCTGCGGCGTATGCGGCGCCTCGAGCAGCGCCTCCGTGCGCCCCCGTTCGACGATTCGTCCGGCGTCGAGCACGTAGCAGTAGCGTGTGGCGCGTGCGAGCACCGAGAAGTCGTGTGTGATGAACAGCAGCGCCGCGCCGGCCTCGTCGACGAGCGAGACGAGCAGATCGACGATCTGCCGCTGCGTCATCGAATCGAGCGCCGTCGTCGGCTCGTCGGCGATGATCAGGCGCGGCGACGTGATGAGCGCCGTCGCGATGCCGACGCGCTGCTGCTGGCCGCCGGACAGCTCGTGCGGACGCCGCCCGTACAACTCGTCGGGCAGTCCGACCTTGCGCATCATCGCGCGCACGCGCCCCTCGCGTTCGTCTGCCGTCAGCTCGTAGTGCAGCTCGAGCGGCAGCGCGATCTGCCGCCCGACGGTGAGCAGCGGGTTGAGCGCCGTGCCCGGGTTCTGGAAGACCATGCCGACGGCGGCGCCGCGCAGCGCCGCCATCTCGGCGTCGGGCAGCCCGACGAGCTGACGGCCGTTCAGTTCGATCGATCCCGTGCAGCCGGCCGTCGGCGGCAGCAGTCCCATGATCGCGCGCGAGATCATCGACTTGCCCGATCCCGAAGGTCCGACGAGCCCCACGCGCTGTCCGTCGCGCACCTCGAGATGCACGCCGTGCAGGATCGGCCGCGAACCGATCGCGACCTGCAGATCATCGACGACGATGCCCATCGTCACCTCGCAATCTCGGGTTGGTGAGTGGGTCGGCGGCCTCGCGCAGCGCGTCGCCGAAGAGGTTGAGCGCCACGACGACGACGGTCACGAGCAGGCCCGGCCACAGCACCGTCAACGGATAGATGTTGATGAAACGCACCGACGTGCTCAGCGAATGCCCCCAGCTGGGCACACCCGACGGCACGCCGACGCCGAGGTACGTCAACCCGGCCTCGGCGAGGACTGCGGTGCCCGCCGACAGCGAGCACTGCACGACGAGCGTCGGCATGACGTTCGGCACGATGTGCGTGGCGAAGACGCGCATCGCGCTTGCGCCGTCCGCACGCGCCGATTCGACGTACATGCTGCGCGCGGCGAGCATCGCCGACGGGCGCGCGACGCGCGCGAGGTTGAGGCCGTAGCCGAAACCGCAGGCGAGCACGATGACGGCGACCGACGCGCCGAGCGGCACGGCGAGCATCAGCGCGATGAGCACGGTCGGGATCGAGATCAGCGCGTCGATGAGCACGACCGAGCCGTGCGCGAGCGCGGCGGCGCGCGACGTCATCGCGGCGACGAGCAGCAGCCCGATCGCGAGCGCGACGAGGACGGTGAGCGCGACGATGACGAGGTCGGTGCGCGAACCGGCCATCAGCCAGCTGAAGACGTCGGCGCCGACGCCGTCGGTGCCGAGCCAATGGTCGGCGGACGGCTTCGCCCAGACGGCGTAGCCGTTCGTCTCCCACAGCGAACGCGGCGTCCAGAAGAGCGAGACGAGCGAGACGAGGATCCACAGGCCGAGCGTGACGAGCGCGAAGCGGCCGGCGCCATGCGCCCACATCGACGCGACGACGACGCCGGCGCGACGCAACCTGCCGCGCGGTCCGTGTTCGGCGGCGATTCGCGCGGGCGCCTCGGGGACGCGTCGCCGATCGGGTCTATTCATCGTCCTCCCCCAATCTCGGGTCGAGCGCGCGGTGCGTCAGGTCGACGAGCAGGCCGATGACGAGGAAGAAGGCCGCGAGCATGAACAGTTCGCTCTGCACGGCGATGAGGTCGCGGTGCGTCAGGTCGTCGACGAGCCCGGAGCCGATGCCGGGCAGCGCGAACAGGTTCTCGATGACCATGACGCCGGTGATCATCTCGGCGAAGGTGAGTCCGACGACGGAGACGAGCTGCGGCATCGCGAGCCGCAGCCCGACGTGTGTGAGCGCCCGGCGGCGCGTCATGCCGCAGGCCATCGCCATCTCGATCGCGCCGGTCGAGGCGACCGACTGCAGCGCCGAACGCGTGTAGCGCATGATCGAGGCGCCGACGATGACGCCGACGGTGACGGCCGGCAGCACGAGCGCGAGGGCGGCCTGGGCCGGATCGCCCCAGCCGTCCTGCGGGAAGCCCGAGGCCGGCAGGATCGGCAGCAGGCCGCTGCCTCGCCCGAACAGCAGGATGAGCACGAGGCCGGCCCACAGCGCGGGCACGGCGCCGCCGACGATCGCGACCGCCTGGTACAGGCCGCGGGCGCGCGCCGACCTCGCCATCACCGACGCGCAGCCGAGCGGCACGCCGAGCGCGAGTGCGATCAGCAGTCCCAGCATGATGAGCGGGAACGTGATCTGCACGCGCGCGCCGACGACGGACGCGACCGGCTGCCCGGTGAGCATCGTCGTGCCGAAGTCGCCGCGCATGAGCCCGGCGATCCAGTCGCCGTACTGGGCGGCGAGCGGCCGGTCGAGGCCGAGCTCGGCACGCAGCGCCGCGACGCGTTCTGGAGGCGAGTTGAGCCCGGCCATGATCGTCGCGAGGTCGCCCGGCAGCACGCGCAACGCGAGGAACACGACGACGGAGACGACGAACAGCGCGAGCGCGAACAGCGCGCATCGGCGTGCGAGGTACTTGATCATCGGCGGCTCCTCAGCCTTCGGTCATCAGGTCGTGCACCGGCGTCACTTCGCCGGCGTGTAGGCGACGTTCCACAGCGGCAGATACGTCTGGTTCATGTTGAGCGGGAATCCGGTCACGCCCTTGTCCATCGCCGTCGTGATGCGGTAGTTGAGCAGCCAGTCGGCGGCCGCGTCCTCGCTGACGATGCGCGCGGCCTGCGCGAGCTTCGCGTCGCGCGTCGCGTCGTCGGTCGCGTGCAGCCCCTCGTCGGTGAGCCTCTGGACGTCCTTGTTGTCGTAGCCGTAGTAGTAGTCGGGGTTCGACCACTGCGTGAAGTCGTGGCTTTCGTTGTGGTCGACAAGCGAAAGGTCGTAGTCCTTGTCGGTGTAGACGTCCTGCAGCCACGTCGAGAACTCGACGACGTTGACCTTGAGGTCGATGCCGACCTCCTTGAGCTGCGAGCGCAGCTGGTCGCCGATCTCACTGCCGTAGGTGTTCGCGTAGGTGAGCGTGAGCCTGAGCGGATGCTCCTTCGTGTAGCCGGCCTCCTTGAGCAGCGCCTGCGCTTTTTCCGCGTCGTGCGGGTAGAGCTTCGTCAGGTCCTCGTAGCCGGGGTCGAGCGACGGGATCGGGCCGCCGAGCGCCTTGTCGACGCCGCCGCGCGCCGCGATGAGCTGATCGTGGTCGATCGCGTAGCGGATCGCCTGGCGCACCTTCTTGTCCGCCGTCGGGTGGCCGGCCGCGTTGTTCATGCCGAGCACGTACTTGTCGGTGCCTTCGCCGGTCTCGACGACGTACTTGGCCGTGTCCTTCCTGAACGGTTCGGCCAGCTGCGCGCCGATCGGCGCGAGCACCTGCACCTCGCCGGACTTGAGCGCGTTCACGGCCGCGTTGTCGTCGGCGTAGTAGCGCACGACGACGGTCGGCGTCTTCGGCTGGGCGCCCCAGTACTTCGGGTTCGCCTCGAGCGTGATCATCGTGTTCGGCTTGAACTCCTTGACGAGGTACGGTCCGGAGCCGACGGCCTGCGTCTTCGCGACGTACTTCGCGTCCTTGTCGAAGACGAGCCCGGCGCGGCCCGTGAGCGCCCACAGCAGCTGCGAATACGGCTTCGACAGCGTGAGGACGACGGTGTCGTCGCCGCTCGCGCCGATCGTCTCGAGGTTCTTGAGCGAGTCGGCGTCGTGGTACTGCTTGGAGACGAGTTCGTCGAGCGACCAGACGACGTCCTCCGCCGTCAGCGCGTCGCCGTTCGAGAACGTGACGCCGTCGCGCAGATGGAACGTGTACTTGAGGCCGTCGTCGGACACGTCCCAGCTTTTCGCGAGCGCCGGGACGACCTTGTTGTCGCTGTCGCGCGCGACGAGGCCCTCGTAGACGTTGCCGATGAGGATCTGGTCGAGGCTCGAGCCGGCCGTGTTGCGGATGTCGAGGTTCGTCGGCGCGAGCTTGAGGCCGATCGTGACGCTGTCCGCGGCGCCGCCGTCGACCGCGCCGCCGCCGCGCGAGGCGGCGGCGCGCACGCCGAAGACGACGGCGATGAGGACGGCGACGACGAGGACGACGCCGATCCACGGCGCCGCCTTCCTCGGACCGCCGGGCTTCTTCGATTTCGCGGCGAGCGACATGTCGGTCGTCATCGCCGCCTCCGCCTGCCGCGGATGCTGGTTGGTGTGCTGGTTCTCGGTTGCGCCGGCCTCGCCGTGCGCACCATCTGGTGATGCCATCATCTGGTCTTTCGTCAATCGTTGGTCGGGTTCCCCGTCCGCGGGCGCATACGGCCCGCGTCGGGCGGTTGGCCGCCGCCATG
The DNA here is from genome assembly GCF_002286915.1 of Bifidobacterium italicum. Classification (GTDB taxonomy): domain Bacteria; phylum Actinomycetota; class Actinomycetes; order Actinomycetales; family Bifidobacteriaceae; genus Bifidobacterium; species Bifidobacterium italicum. Next base: position 12,932 of record NZ_MVOG01000004.1, on the reverse strand, counting down.
GGTCGGCCACCACGCGTTATTGTAGAGGACGGTCCATATCTGCCGCGCGCGGCGCGGCCGTCACCCACCGAGCAAAGGAGCGCATATGCTGATCGCGGTCGATATCGGCAACACGAACATCGTCATGGGATTCGTCGACGACGACGAACGGATCATCGGCACCTACCGCATCACGACGAAGGCGAACCGCACGTCGGACGAGTACGGCCTGATGCTGTTGCAGTTCCTCGCGCTCAACGAGCTCAAACCGGCCGACGTCGACGACGTCATCATCGCCTCGGTCGTGCCGAAGGTCATGCATTCGTTCACGTCGAGCATCATCAAGTTCCTGCGTCTCGAGCCGATCGTCGTCGGCCCCGGCATCAAGACCGGCATGAACATCCGCATCGACGACCCGCGTTCGCTCGGCGCCGACTGCCTCGCCGACTGCGCGGGCGCCTACGCGTCCTACGGCGGGCGCGTCCTCGTCATCGACATGGGCACGGCGACGACGTACAACTACGTCGACGCGCACGCCACGATCACCTGCGGCCTCGTGACGACCGGCATCCGCACGGCCTCGGAGGCGCTCGCCTCGGCGACGGCGCAGCTGCCGGAGGTGCAGATCGCGCGTCCGACGACGATCCTCGCGAAGAACACGACGACGGCGATCCAGGCGGGACTCTACTACGATTTCCTCGGCGGCATCGAACGGATCATCACGCAGTTCCGCCGCGAGATCGACGAGGAGTTCCGCGTCGTCGCGACCGGCGGGCTCGCGCGCGTCATCGAGACGCCGATGATCGACGTCGTCGATCCCGACCTCATCTTCAAGGGCATGCTCGCGATATACCGCCGCAACGTGTGAGCCGTGTGGGCCGCGCCGCTCAGCGCATCGTGAAGCCCTGGTTGGCGCCGTACTCCTTGAGGTCGGACTGCCACAGCGCGATGCCGTCGCGCAGCGTGACCTTCGCGCCCGGCTTCTCGGGCAGGTCCTTGACGTCGACGAGCCCCTCCTGCAGCCGGCGTATCGCGTCGTTGTAGCGGTCCGCCTCGTTCGCCCATGTGTACGCGGTGCCGACGGTCGCGCGGAAATCGGCGCGCGCGTACACCTCGAAGGGCAGGTAGCTGAAGCGCGTGCTCACCCGGCCGGCGGCGTCCGCGAGCACGCGGTTGAACTTCTGGCCGCCGAAATACGGCACGTCAACGCCGCGTGCGTCGGTGACGGTCGTCTTGTCGAGGAACGCGTCGCTGTCGAGCGTCGCGTTGTCCGCCGGGAACGAGCCGCCGTCGACGCGCGTGCGGATGCCGGCGCGGCTGTGGCATACGTAGTCGACGAAACGGAACGCGGCGTCGGGCTTGCGGCTCGAATTGAGCACGCCGAGCGCTGACCCCCCGTTCTCGGCGTTCGTCGGCGAGCCGTCGCGCGTCGGCATCTGCGTGACGCGCCACAGGCCGGCCGTGCCGGGCACGTCGGCGAGCAGCAGCGACGGCATCCACGCGCCGGCGAAGATCGACGCGACCCGTCCCGAGCCGAGCGCCTGCTTCCAGCGGTCCGACCAGGTGACGAGCGTCGTGTCGACGAGGTCGTCGTCGATCATCCGCTGCCAGAACCCGGTGAAGGCCTGCGTGCCGGCGTCGGTGTCGAGCGTGATCGAGACGTCCTTGCCGTCCGCGCTCGTATGGTAGGGCGTGCCGCCGGCGAGCCAGATCATCGCGTTGTAGAAGCTCGCGTCGCCGGCGTCGGCGGCGATCGACACGCCGATCCTCTTGAGCTTCACGGCGGCCTCGCGGTAGTCGTCCCAACTGCGGATCCTCGTCGCGTCGACGCCGGCCTGACGGAACACGTCCTCGTTGTAGAAGAAGGCCATCGGGCCCGAATCCATCGGCACGCCGTAGACGCGCCCCGCAAGCTGCACCGACGCCCATGAGCCGGGCGTGTAGAAGTCGGCGTACCCCTTCGTGCGGTCGGTCAGGTCGCGCAGCTGGCCGCTGACCGCGTACTGCGGCAGCGCGAAGTACTCGAGCTGCACGACGTCGGGCGTGCCGTAGCCGTCCTGGATCGCCGCGTTGAGCTTGGCGTAGTCGGCGGTGCCGATCTGCGTCACATGGATGTCCGGGTTGTCCGCCTCGAAGTCCCGGATGAGCGCGGCCATGCTCGGCTCCCACGACCACACGCTGATCTGCGTGCGCGTGTCGCCGTGTCCGCAGCCGGCCGCGGACACGGCGCCGGCGAGCGCGAGCAGCGCCGCGAGCGCGCGCGTCAGCCGTCGGCGCGCGCCGCGGGGTCTGGGGATGCGAAAAAACTCCACCGTTTCAATATAGCCGTGCATCTGGCCGACGGGGCCGGGCGCACGCTCAGATGTCGATGCTCACGCCTTCGCCGGGGCGCACCGCGATGCGCACGATGTCCCCCTCCTTGACGCCGTGCTTGCTGATGCGCTGCTGCGGGACGGTGACCTTGTCCACGCCGGTCTCGGTCTTGCGGTTCGTCTTGCTCGGATGGGCGTTGTACCACAGGATCCGCACGTCGGCAGTGCCGTCGGACTTCGGCTCGATGTGGTTGACGATGCCCTTCTGGCGCCAGGTGCTGCGCGAATCGTCGTCGTAGATGATCGGCGTGCGGTAGAGCTCGTCCTGCTTGTCCGCGTCGACGGCGGCGAAGTAGCGTTCCTCCTGTTCGCCGTCGTCGCGCCCCAGCACATAGGCGATCGCCGCGAAGGCCGCGAGCACGACGACGCACATCGTGATTACATATCCCATGTCTGCTCCTTTACGTCACTACCGTTGTAGCAAATCCGCGCGGCCGCGGGAACGTTTTGCGCTACGTGCACAAGCGGGCGCGCCGCACCGTCATCGCTGCAGCAGCGGCACCTGCGACGTGAAGACGCGCGTCTCGCCGTTCAGCGGGTCGGTGAACTCCAGACGGCGTGCGACGAGTTCGAGCGGACGGCCGAAGTCGTCCCAGGCGCGCTCCTCGATGCGCGGATAGAGGTCGTCGCCGATGATCGGCAGACCGAGCGCGTTCATGTGCACGCGCAGCTGGTGCGTCTTGCCGGTGCGCGGCGTGAGCACGTAGCGGGCGATCGGCTTGCCGTCGGCCGTATGTCCGAGGCGCTGCGCCCGTTCGACACGAGTCTCGGCGTTGACGGCGCCGCGCGTCTCGCGCGCCTGCAGCACGCCGCGCGTCTTGACGATGCGCGAACGCCGTTCGAGAGGGAACGGCCGCGGCGGCGCGAGCCTGAAGACGGTGCCGGTGGCGGGGCGCGCGGGGATCTTGAGCGGCGCCGCGCATTCGTAGGTCTTCACGACGCGCCGTTCCTGGAACATCGTCTGGTAGGCGCCGCGCGCCGCCGGTTCGCGCACGAACACGAGCACGCCCGCCGTGGCCCGGTCGAGCCGGTGGGCGGGCGTGATCCGCGGGTTGTCGTAGCGTGCGCGCAGCCTCATCAGCGCCGTCTGCCGGTACCACATGCCGCGTGGCATCGTCGCGAGGAAATGCGGCTTGTCGACGACGATGATCGCCGCGTCCTCGTACAGCACCGGCATCGCGAAGGGGATGTCCGGCTCGTCGACGACCCAGCGGTGCGCATGCGGCGCGTTCACTCGACGGTGACCGATTTGGCGAGGTTGCGCGGCTTGTCGACGTCGTAGCCCTTCTGCTTGGCCATGTCCATCGCGAGCAGCTGCAGCGGGACGACGTCGACGAGCGGGCTCATCAACGTCGGGCATTGCGGGCGCCAGAAGATGATGTCGGCGTAGCGTTCGACGTCCTTGTCGCCCTCCTCGGCGACCGCGATGATGAACGCGCCGCGCGCCTTGACTTCCTCGATGCCGGAGATGACCTTCGCGTGCAGGATGTTGCGCCCGCGCGCGGGAGGGACGATGAAGACGACCGGCTCGCCTTCGTCGACGAGCGCGATCGGGCCGTGCTTGAGCTCGCCGGCGGCGAAGCCCTCGGTGAAGGTGTAGGCGATCTCCTTGAGCTTGAGCGCGCCCTCGAGCGCCACCGGATAGCCGACATGGCGGCCGAGGAACAGGAACGAGTTGGCGTCGGCGAGCTGCTCGGCGGCCCGGGCGACGCGCGGCGGCTGCGTGTCGAGCACCTGCTGGATCTTCTGCGGCATCGCCTTGAGCGAGTCGAGCGTCTGGTGGATCTCGTCGCGAAAGACGGTGCCCTTGAGCTGGGCGAGGTACAGGCCCAGGATGTAGGCGGCCGTGATCTGCGCGACGAACGCCTTCGTCGAGGCGACGGCGACCTCGGGGCCGGCATGCGTGTACAGCACGGCGTCGGCCTCCCTGGGGATGCTCGCGCCCTGCGTGTTGCAGATCGCAAGGACCTTCGAGCCCTGCTCGCGCGCATGGCGCAGCGCCATCAATGTGTCCATCGTCTCGCCCGACTGCGAGATCGCGACGACGAGCGTGCGCGGCGTCAGGATCGGGTCGCGGTAACGGAACTCATGCGCGAGCTCGACCTCGACCGGGATGCGCACCCAATGCTCGATCGCGTACTTGGCGACCATGCCCGCATAGCTCGCCGTGCCGCAGGCGACGACGATGATCTTGTCGATCGCCTTGAAATCATGCTCGTCGATGCGCACCTCGTCGAGGTTGATGCTGCCGGCGTCGTCGAGACGGCCGAACAACGTGCGCTGCACGGCGGCCGGCTCCTCGTGGATCTCCTTGTCCATGAACGAGTCCCAGCCGCCCTTCTCGGCCGCCGACGCGTCCCAGTCGATCCGGTAGACGGCCGGCTGCGCCACCGCGTTGCCGTCGAAATCGGTCACGGCCACGCCGTCGGCCGAGATCATGACGGCCTGGTCCTGGTCGATCTCCATCGCCGTCTTCGTGTACGCGACGAACGCGGCCACATCCGACCCAAGGAAGTTCTCCCCCTCGCCCAGACCCACGACGAGCGGCGAATCATGGCGCGCGCCGACGACGACGCCCGGCTGGCGGCAATCGACCGCCAGGATCGTGAACGCGCCCTCGAGCATGCGCCCCAGACGCCGCACCGCCTCGAACAGGTCCGGCTCGCCGGTCTCGGCGATGACGTTGTCGACGATCTTGCCCAAGAGCTTGGCGGCCACCTCGGTGTCGGTGCTCGACGCGAAACGGTACCCCTCGGCCTGCAGGTCGAGCCGCAGCTGCGAGGCGTTCTCGATGATGCCGTTGTGGATGATCGCGACCTTGCCGTCACGGCTCGCGTGCGGATGCGCGTTGACGTCGTTCGGCACGCCGTTCGTCGCCCAACGCGTATGCCCGATCGCGACCGTCGCATCCGGCAGCGGATCGGCCTCGATGTCATCGATGAGATTGGACAGCCGCCCCGCCTTCTTGCGCACGGCCACCCGTTCCATGCCCGGCGCCGTCAACGCCACGCCGGCCGAATCATAGCCCCGGTACTCAAGGCGCTCGAGACCCTGGAGACACACCTCGAGCGGCCGCATCGACGGGAAGTTCACATTACCTGCATAACCTACGATTCCACACATAGGCAACAGCATAACGGACCGGCGCCGCAAATGCATGCGTCGGCAGCGAAACCGCCGTTTCCGCCACGATTCGTCCACATCGGCGGGTGCATGGGCGCCGTGCAGACGGCGTGCAGACGCATACGAAGGCGGCCGCCGCCCATAGGGGGGGGCGACGGCCGCCGGAAGACGCTCACAGCACGTGCTGCAGGAAGTCCTTGAACCGCGGCTCCTTCGGATCGTCGATGATCCCGGGTCCGCCGGATTCGACGACGACGCCGCCGTCCATGAACACGACCTGGTCGGCGACCTCCTTCGCGAAGCCGATCTCATGGGTGACGACGATCATCGTCATGCCCTCGTCGGCGAGCTGGCGCATGACGCCGAGCACCTCGCCGACGAGTTCGGGGTCGAGCGCCGAGGTCGGCTCGTCGAAGAGCATGATCTCGGGCTTCATCGCGAGTGCGCGCGCGATCGCGACGCGCTGCTGCTGGCCGCCGGACAGCTGCGAGGGATAGTAGTCGAGGCGGTCGCCCAGCCCCACGCGTGTGAGCTCCTTGGCGGCGAGCTCGCGCGCCTGCGCCTTCGGCATCCGCTTGACGTGCACCGGCGCCTCCATGACGTTCTCGAGCGCCGTCATGTGCGGGAAGAGGTTGAACTTCTGGAACACCATGCCGAGCTTGGCGCGCTGGGCGGCGACCTCCTTGTCGTTGAGCGTCTGCAGCGTGCCGTCGGCAAGCCGCTTGTAGCCGATCATCTCGCCGTTGACGTCGATCTCGCCGCCGGTGAGCGTCTCGAGCTGGTTGATCAGCCGCAGGAACGTCGACTTGCCCGATCCCGAAGGGCCGAGGATCACCGTCACCGTGCCGGGCATGACCTTCATGTCGATGCCTTTGAGCACATGCAGGTCGCCGAAGGCCTTGTGCACCCGCTTGGCCTCGACGGCCGGGCGTCCCGGCTGCGCGGCCCGGCGCTCGGCCGCCGTGTCCTGGCTTGCGAGGTCCTTGTTCTCGTCACTCATGCTGTCCGTCACATCCTTCCACGTGGACGGCCGCCCGACGGCGGCCGCGCGTCATGCGCTAGGCGTTGTATCCGAGGAACGCCGCCTCGTTCGTCTTGTCGACGTCGTCCTTCGGTTCGCCCTCGGTCTTGCCCGGCAGCGGGGGCTGCTTGCCCTTCGTGCCGACCGGGCGCGCCTCGAAGCCCTTGCCGAAGTGCTTCTCGAGCATCGACTGGATGACCATGAGGATCGACGTGATGAGCAGATACCAGATGCTCGCCACGATGAGCAGCGGGATCGGCTTGTAGATGCGGTTCGCGATCGCGTTCGTCGCGTACTGCAGTTCGAGCGTGAACGGGACGGCGAGCACGAGCGACGTCGTCTTGAGCATGCCGATCGTCTCGTTGCCGGTCGGCGGGATGATGATGCGCATCGCCTGCGGCAGGATGACGCGGCGCATAATCATCGAGCGCTTCATGCCGAGCGCCTGCGCGGCCTCGGCCTGCCCCGGGTCGACGGCTTCGAGGCCGGCGCGCACGATCTCGGCGAGGTAGGCGGCCTCGTTGAGCGCCAGGCCGATCCAGGCGGCGTTGAACGCGGTGATGACGGTCTGCGAGTCGACGCTCCAGAACTCGACCGAGGTCAGCGGGATGCCGATCGACAGCCTCGGGATGAGCACGGCGAACAGGCCCCAGAACACGAGCTGCGTGTAGACCGGCGTGCCGCGGAAGAACCAGATGTAGAACCAGCTGACGCCGCGCAGCACCGGGTTGACCGATTTACGCATGATTGCCAGGATCACGGCGAGGACGATCGCGACGACCATCGAGATCACGGTGAGCAGCAGCGTGTAGCCGACGCCTTCGAGCACGCGTTCGTTGAACAGGTACTTCCAGACAATGTTCCATTCGAAGCGCGGGTTCGTGACGAGGCCCTTGACGAGCATCGCGGCGAGGATCGCCACGACGACCGCGGCCACGATCGATCCGGTGCGCCTGACCGGCTTCGCTGAGATGCGGTTCGGGATCGGCAGTCCCTCCCCGTCCGGTTCCACATGATGAGGCATGGTCCCTCCTTAAGCTGTTGCGTTGCGTCCGACGTCCCCGGGGCTCAATCGAGGTCCGTCGGATCGATCTCGGCCTTGTCGATCGCGCCGTTCTCGACGCCCCAGGCCTTGAGGATCTTCATGTAGTCGCCGTCGTCCATCAGATGCTGCATGCCGGCCTGCACGGCCTTCGCGAGCTCGGTGTCGCCCTTCTTGATCGCGATGCCCTGCTTGACGACGCCTTCGGCGCTGCCCAGCTCCTCGAGCTGGTCGCCGGTCTGCGAGATCGCGTAGCCGGCGACCGGCGAGTCGGCGTAGAACACGTCGGCCTTGCCGGTGACGACGGCCGTCGCCGCGTCGGTCTGCAGCTTGCTCGGCAGCACCTCGACGGCCTTCTTGCCGTCGGCCTTGCACTGCTCCTTGATCTCGTTGGCCTCTTCCTCCTGCGTCGTGCCCACCTGAACGGCGATCTTCATGCCGCACAGGTCGTCGGTGTCGACGTTCTCGGGGTTGCCTTTCTTGACGGCCCAGCTCGACCCGGCCTTGTAGTAGCTGACGAAGTCGACGGCGTCCATCCGCTCCTGCGTGATCGTCATCGCCGTGATGCCGAGGTCGTACTTGGCGCCCACGGACGGCACAATCGAATCGAAGGTCGACGAGACGATCTCGGTGTCGAGGCCGAAGACGCGTCCAAGCGCCTTCGCGAGATCGACGTCATAGCCCTGCGGCGTCTTGCCGTCGTCGGCGAGGAACTCGGCCGGGGCGTAGGACAGCTCCATGCCGACGGTGAGCTTGCCGCTGTCGGCGATCGACTTGGGCACCATCGCGGCGATCGCGTCATCCTTCTTGACGCTCGCGACGTCGAAGGCGCCCTGCTTCGCCGCGGCCGCTTCGCCGGTGTCGTCGCTCGTGCCGCAGGCGGCGGCGCCGAACAGCAGCGCCGCGCCGGCGAGCGCGGCGGCGAACCTCTTCAATCCATGCATCGACATGCTTCTCCACTCCTGTGCGACGGAGCCATCATCATGCCGGCGTCTGCCGTCGACGTTGACGCTTGCGGTCGCACTCTCGAAATACGTCAGCCAGTGTAGTGCATCGTGTGCTACGAAACGGTTAAGCCGTCCGTCGCGCGGCGACGCACGTCGTACTGATAGATATGTAGTCGCCCGCATAAACATGCAGGGCGTGGTTCTGCGCTGTGCGCGAACCACGCCCTGTCGCCATGCGCCTGTGAGCCGTCCGGCCCCGTGTCGCGCGGCGGACGGCTCACTTCGTGTCGGTGGGGTTGATCTCGGCCTTGTCGATCGCACCGCCCTGAACGCCCCACTCCTCGAGGATCGCCTCGTAGGTGCCGTCGTCCATGAGCTGCTGCATCGCCTTCTGCACCGCCTCGGCCATCTGCTTGTCGCCCTTCTTGACGACGATGCCCTGCTTGGTGACGCCGACGTCCTCGCCGAGCGTCTCGAGCTGGCCGTCGGTCTGCGCGATCGCGTAGCCGGAGACCGGCGTGTCCGCGTAGAAGGCGGATGCCTTGCCGGTCGTCACGTTCGTCGTCACGTCGGTCTGCAGCTTGCTCGTCAGGATCTCGATCTCCTGCTTGCCGTCGGCCTTGCACTGCTCGTTGAGCGCAGTCACCTCCTCCTCCTGCGTCGTGGCCGTCTGCACGGCGATCGTCTCGCCGCACACGTCCTTCGGGTCGATGCCGTCGGGGTTGCCCTTCTTCGTCACCCAGGTGGAACCCGCCTTGTACATGCTGACGAAGTCGACGGCGCCCATGCGCTCGGGCGTGATCGTGAACGACGAGATGCCGACGTCGTACTTCGAGCCGACGGACGGGATGATCAGGTCGAAGCTGGCGACCTTGTCCTCCGCCTCGAGCCCCATGACCTTCGCGAGCGCCTTCGACAGGTCGACGTCGTAGCCGACCGGCGTCTTGCCGTCCTCGGCGAGGAACTCGGCCGGCGCGTAGGAGGTGTCCATGCCGACGGTGAGCTTGCCGTCCTGCTTGACGTCGTCCGGCACGAGCGCCGCGATCTCGTCGACGGTCTCGACCTTCGAGACGTCGTAGCCCTGCGTCGTCTTGCCCTCGGCGTTCTTCGTGCCGGCCTCCCCTTCGTCGCTCGTGCCGCATGCGCCGGCGGCGAGGCACAGCGACGCGCCGAGCACAAGCGCCGCGAGGTTCCTGAACGTGTTCTTCTTCTGCATAGGCGTACCCTGTCTTCCCTGCTGTGTGCGGTCCGGGCCCGCGCCCGAATCCGCACACAGCGTACGTCGCCTCATGCTACGAACGCGTTTCGCCCATGCAACATGTGGACGCGTTCAGCCGCGGGCGTGCATGTTGCGGTAGCGCAGCGCGCGCTGCGCGTCGCGCTTGTCCTGCTCCTCGCGCAGCGCCTGGCGCTTGTCGTACTCCTTCTTGCCGCGCGCGAGCGCGATCTCGATCTTGGCGCGGCCGTCCTTGTTGAAGTAGATGCTCAGCGGCACGATCGTGTAGCCCTTCGCCTGGATCTGGCGGCCGAGCTTCTCGATCTGCGAGGCGTGCAGCAGCAGCTTGCGCTTGCGCTTGGGCGCGTGGTTGTTCCAGGTGCCGTTGAGGTATTCGGGGATGTTGGCGCCTTCGAGCCAGATCTCCCCGCGCTTGTCGATGCTGATGAAGGCCTCGGCGAGCGACGCCCTCCCCTCGCGCAGCGACTTCACCTCGGTGCCGGTGAGCGCGACGCCCGCCTCGTAGCGGTCCTCGATCTCGTAGTCGTGCCGTGCGCGCTTGTTGCGCGCGACGACGAGGTCGCCCTCGACCTTCCTCTGCTTCGCCATGCTCCGCTCCTTTTCTCGTCATGTCCGTTGTCCGGTGTCCTGGTCCTGTCGTGTCCCCGCCGCCGCGCGGCCGCCGGCTCGGTGCGCCGACCTTCCACAGTAGCGCGGCATGCGCGAATCCGCCGCCCGCGCATGGCGTGGCGGCGGATTCGGCACGGGACGGCGCGCTCAGTGCACGTAGCGGAAGCGTCCGGGGTTGTACAGCGTGCGGTAGGTGATCGTGTACAGGCCGGCGACGTTCGATTCGGAGATCGTGACCGAGTTCGCGCCGACGCTTTCGACGACGGCGACGTGCCCCCATGGCGAGGACGCGCCCTCCTGGCCGGGCAGGAACGACAGCGCCGCGCCGACCTGCGGCACGTTGTCGACGCGCAGGCCGTAGCGCGGCGCGTTCGCCGCCCAGTCGCCGCCGTTGCCGAGGTAGGACGGCGTGCCGATGCCCATCTGCCTGCGGCGTTCGTAGGCCCACCATGTGCACTGGCCGGCGGCGTAGGCGTTGCCGTAGTCGCCGTTCGACGTGCCCTGGCCGCCGCTCGAGCCGCCCGACGGCTGCGTCGGTTGGGTCGGCTGCGTCGGCGTCACCGGGGTCACCGGCCGGGTCGGCTGCGACGGCTGGCTCGGCGTGGCGGCGTTCGAACCGCCGGTCGACGTGCCGGTGTTCGTGTTCGCCGGCGGAGCCGTCGTGCCCTGCGCCTGCTGCTGGCGCACGCGTTCGGCCTCGGCGGCCTGCTCCGCCTGGTATTTGCGGTTGTTCGCGTCGATCTGCGACTGCAGCATGACCGTCTCGGCCGCCTGCTGCGCCGCGGCCGTGTTCAGCTCGCTCTTGCGGCTTTCGAGGTCGGCGCGAATCTGTTCGCCCTTGACGCGCTGCGCGTCGAGCGAGTCGCGCTTGGCCTGCGCGTCGGCCGCCGCGGACTGCGCGGCCGACGACTTCTCGTCGGCGTCCGACTTGTACTTCGTGATGCGCGTCTCGATCGCCTTGAGGCGTTCGCCGCGGTTCATCGAGATGCTCAGGCCGTCGGCGGCCTCCGAGGCGGCGTTCGCCTCGTTGCGCGACAGCGCGTCGCGCGACTGCATCTGGCGGATGAACTCCTTCGTGTCGGTCGCGCCGGTCATGACGCTCATGACGTCCGAGGTGTCGGAGCCGTGCATCGACTCGCGGGCGACCTGCGCGACCGCGGCGTGCGCGTCGTCGTAGTCCTCGCCGGTCTTCTTGATCTCGGCCTCGAGGTTCTCCTTGTCCTTCTGCGCGGCCTTGAGGCGCTGCGCGGCGGATTCGGCCTCGGCCTTGGCGGACGCGGCGGCGGCGTTCGCCTCCTGGACCGCCTTGGCGGCGACCGGGATCTGGTTGTTCGTCAGATCGTCGAGCTCGACGATCTTGTTCGCCAGATCGCTGCTGACGCCGGCGAGCTGTTCGCGCAGCTCGGCTTCGCGCTGCACGCTTTGCTGATGCGAGTTCTGGGCGTTGACGAGGTCGCTGTAGGTGTCCGCATGCGCCTGCGGGACCGGCGCGATCACCGGCGCCGCGAATCCGACCGCGCACAGCGAAGCCGCGAGCAGGGTCGCGATCCAGGGACGACTTGCCGTTGTTCCTCGAGTCATTGCACACCTTTCGACGTCACTCTCGGCAATCAAGCCTAGCATCGCCACCTGAGCGCGCGCCGGCGCGCCGGGCCCGGCGCATGGTTTTGCGCACAGCTTCTTCACATTTCGCGCGCATGGGCGCCGCTCAGGCCTTGAGGTATCGGTTGAGCGCGACCGACGAGGCGATGACGGACAGCAGCACGGCGCCGACGATCAGGATCGGCGAGATCAGCAGCACGGTGCCCTGCGTGACGTACGGGATCCATGTGACCGATTTGGCGAGCCAATCGGTGATGAAGACCTTGACGAGCGCACCCAGCGCCAGGCACGACAGCACCGATCCGAGCAATGCGGCCACGGCGCCTTCGAGGATGAACGGCAGGCGGATCGTCCAGTTCGACGCGCCGACGAAGCGCATGATCTCGGTCTCCTCGCTGCGCGAGGCCGCCGACATGCGGATCGTCGTGCCGGTGAGCATGACGGCGACGACGACCATGACGGCCGCGAGCATCGCCGTCGCCGCCGTCGCGCGGTTGAGCACGGCGAAGACCGGTTCGAAGATCTGCCGCTGGTCGACGACGTCCTCGACGCCGTCACGGCCCGAGAGCACCTCGGAGACGACCTTGTACTTCTCCGGGTTCTTGAGCTTGAGCCACAGCGAACCCTGCATGTCGGCGGCCGTGAGCGTGCGCCCCTGGAACTCGCCGTTGGGGTACTGCTTGAGGAACGAGTCGTTGTAGAAGTCCTCGGGGCTCTCGTAGGTCACCGACAAGACGTCATCGCCGAGCTCCTGCTGGATGACGTCCTGCAGCGCGTTGATCTGCTGGGCCGTCGCGGCCTTGCCGGCCGCGCAGTTCGGCGACTGGCTCGTGCCGTCCGGGCACAGCCACACGACGACCTCGACCTTGTCGTACCAGTCGCCCTTCGCCTTCGTGATCTGCGCCTGTGTAAGGAAGGACGCTCCGATGAACAGGAACGAGATGAACGTCACGAGCATGACCGACAGCAGCATCGGCACGTTGCGCCGCAGGCTCGTCCA
>NZ_MVOG01000039.1 GCF_002286915.1 Bifidobacterium italicum | reverse complement strand
TCCTAGGAAATGTTGAAATTCTCCCCTTCCTGAGCGGCTATCAAGTCTATCAGGAAGGGAAGAAGCTAATTTCCAGCCGTAAGTGGATCGCCCCATTTGTGAAGGCAAGTCTATCAGGAAGGGAAGAAGCTAATTTCCAGCGCTTTTCGAGCTTGGCTTCGACCTTGGTCAAGTCTATCAGGAAGGGAAGAAGCTAATTTCCAGCTTCGCGGTTTTGATGGCGTCGGTGAGCTCAAGTCTATCAGGAAGGGAAGAAGCTAATTTCCAGCGTCGCCTGAGTGCGCTAGTCCGGTTATGCAAGTCTATCAGGAAGGGAAGAAGCTAATTTCCAGCTTCGTCATTATCCAATGGCGGAGTGCTTCAAGTCTATCAGGAAGGGAAGAAGCTAATTTCCAGCTTGAGCCTGGGCGATGCCGACCTGTTCGCAAGTCTATCAGGAAGGGAAGAAGCTAATTTCTGGTAAAGCTATCACGACCAAGGTGAATAAGAAATAAAGTGGTCGGAAGAATCTAAAACAGAATTCGCAAGGAGATGCATCTGACGCTGACGGAGGGGATTCCAATGATGTAGAGCTAACCAATGGGTAGAGGTTCGATACCGTACACGACGCATGTCATGAGATAGGATTGTAGCGGATAATGTGCTCGATCGGGCTGAGGAAGGAAGCAGACGATGCATACGACGTTGGACCTGAGCCGGTATGACGCTGTAACGGCGTATGACGATCTGCCTCGTTCATCGGTGGCTCAGGTAGATTATCTGCCGACTCCGCAGGCCGTAGCATGTCGCGTGCGTGAGATAATCGATAGCCGCCGTTTGGATGAGGAGCAGGTGGCCGAGGAAGCGCATGTCAACGTACGGGTAGTGCGCTCATTGTATGAGCATGGGTTGGCGAACCTGCGTGATGCGCGCCGCGTGTTCGCTGTGTTGGGCATTCATGTGCATGAATACCCGATCGAGATGGTGGCGATGTCACTATGACCGATATCCTGCATGTGTGGATGAGCGACCGCCGTCATGTGGGCGTGTTCTCTCGCGATGATGGCGGCCGAGTGGTGTTCCAGTATGATTCCGATACCGATGTGCCGATTAGTGTGAGCCTGCCGTTGGACGGTAGCTGGAGCACAGGTGCACCGGAGGCGTTTCTGGACAATCTGCTTCCCGATGAGGAAACCGCTCGTTATGCCATGATGCATCGTCTGGGGGCGGCGTCGACCGACGTGTTCGATTTGTTGGATGGCGTGGATTCCACCGGCGGTCTTGTGTTCACCCGATACGAAGACGAAGATGTTTCCGCGCAAATGATTGAGCCTGCTGAAGAGAACATGTTGGCTGATCAGATTGCTCTGATAGAACGACGGCCTCATTCGTGGTGGAACGAGGAAGGGGTGCATGAGCGATTCTCTCTGGCCGGGGCACAGGGCAAGTTTTCGCTGGCCCGGATTCAAGACGAATGGTATTGGCCAAATTCCGCCGTGCCTTCGACGCATATCGTCAAACCGCAGCCACAGAATCTGCGCGATTTGCGTGATATCGAACTCGCGACGATGCAATTGGCCCAGTTGTGTGGTCTCCCAGTGCCTGCATGCGGGGTGTTGTCGGTACGTGGGCATGACGCGTATATCGTGGAACGTTTCGATCGTGCAGTGAGCAACGGGCGTATCACCCGTTTGCGTCAGGAGGATCTGCTGCAGGCTATGGGACGGCCGGGACGCCTGAAATATGATGTAGGCGTCGATGATGTTCTTGAGCTGCTGCATCGTGTGGATGCGAGTGATGAGCTGTCATATGCATGGCTTGAGCGGTATGCGTTTAACGTTTCGAGCGCAAATAGCGACGCCCATGCGAAGAACTATTCACTGATGCTGGACGACGATGCCGTGCGGTTGGCTCCGGTGTACGACGCGGTGGCTACGCGATTCTGGCCTGAGTTCGTGCAGGAATACGCGATGCCGATGGATGAGGACGCGCCGTTTGCCGAATGGGTGACGCCGGGGCAATGGGCTGATCTGGCTCGCCGACATCATTTGGATGAGGATCGGGTGGTGCTGTGCGCTCGAGTCATGGCTGCTCATGTGCTGACGCAAGCGGAATCACTGTCGCCGATGCTTGCGCCGTCTGCGTTCGACCGACTTATGGTTTGCCTCCGCAAGGTCAATGAAGCGATTGAGCCGCTGTTTTGATGACCGGTACCGTGCGAGCATGTGGTGGTTGGTACACACTCATGTGCACGTACTGGCTTGGCCAGATTGAAGAGAAACCCCGCGTTTGCGGGGAACACTGTCGCGCAATCCGCTTTAGTGGATCATCCCCTGAGGCGATTGGGTTGGAGGGGAAAGATGCGGACATGAATGAGCGTACCAGAAATGTGGATGCTTGTGTCTCGTGACTTAGTAAGAACCTAAAACGTATAGCGCATATATTGTCCACATTATGAGATGGTTTCAATCTACTCGGTATTTATCGCCTATGCTTGGTGACCATCATAGGCGATGACAACAAAAAGGGGTGGGGACGATGAGAGAAGGACATCATTCAAGGGCAGCCGGCATGCGGCTTTCGCAAGCGGCGTGCTCCGTCTGGGGGAAAACGGACCGAGGCGACGGAGAGGAATGGCTGCCGCTCTACGTGCACATGTCGGATTCGGCGCGCGTAGCCGCACATATCTGGGATGATTGGCTTCCTGAGGGAACGCGCGAGATCATCGCATGTGACGTGGAAGGGCATGAGGATGTCGCGAAGAAGGTCGTCATGTTTCTCGTCGGCGTTCATGACCTAGGCAAAGCGACGCCCGTATTTCAGGACAAGCCGATTCGCTACGGCGATGGGGCATCGATGTCGTGGATTGCGCAGGAGGCGGGACTTGCGATTCCGGTGATAACTGATCATGCCACGCCGACGCATCCCGAAGCCGGCGCATTCCTCTTGGATCGCTATCTGGCCACCCGTCATCATTGGAAGGCGCGCGTAAGCGAAGGATACGCAGGCGTCGTGGGTTCGCACCACGGCAAACCGTTGACGCACCATGCGCTTCAGGATGCGCGTTGCAGCGGCATCACCAGACGCCGCATCGGCGCGGACGACGCCGCATGGTCCGACGTGCAGCATGAGCTCATCGCTTATGTCGCCGATATCGCCGGCATCGACGATGCGTTGTTCGCATGGCTTGGACGCCATCCGCTCAGTGCGCAGTCGCAGGTGCTGATCACCGCGATTGTCATCATGGCCGATTGGATCGCCAGCAACAGCGATGACGATCTATTCCCGTTGGTTCCCGTGCTGCCTTCTGAGGGGAGCGCCCAAACGGACATCACCACGGAAGGGGGACTGATCCGGCGTGCCGAGCGCGGATGGCGCCAGGTGCATCTGCCGTCAGCATGGACGAGCGACGGGAGTACGCTGCGGGACGCCGCCGATGCCAACGCGTTCTACGCAGCGCGTTTCCGTCTTCCGGAAGGTGCGCATCCGCGACCCGTCCAGCGGGACATCGTCCGCCTGTGCGCGGAAACAAAGGACCCCTGTCTGTTCATCATCGAAGCTCCGATGGGTGAAGGCAAGACCGAAGCCGCGCTCGCCGCCGCCGAAATTCTGGGAGTGCGTACCGGCAGAGGCGGCGTATGCGTCGCGCTGCCGACGATGGCGACGACCGACGCGATGTTCGGCCGCGTGCGTGCATGGCTCGACGCGCTCCCGCAGGAGCGGGGAGAGACCGAAAAGAACATCTGGCTCTCACACGGCAAAGCGCAGCTCAATGACGAATTCTCCGACATCATCCGCACGTCGAGCATGCGCCTGTCCTCCATCGACGACGGTGACGGCGGCAACGGATTCGAGGAGCGCGTCGCAGCGGAGACGGTGGTGTCCGAATGGCTGCAAGGGCGCAAAAAGGGAGTCCTTGCGAACTTCCTCGTATGCACGGTGGATCAGGTGCTGATGGGCGCGCTCCGCGTCAAGCATGTGATGCTCAGGCAGTTGGCGCTCGCGAACAAGGTCGTCGTCATCGACGAATGCCACGCCTATGACTCGTACATGCGGGAATACCTCAAGCGTGTGCTCGAATGGCTGGGCGGCTTCCATGTGCCGGTCGTCATGCTGTCGGCGACGTTGCCGCGCGCCATTCGCGATTCCTTCGTCGATGCCTATATGCAGGGGCGTGACGGTGCTGCTCGTACCACCGTCATGGACGACGACAATATGGGGGAGAGCGTCGTCGATGAGTCCTATCCGCTGATCACCTATACCGATTCCGGCACGGTCCGTCATAAGGACGTGCATCCGTCGGCGCGGCGAGTCGATATGGAGTTCCGCCTCGTCGACGATGACGACGAATCCATCATGGCATTGCTCGACCGTTTGCTCGTTGATGGCGGATGTGCGGGCGTGGTCTGCGACACCGTGGACAGGGCGCAGGCGCTCGCGAGATGCGCGTGCACCCGTTTCGGCGCGGATGACGTCATCCTCACCCATTCGAGGTTCGTCGACGAGGACCGGATGGACAATGAGGAACGCCTGCGCCGACTGCTGGGACCTCGGGCGACGAAAGCGAACGGCAAACGTCCGAAACGGTTGATCGTCGTCGGCACGCAGGTGCTCGAACAATCACTGGACATCGACTTCGATGTCATGGTCAGCGACATCGCGCCAATCGATCTATTGATGCAGCGCATAGGACGCGTGCATCGACATATGCGTGGCGACGGCCAATGCGACCGTCCCGAACGGATGCGCCAGGCGGTCTGCTATGTGCGTGGCATCGAGGAATGGACGTCGGACGGTCCCTCTTTCGCGCGCAACGTCGATCGGGTATACGAAGGCGCGTCGTTGATGGATGCGCTCGCCGTGTTGGGATTGACAAGAGCGGGAACGAGCTGCGTCGCGCATCTGCCGGAGGACATCGTGCGCACCGTGCGTACCGCCTACGATTCCGATTCGATGCGAGGGCTTATTCCGGAGCGGTGGGTCGATACCTACGATGAGCTGGCCGTCGAACGCGACCATAAGGAGTCCGATCAAAGGGAACGAGCACAGGCCTATCTGATGAAGTCGTTGAGCGCGATGCGTGGCAGACGCGCGTCGCTGCTCGATTTCTTCGACATGAAGATAGACGATGCGCATTCGCTCAGCGACGACGCGGGCAACCGGGCCGTACGCGACACCCAGGAGACCATCGAAGTCATGCTGGTGTGCCGACAGGGGGACGTCATCCACTTGCTGCCTTGGATCGGTGACGCGGCGCATGGCGTCGACCAAGGCGCATCCATACCGATCCAATCGACGCCTAGAGCCGCGCTCGCGAAAACGGTAAGTCGCTCCTCGGTACGCTTGCCGGCGAAAATGTGCCGACAATGGGACATTGATGCGTTGATCGACGCGTTGGAGAAGCAATGCGAGGACATCGTCGCGCAATGGCAGGAATCCCCGTGGCTTGCCGGACGTCTTGCGCTTGTGTTGACACAGGATGGGGCATCCGATGAAGCGCTCGCCGAGGATGTGTCGTATTCGGCTTGCATCAATCAATGGAACGTCGTCTATTCAAGGAGGGAGGGGCTGAGCGTCATATCGAGAGACGATAAATCTCAATGAGGAAACAATTCGATGAAACAAGAAAGGAGAAGTTGTGTGCCATTTCAATTTGATCCGAGAACCTTGGATTCCATGCGTGGCCGCCGACGGTGAACCAATCGAACTGTCATTGCGCGAGTTGTTCGCGCAAGCTACGACCATCCGAGGTATCACCGGCGATATTCCGCAGCAGGTCATGCCGATGCTGCGCATCGCCTTGGTGGTGCTGTACGGCGCGTATGCGGATCGTCGGGGAGACTGCGACGAGATGTGCGAGCTGTGGATGGAAGTATGGGAGAGCGACGGATTCGACATGGCGCGTATTGATGCCTATCTGTCCCGATATGAAGACCGTTTCGATCTGCTTGACGAACGCAGGCCGTTCTTCCAGACGCCTGATTTGCAGTACACGGCGAAGGATGTCGATCCGCTCGCGGCGATCATCGCCGATGTGCCGAAGGCCGATCGCACGCTGTTCTCGATGAGGTCGGGCAGCGGCGTCGCTTCCGTGTCGTTCGCCGAAGCGGCGCGCTGGCTGGCGTTTGTGCAAGCGTACGACACGGCGGGCATCAAATCGCCGGTCGTGGGCAACACGCATGTGACGAACAGCAAGGTCTACGCACCGAAAGGAGCCGTAGGCACCGGATGGCTCGGAGCCATCGGCGGCATCTTCGTGGAAGGGGACAACCTCTTCCAGACTCTCGTGCTCAACTGGGTGCTGTATGATCCGTCGACTGGCGACGACGCGGATGTGCTGCTGGGCAGGGACGGCGATGAGGCACCTTGGCAAAAGGACGATGCGCCGACGACCGACATGGTGCTGCAGGGGTCTTTCCACGGCGTAGTCGATGCCTTGACGCTGCAGGCGCGTCGCGTACGACTCGTCGTTGACGAGGAGCACGGTCGCGTCACAGGATGCGTGGTCTGCTACGGCGATATCGTGCGCGCCTATGACAACAACAGGAGCGAGCAGATGACCGCATGGTATCTGAGCGCGAACCAGGGGAAGAAGCTGGGACGTAACGACGGCAACGAACCGATGATGCCTCGGACCCATATTGCGAGCAGGAACTTGTGGCGGGGATTGGCCCCGGTGCTGCAGGCGTCCGGAGGACGGCACCGTGAATTGCGTCCCGGCGTTATCGGCTGGCTTGAGGAGATGCAGCGGTATGCGGGTTGGCGTTCCGATGAGCATTTGCTGGGACGGGTGACCTTGCACGCCCAAGGCATGACCTATGGCACGCAGAGTTCGATATTCGATGCAAGCGTCGATGATTCCCTGCGGATTGACTCGGTGATGTTCCGCCATGACTACGACGGTGTGAAAGTGCTGCTCGAAGTCATCGATAAAACAGAGGAATCCGTCAGGGCGCTTGCCGATTTCGTGAGGAATCTGCATATCGCGTCCGGTCAATGTACGAACTCCCAAGCGGCCCGAGATGATGTGGTCGAAATGGCCTACGCCCAGATGGACGCGATGTTCCGTGACCGCATCGCACGGTTCACCGAGGACCGGGATGCGGAACTCTATGGAAAACGGTGGCAGGATGATGTGCACCGGTCATTGCTGGCGATGGCGCAGCGATATCTTGACCAATCGCCGGTGCAGGCTTTCGGAGTGCACATACCGGACAACAGAGGCGGCAAAGACAGCCCTATGACGTCAGGCAGGGCCCTCCTCGAACTCAGGGGAGCGCTGAACGGCATCCTTGGCGCCATCGCCGTTCCCGAAACGGTATCGGACGACAACAAACTGGAAGGAGACGACAATGGCCAGTGACATGGTCGCCGCAATCGGTCGCTACGTCAACGGGAAAATCATGCCGCTGCAACGGGGCGTCCTCGCGGAAAACCCTGCCGCGAAAGCGACATTGGCGCGGCTGCGTGCCGATATCGACGGCAGGGGGACAAATTGGATGGACATCGGCAATGATTTGTACGGCGACTGGCCGACTGAATCGTTGGGCGATCCCGATCGCAACCCGCGCGCGGTCGCGGCCGTAAGTACGGCGTTGGGGCTGTACGCGTTGCACCAGCAATCGAAGACGACCGCGGTCGCGCAGGTCGATACGCTGGAAACGCGCTCCATCTCGTTCGGCGCCGCATGCAGGCAAATCGTGACGGACCCCGATAGCGGCATGAACGACGACGCGGCCAAAGGCGTCGTGCGACGTCTCAGCGCGGCGGAAAGCGCGCCGACCTTCGAAGGCATCGTGTGGTTCCTCAGAGCGCTCATCATGCTCATGCGCGCGTCCGGCCGCGACATCAGCCTCGACTATCGGCGTTTTGCGCAGGATCTGTATCTGCTGCAGTTCCCCGAATACGCCAATCAGGTGTTCCAACGCTGGAGCTGCGATTTCTACTATCGGCCAGCATCCACGCGCAACACAAGTAAATAACACAGTCAAACAATAGATAACAATCAAATAATCAAGAAAAGAGGAATTAATCACCATGTCCTATCTCGATGTGCACATCATTCAGAACGTGCCTGCAAGCAATATCAACCGCGATGACACCGGCAATCCGAAGGTGGGCCACTACGGCGGCAAGCTGCGCGCACGCGTCTCCAGCCAGTCCTGGAAGCGCGCGATGCGCGAGATGTTCCCCACGATGCTCAAGTCGGATGAACTCGGCGTACGCACCAAGATGGCCGCATCGCTTATCGCAGAGGCTATCGGCGAGAAACGCCCCGATCTGGCATCCGATGCGGCAACGCTCGCAAAGGCCGTGCTGGGCTCCATCGGTGTGGAAATCAAGGAATCCAAGCGTAGCGGCGCGGACGCGGGACGTGATGCGACGAGCTACCTCATTTTCATCGCCCATTCGGAAATTCAGGCGCTCGCCGATCTCGCAATACAGTGGGCGGACGACGGGCAGCCGATCGGTAAACCCACGAAGGAGATGAAGGCTGAATCGCAAGCGGCGTTCTATGGCAAGCAGGCCATCGACATCGCCTTGTTCGGCCGTATGCTCGCCGATGCGCCGGCACTGAACACCGATGCGTCCTCGCAGGTCGCGCATGCGATCTCGGTGGATCAGATCACTCCGGAATACGACTATTACACGGCAATCGACGATTGCGCGTCGAAAGATAACGCGGGCGCGGCGATGCTTGATACGGTGGGGTTCAACTCGTCGACGCTGTACCGCTACGCCAACGTCAACATCGACTCGCTGCGCAAGCAGCTGGGGGACGATGCTGCGGCGGTGCAGGGCATCGTTGCATTCGTCGAGGCATTCGTTCGCTCAATGCCCACAGGTAAGCAGAACACATTCGCGAACCGGACGTTGCCGAGCGTATGCGTGGCGATGATCCGTGACGACCAGCCGATCAACGCCGTCAACGCTTTTGAAAAGCCTGTGTATCCGAAGGACGATGCCTCGATTACCGAACAGGCGGCCGTCAGGCTGGGCGCCCATCTGCGTGACCTGCAGGACACCTATGGGGAAACGCCGGAACGCAGCTGGGTCATGGGAGTCGGTGATCTTGCGGACAAGGTCGGCGATCTGGGGGAGGCTGTCACGCTTCCAGAACTCCATGATCGCCTTGAGCGGTATCTCACCGAGATGTTTGAAGGATGAGATTGCCATGAGCTCTGGAGTGTTGTTGCTTCGCCTCGCGGGGCCGATGCAATCATGGGGCGACGCCTCGCGATTCAACCGGCGCGAGACGCGAACGGAACCTACGAAAAGCGCGGTAATAGGGTTGCTGGCCAGCGCTCAGGGACGGACAAGGGAAGATCCGATCGAGGATCTGCTCCAACTGTCCTTCGGCGTGCGCATCGAGCAAAAAGGACTCGTCATGAGGGATTATCAGACCGAGAAGTCCCTCGATCGCAAACGCAACTCGACAAGCTTCGCGAAGGTGCTACCGGTGACGAATCGGTTCTATCTTGCCGATGCGATGTTTCTGGTGGCGGTCGGTGCGCCGAGGGACACATTGGATGCGCTCGACGATGCGCTGCGGCATCCCCGCTGGCCGTTGTATCTCGGACGCCGGTCGTGCCCGCCCGCATACCCATTCAACCTTGGCGTGCACGATGAATACGAGAGCATTGAAGATGCGCTCGAACGGCATCCATGGCAGGCATCCGATTGGTATCGCAGAAGCCACTTCGGCGAGCGATTGGAAATCGTGCGTGATGCGCTTGCCGGAGAGTCCGGCGACGTGCAGAATGATCTGCCGGTGACCTTCAGCCAGCGTCATCGTGAATACAGCGGACGTCCTGTGCATCGGTACTACATCGATAATCCAAGTGCCGCAATGCATGACGTTGACGCGGATGTGTTGGACGCGCATGATCCGATGTTCTTCTAAAGGAGAAGGATATGTACCTATCACGAATGCAGTTGAATCTGGCGCGGTTCGAGGCGAAGCAGCTCATCGCCTCGCCGTACCGCATGCATGCGGCCGTAGAACATGCGTTCCCGCCGGATGCGGTCAGAAACGACGAGTGGGGACGTGTGCTGTGGCGCATCGACCATAACGAGCAGAGTCATAGTACGGTGCTGTACGTGGTTAGTCCCGAGACGCCTGATTTCACGCATCTCGTCGAACAGGCGGGATGGCCCAGCCGATGCAAATGGGAAACACGGGAGTACTCCAAGCTGCTTGACCGACTTACCGTTGGACAGCAATGGAATTTCCGTCTGCGTGCGAATCCGGTGCGCAAAGCCGCCCATGATCGCGCGGAACACAGCCGAAGGACGCCTGAACAGATCATCGGGAAACGACAGGGATATGTGACGGTCAGCCAACAAATCGATTGGTTGTTGCGCCGCGCCGAAGCCAACGGATTCGAAGTGTTGGAGGAGGAGAGCGGACCTGCGCTGCGAGTGACGCAACGCAAACGCGAACAGTTCAATCGGGGTGGCTCCAAAGTCACGCTGTCGACGGCAGTGTTCGATGGTTGTCTGCGAATCACGGACGCAGACCGGTTCCGCCATGCGCTGTGTCACGGAATCGGCCCGGCAAAAGGCTTCGGCTGCGGTCTGATGACGATAGCGCCGATGATCGTATCGGCGGCAGAGGAATAGCAAGAGAGGAGTGTCTCGCATGAATGAGGTCTCATCGGGTTCGGGGGCAAAGCTCCGCTCTCGGAATGCAGGAAGGCCAGGAAAGGGTGCCAAAGCACCCGAACTCGGTGAGCTCGTTCGCTTCGAGGACCGAATATCATTCGCGTACTTCGAGCACTGCGTGATCAATCGGAAAGACAACGCGATCACCGTTACGGATCGTACGGGGACGGTCTTCGTGCCTGCGGCGTCGCTCAGCGTGCTCATGCTCGGTCCGGGGACGAATGTGACGCATCAGGCGATGACCGTCATCGGGGAGAACGGGGCGACGGTCATATGGGTAGGTGAGCGCGGCGTGCGGACGTATGCATTCGGGAAGCCGCTCACCCATTCATCGAGATTGCTGCAGCAGCAGGCGAGACTTGTCAGCAACACGAGGTCGAGGCTTGCCGTGGCACGGGAGATGTATCAGATGCGCTTCCCGGGGGAGGACGTGAGCGCGCTGACGATGCAGCAGCTGCGTGGCCGTGAGGGAGCGCGCATCCGCAAGGTCTACCGCACATTGTCGCAGGAAACCGGAGTCGTATGGGACAAGCGAACGTACAATCCGGATGATTATGACGCGGGAAACGAAATCAACAAGGCTTTGTCGGCCGCGCACACATGCTTGTATGCGTTGGCGCATGCGGCGATTGTGTCATTGGGATGTTCGCCGGGATTGGGGTTCGTGCATGTGGGGCATGAACGTTCGTTCGTCTATGATGTCGCCGATTTGTATAAGGCGGAATCATCGATACCGATTGCTTTTCGAACCGCGGCGGATGAGCCGGAGGACATTGGTTCCGCAGTGAGGAAGGCGATGCGGGATGCGGTGTATGATTTCTCGATTCTGGATCGGATGGTGAAGGACATCCGCATACTGCTCGACGTTGGCGGCGAAGACGGCGAAGACGAAGAGCCGAGGGATCATGTAGGACTGTGGGATGAGAAACTGCAGGAAGTGGAAGCGGGGAAGGCGTATGGCGTCATCGATGATGAGTGAGTGGGGAGGGCCGCAATGGTAGTTATCGTGTTGACCGCTTGCCCGACCGGTTTACGCGGCGATGTGAGCAGATGGCTGTTGGAAATCGCGCCGGGCGTGTTCGTGGGACATGTCACTGCTCGTGTTCGTGATCGGTTATGGGAACGCATAGTGGACACACTGAAGGATGGACGAGCCATCATGGTCTTCTCTGCGCGCAACGAACAGCATATGGATTTTCGCGTGTTCAGATCGGATTGGCAGCCGGTCGACTGTGACGGTCTGCAGCTGATCAAGCATCCTAATGAGTCTGATGAGCAGGAGTCCCTCGAGACATTTGCCGGCAAACCGCGACGCGGCTGGAGCAATGCTGCGAAATACCGACGTGCGCGACGATATGGGAAGAGACCGGGAGAATGATACAGCGGAGGAGGAGATGCGAAGTGCGCCGTGAAAAGTGAACGAAAATGCTTCTCGCTGATCAATGATATGTTGGAAACACAGGGATTTCTTAGTGTGCTCCCCGCAAGCGCGGGGATGATCCCACGCCCCGCACACCGGGCGTCGTTCGCCGACGGTGCTCCCCGCAAGCGCGGGGATGATCCCCGCGACGCGCTTCAAGGCCACCGGCGTCCAGCGTGCTCCCCGCAAGCGCGGGGATGATCCCTCGATCCACGATTGCTCGATGTTGCTGTAGGTGTGCTCCCCGCAAGCGCGGGGATGATCCCTCTACGAACAATTCGTGAAGAAAACCATGAGCGTGCTCCCCGCAAGCGCGGGGATGATCCCAGAAGCGCGGTCAAGGTCGCTTCACTTGGCCGGTGCTCCCCGCAAGCGCGGGGATGATCCCGCAAGACGGCTAGGGGAGGCAAACGCCGTGGTGTGCTCCCCGCAAGCGCGGGGATGATCCCTCGCGCGGAAGTCCACAAGCTGCGGCTTGTACGTGCTCCCCGCAAGCGCGGGGGATGATCCCTGGTCACGGCTCAGCGTGCTCGTTGACATCGTGTGCTCCCCGCAAGCGCGGGGATGATCCCAGCGTGCGGCAGGACCGCGTGCTATCCGGGTAGTGCTCCCCGCAAGCGCGGGGATGATCCCTCGGCATCGGGCATCGCGTACTTCTGGGCGTAGTGCTCCCCGCAAGCGCGGGGATGATCCCTGTCCACGCTGGGCGGCGTCATCGGACAGACCGTGCTCCCCGCAAGCGCGGGGATGATCCCGTACAATTGCATGCTCTCATTGTTCTGCAAACGTGCTCCCCGCAAGCGCGGGGATGATCCCAACTCGACACGCCGTAAACGTTAATCAGGTTGGTGCTCCCCGCAAGCGCGGGGATGATCCCGTGTAGCCCATCGCGCCCGCGCTCTTGTCGGAGTGCTCCCCGCAAGCGCGGGGATGATCCCGAAACGCGGCCGTTTCGATTTCATTGCAACCGGTGCTCCCCGCAAGCGCGGGGATGATCCCACGTACTCGCCGGACGGAGTGTCCAGCAGATGGTGCTCCCCGCAAGCGCGGGGATGATCCCACGGGGGCGATGTGGACACGCCAGCGCGCGGAGTGCTCCCCGCAAGCGCGGGGATGATCCCACCGCCGAGACGGCCATCAGCGCCGGCGACTGGTGCTCCCCGCAAGCGCGGGGATGATCCCGCCCCACGTTCTCACCCAATTGCGCGGGCACTGTGCTCCCCGCAAGCGCGGGGATGATCCCCAGTCGATCACAAACAATTTCGCGTCGAGTGGGTGCTCCCCGCAAGCGCGGGGATGATCCCGCCGCCGCCGACCGCGCCATGGTACTGTTCGCGTGCTCCCCGCAAGCGCAGGGATGATCCCCGTTCCAGCTGGGCACGGGCCGCCGCCATATCGTGCTCCCCACAAGCGCGGGGATGATCCCAGATGGTCCGCGCAGTTGTTGATGGGGGTGATGTGCTCCCCGCAAGCGCGGGGATGATCCTAGGCGCCGTGCTCGCGGATGCTTGGGAGCACGGTGCTCCCCGCAAGCGCGGGGATGATCCCAGCGGCGTGTACGGTTCATCGTGCGGGATGCTGTGCTCCCCGCAAGCGCGGGGATGATCCCTCCTTGCGTGTGGCGCGCGGGATGACGAAACGGTGCTCCCCGCAAGCGCGGGGATGATCCCGCGCCGTGTTCGCTGCCGGCGACGGACATGAGGTGCTCCCCGCAAGCGCGGGGATGATCCCGAGTACGCGGAGGCACACGGACTCAAGGTCTCGTGCTCCCCGCAAGTGCGGGGATGATCCCGGTTGGCGGGGGACGGGGCGCATGACGTGCAGGTGCTCCCCGCAAGCGCGGGGATGATCCCATTTTCTCGAAACTACCGCCGAGCTGCTCGAGGTGCTCCCCGCAAGCGCGGGGATGATCCCCCAACAATGGATTTTCGCAAGTGCGCGCCGATGTGCTCCCCGCAAGCGCGGGGATGATCCCGCCCCAGCGATACCCGGCCGGCGCCCCAGCCCGTGCTCCCCGCAAGCGCGGGGATGATCCGAACAGACGTCGCTTGTTTGAGTTAGCCACGTCGTTTGCCCCCCCGCAAGCGCGGGGTGATCCCCTGAGCGGGTTCATGAAGGCGTTCACCGATTTGTGCTCCTCGCAAGCGCGTGGACAACCCAGGTGCGGTTGCCGAAACGGCGGGGCGGATGCAGGAGTCGGCTCAAGTCGTCTCTGTCGAAGAGAGGAGCATACCCGTTTCCGATGCATTCGCAAATACGGAAGAGGATGACGGGAACCATGGTGGGCAGAATCCGACCGTGGTTTCGGTCCCTGCTGTCCAAACCGGGCCCGTTGCCGCCGCGGTCGCGCCGGCCGGACCTTCGACGCCCGCTGCGCAGCCCGCTGTGCAGGTTGATGGGAAGGTCGCGTTGACCCGTCTCCTGCAACCTCTTCATGATGAAGGTCTTCTGGACAAATCCATGACCGCGCAGAAGGCCAATCCGATTCTGGCCGCCAAAGGGCTGATCATCCATACGGAGCAGGGCTACTGGATTCCCACTGACTACGGCAGGAATCTGGGCGTCGAGGCCAGAAGCAATGAACGAGGCGCCACTTGGCCGGTCTATCCACCCGAGCTGGGCATCCTGGTCCTCGGCATGCTGCTATAGGGACCTGTTGTGGATGCCGACGAAGCCGACGACGGCATCCACGCTTCGTATCGTGAAGCGTATGCGCGACGCTGATTTGTGCCGTCGGCGTCTTGCATCGCGCGTGCGTACGCTGTGTATGGCAATTCGTAATTGTGGATAGCGTCGAAGGAGCGGATGATGACGGAGGAGCAGTACATCGATCCCATACGTGGCACGGCTTATGGTTCGCAGGATGTCGCCGGCGCGCCGCACGCGGCCGCGGGAGAGAGAGGGCCGGTGGGCCGCGCTAGGCAAGAGGAGGCTACGCCGCGAGTCGGAACGCAGACGGCGTACATGGCCGGAGGATGCTTCTGGGGGCTTGAGCGCGCCATGCAGAACGTCGATGGGGTCGTCGACACGGCGGTGGGATATGCGCAGTCGCGCACGCCGAACCCCACCTACCGTCAGGTGTGCTCCGGGGCGACCGATGCCGTCGAGACCGTGCGCATCGATTTCGATCCGACCCGGGTGAGCTTGCGGACGCTGACGCTGTTGTTCCTTGACGTCATCGATCCGTTCAGCGTCGACCGTCAGGGCAATGACGTCGGCCGGCAGTACCGTTCTGGCCTGTATCCATCCGGCGAAGACGCGGACGAACAGCGTACGGTGTATGAACAGGCGCTGAAGGACCTCGAGCGGCGTGTGGGGGAGACCCCAGCCGTGGAGATCGAGGAGCTGCGCGATTTCACGCCTGCGGAGCCCGAGCATCAGGACTATCTGCTCGTCAATCCAAATGGATATTGCCATATCCCGATGGATGCGATCAACCATATGCGGGAGCGTCAGCGTTACATCGAGCGCATCTGGGAACTCACGCCGGAGCAATACGCCGTCACGCAGCGCTCCGCCACCGAACCGCCGTTCGCCAACGCATACGACCGCCTGTTCGA
Source organism: Bifidobacterium italicum (assembly GCF_002286915.1). Lineage (GTDB taxonomy): Bacteria > Actinomycetota > Actinomycetes > Actinomycetales > Bifidobacteriaceae > Bifidobacterium > Bifidobacterium italicum. The sequence continues at coordinate 27,821 of NZ_MVOG01000039.1, read as the reverse complement.
TCCCGGCATCTATGTGGACCGCGTCAGCGGCGAGCCGCTGTTCTTCTCCACCGACAAAATCGATTCCGGATGCGGCTGGCCGTCGTTCAGCGCGCCGATCAGTCAGGATGCGGTGCGCGGCGTCAGGGATGACAGTCTGCCGCTGCATCCACGCGTCGAAGTGCGGGCCGTGCACTCCAACAGCCATTTGGGACATGTGTTCACGGATGGTCCACGTGAGCGCGGCGGCCTGCGGTATTGCATGAATTCTGCGGCGTTGCGGTTCGTGCCGCGCGGGAGGATGGCCGAGGAGGGCTACGGGGATCTCGTGGCGGCGCTCGACGAACGTTTGCGTGACCCCTCGAGCGACTGATGCGCGGTGCGTGAGCGTGCGTAGCGCCCACCTTCCGCATACCGTGCGCCGCATTTGTTCACCGGTGGCTATTTCCGGTTCCCTGACGCCTCCCGTGGCACGAAGATGGTAGTCAGCAAGACGGATTGCGGCGGCGCACGGTCGTCTCGGTCCGTGTCTGAACCACCAATAGGAGGACACCATGGCAGATAAGCCAACCATTGCATTCGTCGAGACTTCGCTCACCGACGGTTCGTTCGAGGCGGACCTCGCCAAGGAGATCATGAGCATCGTCGGCGACCGCGCCGAGACGATCACCCTCGACTACGAGGACCTGCCGCTCGCCGGCGAATCCCCGGAGTACCCGCTGCCGGAGGCCGCGCTCGCCGTGCGTGACAAGCTCGGCAACGCGGATGCCGTCTGGGTCGTCGTCTCCGAGTACAAGAAGACGATCCCGGATTCGCTGCGCAACCTCTTCGACTGGCTGTCGCTGCCGTCCACGAAGGACGAGGAAGGCGAGAACGTGCTCAACCAGAAGCCGGTCGCGATCTCCGGTGTCGGCGGCTTCGAGGAGCTCCACCCGCGCATCATGGTCGGCGACCTGCTTGAGGATGCCGGCATGCGTCTCTTCCCGGTCGAGGTCGGCCTGTCCGTTCCGGCTGAGGCCGTGCAGACCGGCGATTGGGCGATGACCTCCGCCGATCAGGAGGCGCTGCGCACGCAGGCCGAGGACTTCCTGACCTTCATCTCCGAAAACGAAGTGAAGTGAGCCTCCCGTCCGCGCACCGCTGCGGATGAGCTGTTCTGATGACGACCCGCGCATCTCCCGCCGAGCTGCGCGGGTCGTCCCATATTCTGCCGATGCTCTGCGTCCCGTCCCGTCGGCTATGTCGACGAACCCACCCGTAAACAGGTCGGTTTGCGTCCTGGCTTGTCGGGGAGTTCGATGGTCCGTCCCGTTGTGTCCCGACCTGTCGGCCGTGTCGATGGTTCGTCCCACAAACAGGCCGGTTTCCGTCTCGCTTCGTCGGCTCCATCGATGAACCCACCCGCAATGGGGCCAGCCAAACCGCCATCCGACTCGCCGGCCGCGCCGACCCCTCCGCCTTACGCCGTGAGCATACAACAATTGCATCTGCAACAGTTGTATGCTGGACGTTCTAGACTGGCCGGGCGACGGACCGATGCATGCGACAATGCGCAGCGACGGTCGGTTGCACCATCGGCAATCGACGCAGGGAAGGAAGCGGATCGTGGTCATCGGGAACACGGGCGGCGCACACGCGGAGACGTGGCTCAAACCGAGTCTGGAGATCCGCGCCGTGCATCATCTCATCGCGCGCTACTGGAACGTCGTCACGCCGCCGGAGTCCACTGGCTCAGGCACGAACATGCCGATCATCCTGTATCTGCACGACCACCGCAATGAGGACGTGTTCCAATACGACATCGAACGCGCGTTCTCGATCACACGTTCCACGGCGTCGCGTGTGCTCGCGCTGATGGAGAAGAAGGGACTCATCACCCGTACGAGCGTCCAATGGGACGCGCGCGTGCGCAAGATCGAGCTCACACCTGCCGCCGGCGGCATCGTCGAGGAGCTGCAACGCCGTTCGCGGCAGCTCGAACGCACGCTGTTCGAAGGCTTCTCCGATGATGAGCAGCGGCGTTTCCTCACCGACCTCGAACGAATGAAGGCCAACCTGTATGCCACCGGATTGGTCGGCAAGGAGACGCCGGGCTGCCCGTCCGCGCAGCCGCAGGGCGAAGGCGAGCGCCGGGAGGGCGACGACCGGCGGTCCGACGGCGGCCTCGCATCCGCGCCAACGTCTCCCCAGCCGTCCGTCCATCCGCGACGGGCCGACGGGCCGGACGAGCCGGTCCGATCGTCCCGACCACATCAATCCCAGTCACCGAAGAAGAAAGGAGCAAAGCAGTGAGCGCAACCACCACCACGGCCGACGCCGGCGCGAAGCGGCCGGACGCACGGCCGTCCTCGTCGCGGCAGCCGCGGCCGTCTCAACCATCGCAGCCGCCGAGCAAGAAGCATGTGATACGCACGCTCGGCAAGTCGCTGCGGGAATACAAGAAGGCGAGCCTCCTCTCGCCGCTGTTCGTCATCGTCGAGGCCGTCATCGAGATCCTGATCCCGTCGGTCATCGCCGTGCTCATCGACAAGGGCATCACCGGCAAATCGATGCCGGACATCTGGAAGTACGGCCTGATCCTGATCGGCTGCGCCGCCGTCTCGCTGTGCGCGGGCTTCCTGTCCGGCCGGTACGCGGCGGTCGCGTCCTCCGGTTTCGCGAAGAACCTGCGGCATGACGAGTTCCACAAGGTGCAGGGATTCAGTTTCGCGAACATCGACCGTTTCTCGACCGGCTCGATCATCACGAGGCTGACGACCGACGTGACGAACGTGCAGAACGCCTACCAGATGCTGATCCGCGTCGGCATGCGCGCGCCCGTCATGCTCGTCGTCGCCTGGATCTTCGCGTTCCGCATCAGCCCGCAGATCTCGATGGTGTTCCTCGCGTGCATCCCGGTGCTCGCGGTCGGCCTGTTCGGTCTGATCATCGTCGTCCACCCGATCTTCGAACGCGTCTTCCACACCTATGACGAGCTCAACAACGTCGTCGACGAGAACCTGCAGGGCATCCGCGTCGTCAAGTCCTTCAACCGCGAGGACTTCGAGGACAGGAAGTTCGGCCGCATCTCGCTCAAGATCTACGAGCAGTTCTGCAAGGCAGAGAAGCTGCTGTCGATCAATTCGCCGCTGTTCAACATCTGCATGTACGCGTCGCTGATCACGATCGCGTGGATCGGCGCCCGCCAGATCGTCGCCTCCGGCAACAACGCCGCGCTCGGTCTGACGACCGGCGACCTGACCGCGCTCGTCACCTATGCGATGCAGATAATGATGGCGATGATGATGCTGTCGATGATCTTCGTCATGGTCATCATCTCGCGTGCGTCCGCCGAACGCATCTGCGGCGTCCTGACCGAGGAGAGCACGATCCGCGAGTCGGCCGAGCCCGTCACGGCCGTCGCCGACGGCTCGATCGACTTCGACCATGTGAGCTTCCGCTATTCCGAGCATTCGGAGCGTCCGGTGCTCGACGACATCGACCTGCACATCCGCTCCGGCCAGACGATCGGCATCGTCGGCGGCACCGGCTCGGCGAAGTCGTCGCTCGTGCAGCTCATCCCGCGCCTGTACGACGTCACGTCCGGCACGCTCAAGGTCGGCGGCGTCGACGTGCGCGGCTACGAGCTCGAGTCGCTGCGCGACGAGGTCGCGATGGTGCTGCAGAAGAACGTGCTGTTCGCCGGCACGATCGCCGAGAACCTGCGCTGGGGCAACCCGTACGCGACCGACGAGGAACTGCGCCACGCCTGCGAACTCGCGCAGGCCGACGGCTTCATCCAGGAGTTCCCGGACAAATACGACACGTACATCGAGCAGGGTGGTACGAACGTCTCCGGCGGTCAGCGCCAGCGTCTGTGCATCGCCCGCGCGCTGCTCAAGAAGCCGAAGATCCTGATCCTCGACGATTCGACGTCGGCCGTGGACACGAAGACCGACAAGCTGATCCGCGAGGCGTTCCACCATGAGATCCCGAACACGACGAAGATCATCATCGCGCAGCGCGTGGCGTCGGTCGAGGAATCGGACAAGATCGTCGTCATGCACGAAGGCCGCATACTCGATCAGGGCACGAACGACGAGCTGCTCGCGCGCTGCGAGGAGTACCGCAGCATCTACGAATCGCAGACGCAGCAGCACACACAGCGCGACCTCGGCAAGGAATCGCAAGACCTGCACGAGGAGGAGGCCGAGGCGAGCGGCTACCGCGTCGACTACGACGAGGACACATCGACCGCCGACGTCATCGCGCGCCAGCGGGAACGCGAACGGGTGCGCGAGGAGCGCCTCCGCAACGACATCGCACAGATCAAGGGAGGTGAGGAACGATGAGCGCAGCAGCAGCGACGACCGCGCGCACTGAGGTCACCGACAAGGAGACACTCAACGACGACGCGCGCAAGCCGAACGTGAACGGCATGCAGGGCATGCCGCGTCAGAAGGCGAAGAAGGGCACGCTCAAGCGACTGCTCAAATACGTGTTCGCATACCGGGCGCGCATGGTCTTCATCATCATCGCGATCATCGTGTCCGCGATCTCACAGGCTGGGTCGGCACTGTTCTTGCAGGCGCTGATCGACCGCTACATCATGCCGCTCGTCGGCGAAAGCAATCCGGCGTGGGCGCCGCTCATCGAGGCGTTGCTGTTCATGGGCGTCCTCTATGTGCTCGGCACCTTCAGCTCGTGGCTGTACTCGTATCTGCTCGTCGGCGTCGAACAGGGCGTCATGAAGCAGATCCGCGACGAGATGTTCGAGCACATGCAGACGCTGCCGATCTCCTACTTCGACACGCATGAGCACGGCGACGTCATGAGCCGCTACACGAACGACACCGACACGCTGCGCCAGGCGATCAGCCAGTCGCTGCCGCAGATGTTCGCATCCGGCGTCTCGGCGCTCGCGGCGCTCGTCTCGATGCTGTACCTGTCGATCCCCTACACAGTCTTCGTGCTTGTGTTCACGGCGCTGCTGCTGCTGCTGATCCGCGTGATCGTCAGCCGCTCCGGACGCTATTTCGTCGTGCAGCAGCAGGAACTCGGCGACGTGAACGCCTTCGTCGAGGAATCGGTCAACGGGCAGAAGGTCATCAAGGTCTTCAACCACGAGGACGCGACGCAGGCGGACTTCGACGAGCGCAACGAGCGGCTCTTCCAGGCGAGCGCGAGCGCGAACACCTACGGCAACGTGCTGATGCCGGTCGTCGGCAACATGGGATACCTGCTCTATGTGCTCTCGGCGATCTTCGGCGGTCTGGCGGCGCTCGGCGGCTGGGGCAACCTCAGCTTCTCCGGCGCGACGTTCACGATCGGCACGATCATCTCGCTGCTGACGTTGTCGAGGTCCTTCGTCAACCCGATCGGCCAGGTCTCGCAGCAGATGACGATGGTCATGATGGCGCTGGCGGGCGCGTCGCGCATCTTCGCGCTGATGGACGAGCCTTCGGAGAAGGACAACGGCACGGTGACGCTCGTCAACGTCGAGCTCGGCCCGGACGGCCGCACGATGACGGAGACGTCGCGCAAGACCGGCCATTGGGCGTGGAAGCGCGAGGCGAGCGACGACGGCACGCGTTCGCGCGAGGTCGCGAAGCGGCTCAGCGATCGTGCCTACGAGGTCTGGCGGAAGGCGCATGAGGAGGCGGTGACGTCCCCGGACGGCAGGTTGACGTTGCTGCGCGGCGACGTGCGCTTCACCGATGTGACCTTCGGCTACGACCCGAACAAGCCGGTGCTGCACGACATCACATGGTTCGCCAAGCCGGGCCAGAAGATCGCGCTCGTCGGCGCGACCGGCGCCGGCAAGACGACGATCACGAATCTGATCAACCGCTTCTACGACGTGCAGGAGGGCATGATCCTCTACGACGGCATCAACGTCAAGGGCATCAGGAAGCCGGATCTGCGCCGTTCGCTCGGAATCGTGCTGCAGGACGTGAACCTGTTCACCGGCACGGTGATGGACAACATCCGCTACGGCAAGCTCGACGCGACCGATGAGGAGTGCGTTGCCGCGGCGAAGCTCGTCAACGCGGACTCGTTCATCCGCATGCTGCCCGACGGTTACCAGACGGTGCTGTCCGGCGACGGCTCCGGACTGTCGCAAGGCCAGCGCCAGCTCATCTCGATCGCGCGCGCCGCGGTCGCGGATCCGCCGGCACTTATCCTCGACGAGGCGACGTCGTCGATCGACACGCGCACCGAGGAAGTGGTCCAGGCCGGCATGGACAACCTGATGAAGGGGCGCACGGTGTTCGTCATCGCCCACCGTCTGTCCACGGTCAGGAACTCGGACGTCATCATGGTGCTCGACCACGGCCGCATCATCGAGCGCGGCTCGCATGACGAGCTAATGGCGGAGAAGGGCGAGTACTACCAGCTGTACACCGGTTCGCTCGAGCTCGAGTGAGCCCCGGTGCGAAGCCGCTTCGCCGAAGGCGGCCGCCCCGTGCGACGCGCGGGTGCGGCCGCCTTTTCTCGTTCGGGGGAGGGGCGCGCTTCCCTCTCGGATCAGCATCGGCGTCGCCCCGGAGCGGAGGCGTAGGATGGTGCGGTATGCATGAGAACGAAGCACGCATCATCCGGCAGATCAACCACGTCGAATCCGAGAACGAGCACGGCGACGGCGATTGGCGGATCGTCTCGAAGCCGCTCGGGCTCGAAGGAGTGGACAACATCCGCGACATGGGCGGCATCCCGACGCAGGACGGCCGCCGGATCCGTTCCGGCATGCTGCTGCGATCGGCGAATCTGCACAAGGCGAGCGACGCCGACCTCGCGACGCTCGATCGGCTCGGCGTACGCAACATCATCGATCTGCGCACGCGACAGGAACGCCATATGGAGGAGGACCGACTGCTGCCCGACTGGCGCTATCTGCCGATCCCGGTCTTCGACGAGGGCGCGGAGCTCGGCAAGCAGCTCAGGGGGCTCATCACCGATCCGGGCATGTTCATAGAGAGCCTGTACCCGCAGATGATCGCCTCGCCGATGGCGGTCGACTGCTGGAAGGACTGCTTCGGCCGTCTGATCGACGAGGACGGCGGCACGCTGTGGCACTGCACGCAGGGCAAGGACCGCACCGGCGCGCTCGCCGCGCTCATCCTAGCCTCGCTCGGCGTCGACGAGACGCTCATCGTCGAAGACTACCTCGAGACGAACCGTTTCATGCCGCATGTCTCGTCGAAGCTCGCGCAGAAGCTCGAAGCGGTCCTTGGCGCGAGCTTCGATGGCGACGTCAACCAGTTCCTGACGGCGGCCCCCGCCTACATCCACGCGTTCATCGGCGCGACGACGCGCTACGGGGGCCTCGTCGGCTTCCTGCGCATGAAGGTGGGGTTGACCGCCGCCGATTTCGCGCGGTTGCGCGAACGCTACACCTGTGAGGCCACCTCCGCGCCGCAGGCCTGACGCCGCAGGGAAAGTCTGATTCGCCTAACTGCGCAATCGCGCGGAAGGGCCGCCGAACGTGCTGTAATGGAATACAGCAATATTCAACCGTGGAACGAAGGATGGTTACCATGACCGACATGACCGAGCAGATGAAGAAGAACTTCGAGCAGATCAAGGAGCGCATCGACGAGCACAAGGACGACTTCGAGGCCATCCAGAACTCCGTCTCGCAGCTGAACGACAAGCTCAAGGACGCCAAGGAGGGCTGGGAGTCCGCTCGCGCCGAGAAGGGCGACAAGAACGAGATCGCCAAGGACGAGGAGACCCACCAGACCCACTGATCCGTCTCGAACCGCCGGCGGCGCTTCGGCCGGCGGACCTTTGCATGGGACAGGACAGGGCGCGTCGCACGGTGTTCCGTGCGACGCGCCCTGTCGTATGTCAGCCGTGGGCTGAAAACGCGGCGCTGCATACGCGCTCGCTTGTTAGCGTAGCGCGTATACGGCCGCACGGGCATCGGGGAAGCGGTGCGCCGTGCCATCCGCCATCCGCCATCCGCCACGCCGCCCGGGAGGACGGCCGCGGCGACGGGGTGTCCCTGCGGGCGGCGCGCATCGAGTGAAGAGCAGAAGAGAAGAGAGGAGAGGACGATGATGAAGAAGTGGGTGTCGGCCGTCATGACGATCGTGGCGTGCATGGCGCTGCTCGCCGGTTGCGGCGTTGCGGCGCAGACGGAACCGCGGCCGAGCGGCGACGCGGAGATCACGACGGCGCCGAGCGGCGAGGGCGGCGCGGCGTCCGCGTCGCCCGGGGAATCGGCGAGCGTCGGCGAAGTGGAGACGACGACGGTCTCGCCGCTGCACGTGGAGGGGACGAAGCTGCTCGACTCGGCGGGCAAACCGATCCAGCTGCGCGGCGTGTCGACGCACGGCATCGCCTGGTATCCGCAGTACGTGAACGCCGACCTGTTCGCGAACCTCAAGCATGACTGGGGCATCAACGCGGTGCGCATCGCGATGTACTGCGCGGAAAGCGGCGGCTACTGCACCGACGGCGACAAGGAGCAGCTCAAGAAGACGGTGCGCGACGGCATCGACGCGGCCGTCGAGGACGACATGTACGTCATCGTCGACTGGCATACGCTGTCGGACAACGATCCGAACATGCACATCGACGAGGCGAAGGAGTTCTTCGGGGAGATTGCCGACGAGTACGCCGGCGTGCCGAACGTGCTGTATGAGATCTGCAACGAGCCCAACGGCGGCACGACGTGGGCGCAGGTCAAACGCTACGCCGAACAGGTGATCCCGGTCGTGCGCTCGCGGGCGCACGACGCCGTCGTGCTCGTCGGCACGCCGAACTGGTGTCAGGACATCGAGGCGGCGACGGCCGATCCGCTCGACGTCGACAACGTCATGTACACCGTGCATTTCTATGCGGCCGAGCATGGGCGGTGGCTGCGCGACAAGGTCGTGGCCGCCGTCAAGGCGGGTACGCCGGTGTTCGTCAGCGAATTCGGCGCGACGGCTGCGGACGGCGACGGGGCCGTGGACGCCCGAGCCGCCGACGCGTGGCTCGACATGCTCGACGAGTACGGCATCTCGTACATCATCTGGAACCTGTCGGACAAGCATGAGGGCAGCGCCCTGTTCGCGACGAACGAGGCGCGCGACCCGATCGAATCCGACCTGTCGGCCGAAGGCAAATGGTATCGGCAGTATCTGCGCGAGCATCGTTAGGCGGCTCGCGCATGGTGCCGACGCGGCGCGGAAGCGGTTGCCGGAACCCATGGTACTGAAGCGCTTATGCTTTTGGAATTATTGGGAAAAGATGCTTTCGCTACGCGCGTCGGAAGCCGAATCCGCCTATGATGGACGGTACCGTCGTCGAAGACGGACCACCAACAGGAAGGAGCCCCATATGGCAGATGAAGAAAAGAAAGAGGGCCTCGAGGCTCTGGACGCCGCACAGATCAACGAGCTCAAGGAGATCGTCGACGAGACCGACCATCCGCACGTCGACCCGGTGAGCGGCAAATCGGACGGCAACGCCGACGACGGCTTCGACAAGCACGTCGAGGACGACGAGGACGCCAAGGAGATCAAGGAAGAGAAGAAGGAACGCACCGACGCCGAGGAATCGCTGCTGTTCAACACGGCGAACACATGGGAGAACATGGACGAGGTGCCTCGCTGAGGTGCTCCGGCGCGGCGCGTCCAGTGCGGGAGGCCCGCGAAAACGCCGTCGTCCCGACATGTGCGCGGCGCGACGGACAACGAACGGATGACAGGTGAAGGCCATGTGCCTTCACCTGTTTTCTTTGACGTTTCATTTCATTGATGTTTCCATGGGCGCGGCCATCGCCTCGCCCGCAGCCGCAGGCCGGAGCATGGCGCTGGCGTCCGCCGCGCGCGATGAAAACGCGGCATGTGCAATGAAACGAGAATCATTCGCCCGATGGGGGAAAACCGCGGCGCGGCGCGATGGCGAACGGTTATATTGAGGGTAGCGGTTGCGGCGAAGGACGCCGCACGGAAGACCCACGAATGGAGACGACATGGCACAGGACAAGAAGAACGTCGGCGACGATCTGGACAACATGAGCACGAGCGAGCTCGACGATCTCGAGAACATCGTGCGCGACACCGATCATCCGTACGCCGACCCGGTCACCGGCAAGCCGAACGAGGACGTGCCGCATGAGGATCTGGGCGTCGCGCTCAAGTCCGCCGAGAAGAAGGCCGAGGACGACGCCAGGATCGAGCGTGCCGCCGAAGTCGCCGAGGAACCGGTGGACGCGAACCAGTGGGAGGACCCGGAACTCGAGGACCGTGACGCCACCCGCTGAACGGCGGTCCGATGGATGCGACGGGTGTGGGCCGTGCGCCGAGGCGCACGGCCCGCACCCGTCGCGCGTTCACGGCCATGGGCCCGCGGCCGCCGTGCTCGGCGCGGATGTCCGCCCATGGTCTCAAAAAGACATGATCGCGGCGCAGGATGCGGGAATCTGACGTATATTGGTACGCAATGCGGCCGGCCGGCGGCGTCGAGGAAGGCGCGCGGCGGGGGCGGCCGGACGAGGACAAGGCAACAAGGAGGCGGCCATGCCAAGACCGGGAAGCGGCGACGGTCCGGGACCGTCGTCGAGCAGCCACGACGACGGACTGCGCGCCAGTTCGCACGGCCCACGCGGCACGGGGCGGCGTCCGGGCATGGACTCGGGCGGCGGTTTCGGCGGCTTCGGCGGTTTCGGCGGCTTCGGCGGTTTCGGTGGTCCGCCCCCGCGCCGGCATTCCGGCCAGCCAAGGTATCGTTCGGGCATCGATCTGGGAGACCTGATCAACTTCGGCATCGGCGTCGCCTACGGCAAGGAACAGGAGCGCCGCTCGCGACAGCGCACGCACATCGAGGTGCCGCGCATGAGCGAGGACAGCATGCGCGTGCCGCAGCAGCCGACCGGCGCCCCCTATGGGGACCCTTACGGGGGCGCCGCGTCCGGCGGCGTCTACGGCGGCGGCTCGGGGCCGTTCCCGCCCACCGGCGGCGGCCGGAACCCGAACCCGGGATCGGGAAGGCTGGCGGCGATCGGCATCGTCGTCGCGATCATCTGCGTCATCCTGCTCGGCTTCCTGAGCTGCTCGGGCGACAAGTCGGCCGGCGGCGACGGGTCGATACCGGCGAGCACCTACAACCGCGAGAAGATCGAATCCGGCGCCCCCTACGACAGCGACGACGTCGTCGACGAACTCGGATGGATCGAGGACGTGCGCGCGACCGAACGCGGGCTCAAGTCGTTCTATGACAAGACCGGCATCCAGCCCTATGTGCTGCTCGCGAAGTACAACGCGCAGACGACGACCGACGCCGAACGCGAGGACTGGGCGCGCGACTGGTACACGAAGCACATCGACAACCAGGACACGCTGCTGCTCGTGTACTTCGCCGACAAGGACTCCGAGAACGTCATGGGCCACAGCGTGCTCATCAACGGACGGAACATCTCGACGGTGATGGACGCCCAGGCGGTCGACATCTTCTGGGCGTACTACGACCAGTACTGGTACTCCAAGCTGAGCACCGACGACGCGATCGTCAAGACCTTCGACTCGACGGCGGACCGCATCATGACGAAGACGACGACGACCAACGACGTGCTCAAATGGGTCGTCATCGCCGTCATCGTCATCGGCGTGCTCGTCATCATCGGCGTCATCGTCTGGATGGTCATCAAACGCCGCCGCGAACACGAACGGTACGTGGAACGCATGGTCAACACCCCGCTCGAGGAGGCGGAGGACCCGATTTTGAAAAAATATAGTCAGGACGACCAGAAAGGACAACGATAATGGCTATCCTGAAACGATTCGGCGACATCATGCGCGCCAACATCAACGCTTTGCTCGACAAGGCGGAGGATCCGGCGAAGATGGTCGATCAGATGCTGATCGACCTCAACGAGGACCTCGCCGCCGTCAAGAAGGAGACCGCCGGAGTCATGGCCGCGGCCACGAGCGCGCGCCAGCAGGTCAACGAGTGCAAGGCCGACATCGCGAAGTACGAGGCGGCGGCGAAGGCGGCAGTCAAGGCCGGCGCCGACGACGACGCGCGCCAGCTCATCACGCGCAAGCAGCAGTACGAGAGCACGTTGCCGTCGCTCGAACAGGCCGCGCAGGTCGCCGAGGACAACGCCGCGAAGATGCGCCAGATGCACGACAAGCTCGTCAACGACATCAACGGCCTGCAGGCGCGCCGCGCCGCCGTGCACGCGAAGGTCGCCGTCGCGAAGGCGCAGAACACCGTCAACAAGGCCACCGAGTCCACGGCGAAGAGCTCTCGCAACCAGGCCGCCTTCGATCGTATGGAGGCGAAGGCCGACCAGATGCTCAACGAGGCGAACGCGACGGCCGAGCTCAACACGCAGGCGAGCGAGGAGGAGCTCGCGGACAAGTACCTCGCCGGCGGCAGCGCGTCGGTCGACGACGAGCTGGCGCGCCTCAAGGCGGAGGTCAACGGCGACGGCCAGCAGTGACGTGCGCCCCGCCGCCCGGGCCGGATGGGATCCGGGCGGCGCAAGCGGCTGACATCGGCGCGGAATACATCATTCCGCGCCGGTGTTATAGTGGCACACGACAGGCGACGATCCGTCATCAGCGGGGAGCCTTCGGAAGAACGGTCGGGCGCGCATGCGCGCGCCGGACTCAGTAGAACCGACGGGACCGGCCCGACACAGCCGGATCAAGCGGTCGCATGCACGGCGTGGAACGCGGCGCATGCGGCAAGCGAGGTGGTACCGCGGTGGCGTCCCCGCGGGCGTGCGCAGGCAGCGCACGGCCGTGCAGGCGTCCATCGTCCTCGCAGGCAACCGAAGTCTGCAAGAACGAGGAGCAACGGTGAGCGAAACACCAAAGCATGTGTACCCCAAGGCGGCCGCCGGTGAACAGAGCGCCAACGTGGCGCCGAACCCGGATTTCCCCAAGCTCGAAGAGGATGTGCTGCAGTATTGGGATACGAACGACACCTTCCAGAAATCCATCGATGAGAACCCCTCCGGCGAGAACAGCGACAACGAGTTCGTGTTCTTCGACGGACCGCCCTTCGCGAACGGCCTGCCGCACTACGGCCATCTGCTGACCGGCTACGCGAAGGACGTCGTGCCGCGCTACCAGACGATGAAGGGGCACCGCGTCAACCGCGTCTTCGGCTGGGACACGCATGGGCTTCCCGCCGAGCTCGAGGCGCAGAAGGAGCTCGGCATCGACTCGGTCGACCAGATCGAGAAGATGGGCATCGACAAATTCAACGACGCCTGCCGCGCCTCCGTGCTCAAATACGTGAACGAATGGCGCGACTACGTGCACCGTCAGGCGCGCTGGGTCGACTTCGAGCACGGCTACAAGACGCTCGACATCCCGTACATGGAGTCGGTGATGTGGGCGTTCAAGACGCTCTACGACAAGGGGCTGGCCTACAAGGGCTACCGCGTGCTGCCGTACTGCCCGAAGGACCAGACGCCGCTTTCGGCGCACGAGCTGCGCATGGACGCCGACGTCTACCAGGACCGCCAGGACACGACTGTCTCGGTCGCGCTCAAGCTGCGCGACGAGGACGACGCCTACGCCGTCATCTGGACGACGACGCCGTGGACGCTGCCGACCAACTTCGCCGTCGTCGTCGGCGACGACATCGACTACGTCGAGGTGCGCCCGACGCAAGGCAGGTTCGCCGGCAAGAAGTTCTATTTCGCGAAGGCGCTGCTGAACTCCTACAACAAGGAGCTCGGCGAGGACTACGAAATCGTGCGCGAGCTCAAGGGCCGCGACATGGTCGGCTGGCGCTACCATCCGATCTTCCCGTACTTCGCCGGCGAGGCCGCGACGGCCGAGGACGGCACGCCGGGGCCGAACGCGTACCGGATCCTCACCGCCGACTACGTCGACACGGCCGAGGGCACCGGCCTCGTGCATCAGGCGCCGTACGGCGAGGACGACATGAACACGCTCAACGCGCACGACATCAGGAGCGTCGACGTGCTCGACGCCGCTTGCCGCTTCACGTCGCTGTGCCCGGACTACGAGGGGCTCTTCGTCTTCGATGCGAACCTGCCGATTCTGCGCAACCTGCGCGCCGGCGACGGACCGCTCGCCGAGCGTCCCGAGGCCGAACGCGCGCTGCTGTTCCAGGAGAAGAGCTACGTGCACTCGTACCCGCACTGCTGGCGCTGCGGGACGCCCCTCATCTACAAGCCCGTCTCGAGCTGGTTCGTCTCGGTCACGAAGATCAAGCCGCGTCTGCTCGAACTCAACCAGCAGATCAACTGGATCCCGGAGAACGTCAAGGACGGCCAATTCGGCAAGTGGCTCTCGAACGCGCGCGACTGGTCGATCTCGCGCAACCGCTTCTGGGGTTCGCCGATCCCGGTGTGGGTGAGCGACGACCCGAAGTATCCGCGCGTCGACGTCTACGGTTCGCTCGACGAGCTCAAGCACGACTTCGGCGACTATCCGCGCGACGCCGACGGCAACATCAACATGCACCGTCCTTGGATCGACAACCTGACGCGTCCGAATCCGGACGACCCGACCGGCAAGTCGACGATGCGCCGCATCACCGACGTGCTCGACTGCTGGTTCGAATCCGGTTCGATGCCGTTCGCGCAGTACCACTACCCGTTCGAGAACAAGGAGTACTTCGAGCACCACTTCCCGAGCGACTTCATCGTCGAGTACATCGGCCAGACGCGCGGCTGGTTCTATCTGCTGCACGTCATGGCGACGGCGCTCTTCGACAAGCCGGCGTTCAAGAACGTCATCTGCCATGGCATCGTGCTCGGCGACGACGGCCAGAAGATGAGCAAGCACCTGCGCAACTATCCGGACGTCAACGGCGTGTTCGACCAGTACGGATCCGACGCGATGCGCTGGTTCCTGATGAGCTCGCCGATCCTGCGCGGCGGCAACCTCATCGTGACCTCCGAGGGCATCCGCGACACGGTCCGCCAGATCATGCTGCCGGTGTGGAGCTCGTACTACTTCTTCACGCTGTATGCGAACGCCGCGAACGACGGCAACGGATACGACGCGCGCCGTGTGCGCGCCGACGAGATCGGCGGCCTCGCGCAGATGGACCGCTACCTGCTCGCCCGCACCCGTCAGCTCATCGCCGACGTGACCCGCGACATGGACGCCTTCGCGATCTCCGAGGCCTGCGATGCGGTCGCCGACTACATCGACATGCTGACGAACTGGTACATCCGCAACTCGCGCGACCGGTTCTGGAACGAGGACGAGAACGCGTTCAACACGCTGTACACTGCGCTCGAGGCGTTCATGCGCGTGCTCGCGCCGCTCGCCCCGATGGAGGCCGAGGCCGTGTGGCGCGGCCTGACCGGCGGCGAATCGGTGCATCTGGGCGACTGGCCGTATCTGACCGATCCGGCCACCGGCGCCGACACCGAGCTGGGACGCGTGCTTCAGGAGAATGGCGCGCTCGTCGCCGCGATGGACAAGGTGCGTGAGATCGTCTCGTCGACGCTCTCGCTGCGCAAGGCCAGCAGGATGCGCGTGCGGCAGCCGCTCGCGAAGCTGACCGTCGTCGTCGACGAACCGTCGCAGGTCGACGTCTACGACGCGCTGCTCAAGAGCGAGCTCAACATCAAGGCGATTGACTACCTGATGCTCGACGAGGCCGCGGAACACGGCCTCAAGATCGTCGAGGAGCTCAAGGTCAACGCGCGCGCCGCCGGACCGCGTCTGGGCAAGCGGGTGCAGTTCGCGATCAAGGCGTCGAAGAGCGGCGCATGGCATGCCGACCCGAAGACCGGCGACCCGGTCATCGAGACGCCGGACGGCGAGATCACGCTGCAGGGCGGCGAATACGACATCACGCGCCGCGTCGAGGAGGCGGACGCGGGCGAACGCGCCAACTCGGCGTCGTCGATCCTGCCGTCGGGCGGATTCGTCATCCTCGACCTCGCGCTCGACGACGCGCTCATCGCCGAAGGCTATGCGCGCGACGTCATCCGCGCCGTGCAGGACGCGCGCAAGGCCGCCGATCTGGACGTGACCGACCGCATCGACCTGACGCTGGCCGTGCCGAAGGACGACATGGCGAAGGTCGAGCGCTTCGAGGACCTCATCAAGTCCGAGACGCTCGCCACGTCGATGACGCTCGAGGAGGGCGACGAGCTCAAGGCCGAGGTCGCCAAGGCCTGACCGCCGGCCGGTATGGGGTCCGGGCGCGGGCGCCGCGGCGTTCCTCGTACCGGCCTTGAGCACGACGGCGCTTGCCTCGTGGCGATATTCGCAATATGCGTATTTTCCTCCGGGGACGCGCGCGGACACGGCGCGATGATATTGGTCGCCGAGTTCCGCTTCGCCCGGATAAAACCCGCAGACTTCACCAATAGGGAAGAAAAAAGGCGGAAAACTATCGTTTCCCGCAGGAATCAACGGGATTGTCCTCCCGGAGCAAGTTTCCCACGCCGCCGAGAACCTCCATACGATGGGGGCAACGATGGAAATCCATCGGGAACACCGTGGGAATCACCGGAAGGTGTGCGTTGCAGGGTTACGCGGACGTTCAAGGCCCGCGCGGACGAGTGGCCAGCATTTGCCGTGGAGACCCTCCGATGACATGGAAAGAAAGTCGATACACGATGAACACTCGTTCAATAGCAAAGACGGCGGCCGCCATGCTTGCGTCGGCCGCGATGATCGGTGTCGGGGCGGTGACGGCATCCGGCGCCTACGCCGTGGACGGCGCGGGAGCCGGGTCGCCCGCGCAGATCGTCATTCATTCACCGCAGGCGGTCAACGACGACGCCTCGATCGCGCCATCCCTCGACGGCCGCTCCTTCAGCGCCTATCTGTTGGGCACCTACGAGGACGTGACGGTCAACGCGGACGGCTCCGCGATCACCGGATACAGCATCAGGAAGGCCGACGGCATCGACCCCAATCAGGTCATGGGCTGGATCAACAAGGCCGCCGGCGGCACCACGCCGGCAGGGCTCAGCGACGTCATGACCTGCAACGGCACGGGCTGCAGCTTCAAGGGCGCCGCCGAGAACCTGACGCCGCTGCAGTTCGTCTCGCGTTACTTCTACGGCAGCGGCACCGACGCCTACGGCAACGAACACGCCGACCAGCCGCTGATGCGCAAGTTCGCGCAGGCGGCCGCGCAATCCGGCAGCCTGAAGACGCCCAGCGCGACCGCGACCGGCGCGGACGGCGAGGCCGTCTTCTCCACGCTGCCCGCCGAAGGCCTCTATCTGGTCACAGAGAACCCCGCCGACGCGACCTCGCTGACGGACGCCGTCATCGCGCGCGCGATGGTCACCGGCACGGCGTACACGCAGGACGGCAAGACCTATGACACCGTCGCCGACACGTCGACGGACCCTGCGACGACATTCACGCTCGGCGAGCTCTACCTCAAGGCCGAGAAGGTCATCGTCAGCAAGAACGTCACCGATGCCGACGGCACGACGGTCGCCGACCAGCTCGCGCAGACGTCCTCGTCGCGAACGTTCACGATCGCGGCGAACGTGCCGCTCTACGACGAATACTCGAACTGGACGTCGCCGAAGTTCTCGATCTCCGATGCGCCGGCGAACCTGACGCTCAACGCCAAGTCGATCGTCGTGAGATCCACCGACCCCGACGCCCCGTCCACGCCGACGACGCTGACGGCCGGCTCCGACTACACGGTGACGACGACGGACGGCGGCTTCACCGTCACCTTGAACAATCCGGGCGCGCTGAGCGGCGCCACGGTCCGCGTCACCTATACGGGCACCGTCACCGACGCCTCCGTCGACACGACGGCGAACACGACGACGGTCCGCTTCTCGAACAGCCCGTCGGACGACTCCGCTCTCGGCAACGGCCACGTCGAGGCCACGAAGAACGTCTACACGGCGGCGATCCCGCTGCAGAAGATCAAGTACAATGCGCAGGCCACCGTGCTGCCAGGCGCCGAATTCACGGTGACCGACGCGAACGGCAACCCGGTGTGCTTCGACAAGAACGCCGACGGCACCGTCTATACGATGCGCAAGCGCAACGGCACGGACACGAACCCGGGCACCGCCACGATCACGTCGAACGGTTCGTCGATCCTGCTCGCCGGCCTCGGCGCGGACACGACGGACCCGACGACCTACACCTTCACCGAAACAAAGGCGCCGACCGGCTACATACTCGGCAAGACGCCGGTGACCTTCACGCTCACCGTCACGCCGCAGTACGGCACGGACAAGAACGCGATCAGCGCCGTCGCCTACGAGATCAACGGCAACCCGGCGAAGGCCGCGGCGGACTTCTCGAACTTCGTGGACCTCTCGGACGCCGCGGTGATCGACGGCACGCCGGTGACCGCGCCGACGACGAAGACGGTCACGGGAACGGACGGCGCGAAGACGACGGTGAACACGACCGAATACCGCGGCGGCATGATCCGCGTCGAGAACACGACGAACGCGAACGACTTCGCGAAGACCGGCGGCCAGATCACGCTCGTGCTTGCCGTCGTCGCGGCGCTCGCGGTCGTCGGCGCGGCCTGCCTCGTCGTGGCGCGTGCGCGCCGCAACCGGGCATGAGCTGACGGGCGCCGGCGGCGCGGCGACCCGATACCGGCACGATGCGGCCTTCCGGCTTCCGACGACGGACCGGAAGGCCGCATCGTGCCATATGCGCCCCGGCGGGGCGTCGGCAATCGACCACAGTGGGAACGGATCCGCGGGTGACGGCGGACGGTGCAGGAGCGAGGACATGGGGCAACAGAGGACGACGGGACATGCAGGCGGCATGCGGCGGCGCGGGTTCGCGCCGAAGATACGCGGGGACCTCGACCGGCGCGACCCGGTGACGGCCGTGTTCGCGATCGTGGGATGGACGTGCTACCTCGCCGCGGCGCTGCTGCTCGCCTGGGTCGTCGGTGCGCTCGTTCACAACGACATGCTCGCGCGCGAGGCGGCCTCCCATATCGCGTCAGCGCCGGCGGAATGGCCTGACGCGCAGCGCAGGGCGGTCTACCGGCGCGCGCAGCGCTACAACGCCGATCTCGAGCGGCGTTTCGGCGGCCGCATCCCCGCCGACGCCGAGAACGACGACGGCGCCGCCGAGGAGATCGTCGACACCGACTACCGGGGCACGCTCGACGTCGACGGCGCCGGCGGCATGGCGAGTCTGATCATCCCGAAGATCTCGGTGGACGTCCCCGTCTACCATACGACGCTCGACGATGTGCTCGACAAAGGGGCGGGACATATCTACGGCACGGCGATGCCGGTCGGCGACGACCACACCTATGCGGTGCTCGCCGCGCATTCGGGAGGGGTGCAGGGGATGCTGTTCACCCGCCTCGACGAACTGCGCGAAGGAGGCGTCTTCTATCTGCGGGTGCTCGGCGCGGAGCAGGGCTACCGTGTCAAGGACATCCGCACGATCAAGCCGGAGGCCATGGAACGGACGTTGCGCGAACTGCGGAAGCGATACGAAGACGGCCCGGCGACGATCACGCTCGTCACCTGCACGCCGGTGGGCGTCAACTCGCACCGTCTGCTCGTGACCGGTGTGCGCGAGCCGATCCCGGCGAAGATCGCCCCCGCCTCGACCCAGCGCGACGGCCGTCTCATCGCCGCCGGCTCCGCGCTCGCCGTGTTCGCCACACTGATCGTCGCGGCGATCGCGTTCAGTCGGATCCGCGCGAAACGCCGCGGACGCCGGTTGAGGATGAAGTAGCGGGCGCACCGTCCGGAAGCGCGGCCGTCGATGAGGCTGGGGCGATGCTGGACATCGTCGCGGCCGGCGTGATGCGGTTGCGTCCGTGACGCACCATCTGCCGCGAATACCACAGCGACACGGCGAGCATGACGGCCTCGATGACCGCGCCGACGAGCACCGCATGCTGGAAGCCGTCGGCGTAGGCGAGGTGGCGGCCCACGCCGGCATGCGTCTGGCGCAGCACGTCGGCGGACAGGATGCCGACGAACAGCGCCGAGCCGAGCGAACCCGCGATCTGCGAGCCGGTCGAGAAGATCGAGGACGCATCGGGCACCTGCGCGTCGGGCAGCGATTCGAAGACGACGTCCTTGTCGGGCACGTTGACGAAGGAATCGCCGACGATGGCGAACGCGCTGATCGCCACGACGAGCCACGCGGCACGCAGCGGCGCGACGCCGAAGATCGCGAAGAGACCCACCGTCAGCAGCGCGAAGCCGACCGAGACGATCGGCCACATGCCATGACGGTCGACGCGCTTGCCCGCATAGAGCACGGCGCCCGCGTAGGCGAGCGTGAGCGCCAGCAGGAAGGAGCCGGCGACGAACGGCGTGTAGGCGCAGGCGCGTTCCAGATACAGCGGCAGCAACAGCAGGATGGCCTGCTGTCCCATGCCCGCGGCGAGGAACAGCAGTACGCCGACGGACACGTAGGCGTGGCGCAGCGGCCGCAGATCGAGCAGCGGAGTCCTCAGTCGCGTCTGCCGCCGCACGAAGACGGCGAGCACGGCGACACCGGCGAGGAGCATCGCCGCGGCGAGCGGCGGGCGATCGGTGAGCTCGGAGAAGCCGAGCATGACCATCGCGAGCCCGACGAACGCGAGCGCGACGGAGAACACGTCGATCGGCATGTTGCGGCGCGCTTCGACGTCGAAGGCGTAACGGCAGCCCATGATCAGCGAGACGACGCCGATAAGGAGCGGCACGACGTACATCGACGTCAGGCTCACGTAGGTCAGGAACACGCCCGACAGCAGCGGCGCGACGGCGATGCCGACGCCGATGATCGAGCTGTTCAGCGAGACGATGCGGCCGGAGCGCTCGGGCGGCACGACGCGGATGATGACGGTGTTGATCGTCGGGAACATGAGCCCCGCGCCGACCGCCTGGATCAGACGGCTCGCCAGCATCATCGGGAAATCGAGCGAGCACAGGCCTATCGCGGAACTGACGATGAGCAGGATGCGGCTCCAGAAGAACAGGCGTTTGAGGCCGATGCGCGCAAGCGCGCTCGCGGCGGTCATGACGGCCGTCGCGGCGACGATCGCGTAGCCGACCGTCACCCAGTTCGCCGTTGCGAGGCTCACATGGTAGGTCTCGGAGATGTTCGGCAGCGCGACCGACATCATGACCGAGCAGAAACCGTCGCCGAGCGTGCTGATGATGAGCGTCGCGAGCAGCAGTTTGATCGACCGCCATGAATGCCGCTGGCCGTCCTTCGCGACGACCATCGTGTCGTCGGTCAGCTTGGGCGGCCTGCCCGATCCGTCGGTCCGATGCGCCATGGCCGTTTCGCGTGCCGTGGCCGGCTTGGCCGATTCGTTCGTCCCGGTCGTTTCGTTTGCACTGCGCGCGCCCATCGACGCCCCCTCGTCCTTTTCGTCGTCGTCTTTCGTAGTTCCCGCCGGCGTCGAGGCGTGTGCGGCGGGAGGAACGGTCCATCCCCTCCAACGTAGCGCGCCCGGCCGCGGCCGTCGGCGGTGTTCATCGGTCGCCGAACCGCGCCGCGGCGTTCAACATGAGGACGGCCGATGCCCAAGCGGTGGACCATGCGTGCGCGGCCCCGACGTGGTGCCGTACTGTGGCACGATGTCGGGCCGCGGGCGCCACGGAGCGTGGCACCGATGAGCGCGGCCCGACGGCGAGGACACGCCGACGCCGTCATGTCGGCGATGAGGAAAGGAATGACACGGATGCGTATCAGGGGCGGAGCCATGATCAGGAGGGCCGCGGCGTTCGCGGCGGCGACGGCGGTCGTCGTCTCGATGGGCGCGTGCGGCGTCAAGGCACATGCGAGCAAGTCGTACACGTTCAACGTCGACACCGGCGACGCGATCAAGGTCACGCTCGACGTCACCGGCGGCTACGACATCACCGGCAAGGTGCCCTTCGAGGTCACGAAGGACGGCGAGGAGGTCTTCGAGGGCTCGTTCCTGCACGAGGAGGGCTATGAGCTCTATCGTGAGCAGATCGACGGCGATGACACGGCCGAGATCCTCAACGAAGGCGAACGCAACGGCAACGACTTCATCTTCTGGCAGGAGGCGGTCGACGACGCGACCGAGCACAACTACGTCGTCAAAGTCAAGGACAGCAGCACCGTCGTGCTGCTCGAGGGCAACGCCACCGAGGACGCGGCGAAGGCTGCCTTCGACCGGCTCTCGATCAGCCTCGACGGCGAATCCGAATAGACGGCGCCGGGGGTCCGTTGCGCCCTGTCGGCGTAACCGCGGCGTATGCATTACGATGACGGCGTAACGAAAACGGTCGTCGAACGAAAACGCGGGGCGCGGATATGCACAGGGACACGCACACTACCGACCATGCCGACGGATCGGTGGGATTCCCCGGTCTGTTCGCGATCGTCGTATCCGCGATGGTCGGCGGCGGCGTGTTCAGCCTCCCGCAGAACATGGCCGTGCACGCGGCCGCCGGCGGACAGCTGCTCGCATGGGCCGTCACCGGCGTCGGCATGTGGTGCATCGTCAACACGTTCCGCACGCTCACCGAGGTCAAGCCGCAGCTCAAGGACGGCCTGTACACCTATGCGCGCCAGGGATTCGGCAGATTCGTCGGATTCCTCGTCGCCTACGGGTACTGGCTGTGCAACTGCTTCTCGATCATCGCGTACGGCGTGCTCATCATGTCGACGCTCGACACGTTCTTCCCCGGAACGTTCAGCGACGGCAACAACGTGGCCTCGGTCGTCGCGGCGTCGGCGCTGCTGTGGACGATGACGGCGATCGCGATGCTCGGCACGCGCACCGGCGCCGTCATCAACATCGTCGGCACCGTGTGCAAGATCGTGCCGGTCGCCGTGTTCATCGTCGCGTTGTGCCTGGTGTTCCGCCCCGGGGTGATGCTCGGCGACTTCTGGGGACAGACGGCAGACGGGCGCCCGCTTGCCTTCCACGCAGGCGACCTGTTCGGGCAGATGCGCGACTCGATGCTCGTGACGCTGTGGCTGTTCATCGGCATGGAGGGCGCCGTCGTCGTCTCCGGCAGCGCGCGCTCGCCGAAGGCCGTGTCGCGCGCGACGGTGAGCGGATACGTCGCCGTGCTCGCGCTGTACCTGCTCGTCTCGCTGCTGCCGCTCGGCGTCTACGGGCAGCGGCGCATCGCTGCGATGGCGAATCCGTCGATGTCGGTCATCATGGAGCAGCGCTTCGGCCTGTGGGGCGCCGTCATGGTCAACGTCGGCGTCATCGTCAGCGTGCTGTTCTCGTGGCTCGTATGGATGCTGATGATCAGCCAGATGCCGCTGTTCGCGGCCCGCGACGGCATCTGGCCGCGCGCCTTCCTCGCCACGAACCGTCACGGCGCGCCGAAGGCCGGGATCCTGCTGACGGCGGCCACCTGCCAGCTGCTGTTCATCCTGTGCCACTTCGTACGCGGCGACGCCTGGAACGTGATGATCTCGATCACGTCGGTCATGTCGATGCCCTGCTACCTGCTGTGCTGCCTGTATCTGTGGAAGGTGGCCGCGCGTGAGCCCGGCGCGTTCACCGCGCATGGGCGCGCCACACGCGCCGTGAGCCGCCGGCGCGCGCTCGCGACCGGCGTGTTGGGGTCGCTGTTCTCGCTGTTCCTCGTCTACGCCGCCGGGCTGCGGTATCTGATGGTGGCCTGCGTGCTGTTCGCGATCGGCCTGCCGATCTTCGCGATCGCGCGGCGCCAGAGCGCGCCGGACAAGCCGTTCCTCGCGTCGTTCAGCATGAAGGAGCGCGTGCTGTTCGCGGCGATCGTCCTGTGCGGGGTGTGCGGGCTGGTTTATACGGTGCGCGGTGGCCTGTTCGCCGCGATGTAGCGGCGTGCGCCGTCGGCGCCCGTCCTTCGTACAATCAGTGGATGGTTGCGGCGTCGGCCGCGCATGTCGTGGAAGGAACATCGATGAAGCGGATCGTGGCGGGCGTCGTGGCCCATGTGGACGCGGGCAAGACGACGTTGTCGGAGGCGCTGCTGTACGCGGCAGGCGCGACGCGCCGGCTCGGCCGCGTCGACCACGGCGACGCGTTCCTCGACACGAACGCGATCGAACGCGCGCGCGGCATCACGATCTTCACCGAACCGGCGATCATCGACGTCGACGATCTCGAACTCACGTTGCTTGATACGCCGGGGCACGTCGACTTCAGCGCCGAGACCGAACGCACGTTGCAGGTGCTCGACTACGCGGTCCTCGTCGTTTCCGCCGTCGACGGCATCCAAGGGCACACGCAGACGTTGTTCCGTCTGCTCGGACAGTACGGGGTGCCGACCTTCGTCTTCATCAACAAGACCGATGCGGCCGGCGCCGACGAACGTCGCGTGCTCGCACAGCTGCAGCGCCGGTTCGGCGACGGCTGCATCGACTTCACGCCCGTGCCCGGCGCGGACGGCGGCATGACGTTGTCTGACGAGTCGATGGAGGCGGTTGCGATGCAGAGCGAGCGCGCGATGGACGAATACCTCGACGCCGGCGCCGTCGGCGACGGGCTCATCCGGGAACTCGTCGCCGCGCGTCGCGTGTTCCCGGTCTACTGCGGCGCCGCGCTGCGCATGCAGGGCGTCGACGATTTCCTGCGCGGTTTTGCGCGCTTCGTGCGGCAGCCGCGATATCCGCAGGACTTCGGCGCGCGCGTGTTCAAGATCTCCCACGACGCGCAAGGCAACCGGCTGAGCTGGATGAAAGTGACTGGCGGCGAGCTGCGCGCGAAAATGGTGCTGCCGGCGAAGGACGGCGGCGTCGGCGAGAAGATCGATCAGGTGCGCAGCGTCTCCGGAGCGACGAGCACGACGACGACGCTAGCCCAGGCCGGCACCGTATGCGCCGTCAGCGGACCCGAGCATACGTTCCCGGGGGAGGGGTTCGGCATCGAATCCGATGCCGGAGACCCGACGTTGCAGCCGGTGCTCACCTATACGCTGCTGCCGGGGCGGCATGACATCCACAAGTGTCTGCTTGCGTTGCGCGAGCTCGAGGATGAGGAGCCGCTGCTGCACGTCGTCTGGCAGGAGCGGCTGCAGGAGGCGCATGTGCAGCTGATGGGCGCCGTGCAGCTCGAGGTCGTCGAACAGCTCATGCACGACCGCTTCGGACTCGACGTTGGGTTCGGCGCGGGGTCGATCCTCTACAAGGAGACGATCGCGGCCCCTGTCGAAGGCGTCGGGCATTTCGAACCGCTGCGCCACTACGCCGAGGTGCACCTGCTGCTCGAGCCGCTCGACGAAGGCGCCGGACTCGAATTCGTCAGCGATGTGGACGAGAACGAGCTCGACCGCAACTGGCGGCGGCTCATCCTGCAGCATCTGCGCGAACGCGAACATCTCGGCGTGCTCGTCGGCGCGCCGATCACCGACATGCGCGTCTCGCTCATCGCCGGCCGCGGGCATCTCAAACACACCGAAGGCGGTGACTTCCGGCAGGCGACGTACCGTGCGCTGCGCATGGGGCTGATGGAGGCGCGCGCCGGCGTACCGACCGACTGCACCGAGCTCGACGTGGCGCGCCGATTCGCCGGCGGCGCGCGCGACGATGCGGCGGCCGATGGCGGCACGGATGCCGAGGAGGCCGAAGCGGGCGCGGCGGAGGAACGCGGCGCGCGCATCGAGGGCGTCGGCAACTGCCGCCTGCTCGAACCGTGGTACCGGTTCCGGCTCGAGCTGCCGCAGGAATCGCTCGGACGTGCGATGAGCGACGTGCAGCGGATGTGTGGCGAGAGCGACGCGCCGCAGGTGGATGACGGCTATGCGGTATTGGAAGGCGTGGCGCCGGTCAGCGGTATGCGTGACTATGCGATGGAGGTGAACGCCTACTCCCATGGGCGCGGAAGGCTGTCGCTGACCTTCGCCGGATACCGCCGCTGCCATGACGAGGCCGCCGTCGTGGCGGCGGCAGGCTATGATCCCGAAGCCGATCTGGAGCATACGCCGGATTCGGTGTTCTGCGCCCATGGCGCCGGCTATCCGGTGAAATGGTACAAGGTGCCGGAGTTCTGCCATGTGGCGATGCGCGAGGAGTGATGCGCACGCTAACGGTGTAGCAGCATATCGCGCCTATGCCCACAGCGGTGCGTCGCGCGCCGTCCCGGCAAACGAGGTGTAATGGTGGGACCCATAAGGGTTTGCGACACCGTACAACGAAAGGATGTTGCCATGGCAGACGAAACGAAGGCCCATGAGACGCTCAAGGAGAGGTTCGACGACTTCAAGGCCGATGTCGACGAGCGCAAAGCCGAGCATCAGGACAAGGACGCCTGGAAGGACGTGGACCGTGCCGCCAAGCATGAGGTGAAGTCCGACGTCGATCTCGACAAGGCCGCCGCGGATGTGGACAAAGCGGCCGAGCGCGAGGAGGAGGCCCGGGAGGGCTGACGCCGCCGGCGCCATCGTCTAAGGATGATACGAAAACAGCTCCCTTTCGGGAGCTGTTTTCTTTGGAGCGGACAACGGGACTCGAACCCGCGGTCTCGACCTTGGCAAGGTCGCGCTTTACCAACTAAGCTATGTCCGCAAAGTCAACCGGAAACCGGTTTCGTGGGCGATACAAGATTCGAACTTGTGACCCCTTCCGTGTCAGGGAAGTGCGCTACCACTGCGCCAACCGCCCGGGCCGAGAAGTAAACTTACCCGATGGGCGTCGATTTGCCAAATCCGATCGACGCTTCGGCGTGTCGCATGCGGTTTCCGGTGCTTCGACGCCGATGCCGGGCACCGTCCGATGCGTCCCGACGCGGTTCGCGCCGGTGATGCTCGCTGGGGTCGGGTCTCCGACCGCGTGAGTGTGGTTCGTCCAGGATTCCGGGCGGCCCCTCCACCGGCGTTCCGATTACCCAGGCGGTTCGGTGACGGTGATGATCGCGGGAGGCCGCCGGTCCGATGCGCTCGGGTGCGGTTCGTGGGTGGGGTTCGCCTGGGCGGGTTTGCGCGATCGCGGGTGGTCCGCCTCGTGTCGGTGGTGTTCGCTGGTGTGGGGTCTGGCGATCGCATGGGAGCGGTTTGCGTCGGTGGTGTTCGCGCGTGTGGGGCTTGGCGATGACGGCTGGCGCGGCTCTCCCCAATGTTCACTCGGCCGTTCGATGTGATGGTGAGCGATGCATTTCGCTCCGGTGGTGTGGTTGGAGGCTGGGTTGTTCGGATGTGTGGGGGCTGGGTGATGACGAGGTGTGGTTTTGGGTGTGGTTGGTGTTGGTGTTGGGTGGTTGCGACACGCCGTGGAGGGGTTGTGGTTGTTGGGTTTTGGGGGTGGGGGTTGCGTTTGTGGTTGGGGTGGTGTAAGTTTTCTTCTTGCTGCCGCTCACGGCTTGCTGGTCTGGTTGACTGGTGTGGTTGTGGGTGTGTGTGGTGGTTTGAGAACTCAATAGTGTGTACTGTACTACTTCATCATATGGCCGACGTTTGTTGGTTGTGTGGTGGTCTTTGATTGCCAGTCCGATGCCCGCCCGTGTGGTACCCGAGGGGGTTTGATGGGTGTCGGGGTTTTTGTGTGACCGTCCTTCCTTATTGGATGGTCCGTCTTTTTCTTTTGTGAGTCATCTGTTGGATGTCTCCATGAATGTTTTTTGTGGAGGGTTCGATTCTGGCTCAGGATGAACGCTGGCGGCGTGCTTAACACATGCAAGTCGAACGGGATCCGGCCAAGCTTGCTTGGCTGGTGAGAGTGGCGAACGGGTGAGTAATGCGTGACCAACCTGCCCCATGCACCGGAATAGCTCCTGGAAACGGGTGGTAATGCCGGATGCTCCGCGCCCTCCGCATGGGGGTGTGGGAAAGGCTTTTGCGGCATGGGATGGGGTCGCGTCCTATCAGCTTGTTGGCGGGGTGACGGCCCACCAAGGCGTTGACGGGTAGCCGGCCTGAGAGGGTGACCGGCCACATTGGGACTGAGATACGGCCCAGACTCCTACGGGAGGCAGCAGTGGGGAATATTGCACAATGGGCGCAAGCCTGATGCAGCGACGCCGCGTGCGGGATG
>NZ_MVOG01000038.1 GCF_002286915.1 Bifidobacterium italicum | reverse complement strand
CGGCCTTCGCGAGCCGTCGGACGTCGACGTGCAGGTGCTGCTGCCCGCCGTGCTGTGCACGAGCATCGTGCAGGGCGGCGAGTACCGCCTGTCGGGCACGCTCGCGCGCGCGTCATGGAATCCGCGCGCGTTGCTGCTGACGGTGGCGCAGGAGGACGCCGCCGGCGCCGTGCGTGTGGGCGATCCGCCGGCGTGGCGCAGGGCCGTGCACGCGATGCAGCGGCGGTTCTTCGCTGTCGCCGACGGGCTTTCGGACCAAGGGCGCGTCCTCGTGCCGGGGCTGACGCTCGGCGTGCTCGGGCAGGATGCGCTCACCGACGGCGAACCCGTCGACGAGGTGTACGCACGCCGGCTCGAGGAAGGATGCCGCCGAGCGGGCATCATCCATCTCATGGCCGTTTCCGGAGGACACTACGCGCTGCTCGTCGCCGCGGCGACGGCGCTGTGCTCACGGTTGCTCGCTCCGCGCTGGGTCGTCGCCGCGTCACGCGCCGTCGCCGTAGGGGCGCTCACGGCCGTCCTCGTGCCGAGTGAATCGATCACGAGGGCAGTCGTCATGCATCTGCTCTCCCTCGGATACGTGCTGCTCGGAAGGCGTGAACAGACGACGCCGCTGCTGCTGTGGACGGCGATCGTCGCGATCGTCGCCAGACCTGCGCGCGCCGCCGATTTCGGCTTCGCGCTGTCGTGCGCGGCGGTCCTCGGCATCACGCTCGTCTCCGGGACGCTCGCGGCGGCGCTGCGGCGGTGGCTGCCGCACAGGATGGCCGACGCGCTCGCGACGACGATCGGCGCCCAGATGTTCACGGCGCCGCTGCAGCTGCTCATGCAGCCGCGGATCGCGCTGTGGGCGGTGCCGGCGAACCTGCTCGTCGCGCCGTGGATGGACATGGCCACCGTGTGCGGGCTCGGCGCGTACGCGCTCGGCTGGTGCATGCCCCGGCTCGGTTTCGCGCTCGCATGGTGCGCCTCGCTCGGCACGAAGAGCATCGAGATCGCCGCCGACGTCTTCGGCGCGGACGAAGCCACATCGACGCTCTCGTGGCCGCGTGACGCGGACGGCGCGTTGCGGCTGGCCGGCGCCGAAGCCCTCGTGCTGCTCATCGCCGCCCTGACGCGAGCGATGGCGCATCTGCGCGCCGGACAGCCACGACGGCGAGGATTCGCCGCGGCGCCGTCGCCGGTCGTCCGGCTGCGCCAGTGGCATGAGCGCACGTTCGCGATGCTCGTGGGTCTGCGCTGGCGGCGTACGGTGGCGGCCGATGGGCGTGCGGCGAGCGTCGGCGCGCCCCGGCACCGCACACGATCGGGGCGCCCCCGCGCGCCCCGGCGCCGGAAAGGGGAGCGGCCGTGATTGTCCAACGATGCGCACACATTGGGATTATGGGAGTGAACAAGGACGCGAACTGCGTCATCGTCTTCGGCGGCATTGAGTTCCTCAACGAACGCGAGGCGCGCGCCGACGTGCGCCGATGGCTCGACAACCACCGCGACGCCGACTTCGTCGAACTGGACGCGCGCGCGATCGAGGGATACGACTTCGACGAGGCGGTCAGCCCGTCGTTGCTGAGCGATCGCGCCGGCGTGCTGCTCACCCATCTCGAGGACGCCGACGAATCGCTCGGCAAGTCGCTCGTGGCCTACGTGCGCGAATCGGCGGGCGACCCGAACGCGTCCGGCGTCGTCATGCGCCACGCCGGAGGCGCCAAGGGCAAGCGCCTCGTCGACGACCTGCGGCGGGCCGGCGCGGCGATGCAGCAGGTCGACGACCTCAAGGCGCTCAAGGAGAAGGGCGGCGTGAGGAACTTCGCGATCGGCGAATTCGAACGTCGCGGACGCCGCGTCGAGCCGCAGGCCGCCGAACAGCTGGCGGCCGTCTACGGCGAGCACGGTTTCGGCGAGCTGTGCGCGATGGTCGGCCAGCTGTGCATGGACTTCGACGAGGACCCGATCACGCTCGAACAGGTCGACCGGTACATGATCGCCAATCCGCAGGTCACCGGCTTCAACGTGGCCGACGCCGCGCTCGACGGCGACGGCGCGCAGGCCGTCGTCATGCTGCGCTCGGCGCTCGTCCAGGGCGTCGACCCGATCGCCCTCGTCGGCGCGCTCGCGATGAAGCTGCGCTCGCTGGCGAAGGCCTCCGCCGTGCGCGCCGGATCGATCACGGCCGGCGAGGCGAAGATGCCGCCATGGCTCATCCGCAAGACGCAACGCCAGCTCTCCGGCTGGTCGTCGCAGGCGCTCGGCCGCTGCGTGCGCCGTCTCGCGTGGGCGGACGAGCAGTGCAAGACCGCCGGCGGCGACGCAGCCTACGCGCTCGAGCGCTGCGTGGAGCTCATCGCGAACAAAGGCGTTGAGTAACATGGACCGGGACAGCATCGGCAACATCGGAAGGTCGAAGGACATGGAATCGAAGCGATTCGCGGTGCCGCGCGCCGAGGACATGCGCGCGCTCGGCGCCGCCGTGGCCGCACGCATGCACGGCGGCGAGGTCATTCTGCTGTCGGGCCCGCTCGGCGCAGGCAAGACGACTTTCGCCCAGGGTTTCGGCGCGGGACTGGAGATCGACGAGCCGATCGTCTCGCCGACGTTCACGATCGCGCGCGAACTGTCCGGCGTCTTCGCGGACGGCCGCCCCGCGCGCCTCATCCACGTTGACGCCTACCGTCTGGGCGGCGTCGACTACGCGCCCGGACAGGACAGCGTCGACCGCCTCCTCGACGAGCTCGAATCGCTCGGGCTGGACGAGGAGCTCGAGGATGTCGACGAGCACGCCGTCGTCCTGATGGAATGGGGCGAGCAGATGGCCGCCGCGCTCGCCGACGAACGGCTCGACATCGTGCTCGAGCGTCCGCTCGGCCGCCCTGATGCGGCTCACGACGCCACACCGACGAGCGACGGCGTGCGTTACGCGACGCTCACCGGCGTCGGCGCGCGCTGGGAAGGCTTCCTCGACGGCTTCGAACCGCGCTGAGCGGCGCGGCCGCCAACGCACTACAACGAAAAGACGGAACATGCACACTCTAGTCATCGACACATCGTTCGGCTCGACCGTGGGCCTCGTCGGATACGATCCGGTCGTCGAACACGACTCGCGCACCCATGTGGAGAAGCTGCGCGACGACATCGACGCCGCATGCCGGCGGGCGGGCGTCGCGCCGCATCAGGTGGAACGCATCGTCGTCGGCGTCGGACCGGCGCCGTTCACCGGGCTGCGCGCCGGCATCGTCGCGGCGAAGGCGATCGCCTACGCGACCGGCGCGACGCTGCTCGGACAGGACGACCTGACGCCGAACGCCGTGCTCATGCACGCCGTCCACCGCCACGACCCACGCTTCGCGGCCCGCTTCGACTACGCCGACGTGAGTTTCGCCGCCGACGATTCGCCGCTCGTCGCGCTCACGCTCAGCGTCAACGACGCGCGCCGCAGGCAGCTCTACTTCGGCCTCTACGCCGACCTCGCCGCCGACGCCGGCGATCCGACGACGCTCATCGACATGGACATCGACGCCCCGGACCATATCGCGCGCCGCGTCGGCGAAGCCGTCGACGCATACCGCGCGGCGCATCCGGGCGTCGACGTCGTCATCGACGTCATCGGCCACGGCGCATGCAAATACGCATCCGCGTGGGAGGGACTCGAACACGTGGAGACGGTGAGCGACGCCGCCGCGCTCGACATGGGCGCCGAAGGGCTCGCGCTGTTCGCATCCGCCGCACAGACGCATGCCCCGGCCGACGAGGGCGTGGGAGCCGTCGAGCCGCTGTACCTGCGCAGACCCGACGTGAGCGTGCCGAACCCGCTCAAGCACGTGCTCAGCCACGATCCCGCGCATATGCCGGACGGGGCGACGGCATGATCGTGACCGGCGACGCGCTCGACCGCACGGCGGCCGTCAAGGCGATGGCCGCGCTCGAACGCGACCTCTTCGGCGCCGGCGCATGGAGTGAACGCGCCATCGCGCAGGAGCTCGACGCGCCCGCGCGCGCCTACTACTTCGACGTGGACGACGTGGAGGGGGACGATGGAACGAGCCCCCGCATACGCGGCTACGCGGGGTACTGGTACGACGGCTACGACGCGCAGGTCATGACGATCGGCGTCGCCCGCGACCATCAGCGCGAAGGCATCGGACGCGCGCTGCTCGAGCGGATGATCGCGGGCGCGAAGGCCGCCGGCGCCGAGCGCATGCTGCTCGAGGTGCGCGTCGACAACGACGCCGCGCTCGCGCTTTACCGGAGCATCGGATTCGAACGCATGGGGCTGCGCAGGCGGTATTATCAGCCCGAAGGCGTGGACGCGTACACGATGAGCCTCGAACTGAGGCCGCGCGTCGTGGGATTCGCCGCGAACTGACGGCAAGAAGGAACGCAGGACAGGATAAGGTGAAGGCATGGAACACACGGAGACGATGAGCGGGCCGATCATCCTCGGCATCGAATCGACATGCGACGAGACGGCTGCGGCGGTCGTGCAGGGCGACGCATTGCGTTCGAACGTCGTCGCGTCGTCGATGGACGAGCATGCGCGCTACGGCGGCGTCATCCCCGAGATCGCGTCGCGCGCGCACGCACAGGCCTTCGTTCCGGTCGTCTCGAAGGCGCTCGCGGACGCGGGGCTGGAGATCTCGGACATCGACGTGATCGCCGTGTCGGCCGGTCCGGGCCTCGCCGGATGCCTCGCCGTCGGCGTCTCCGGTGCGAAGGCGCTCGGATGGGCCGCCGGCAAGCCGGTTTACGGCGTAAACCATGTGATCGGTCATGTGGCGGTGACGCAGCTGCAGTTCGGCGCGCTGCCGGCGAACACGATGGCGCTCATCGTCTCCGGCGGCCATACGTCGCTGCTGCATGTCGAGGATATCGCGCGCCATGTGGACGTCGTCGGCACGACGCTCGACGACGCGGCCGGCGAATGCTTCGACAAGGTGGCGCGCCTGCTCGGCTTCCCGTATCCGGGAGGTCCTCACATCGACGCGCACGCACGGCGCGGCGATCCGCATGCGATCCATGTGCCGCAGGGACTCACGCAGGGCCGCGCCGGCAAGCAGCATCCGTACGACTTCAGCTTCTCGGGCGTCAAGACGGCGGTCGCGCGCTGGGTCGAGGAGAGGCAGGCGGCCGGGGAGTCGATTCCGGTGGACGACGTGTGCGCGTCGCTCGCGGCGTCGGTCGCCGACGTGCTCGCGAAGAAGGCGATGCGCGGCTGCGCGCAGTACGATGCGGACACGCTCATCGTCGGCGGCGGGTTCTCGGCCAACTCGCAGCTGCGGCAGGCGTTGCTCACGGCCGGCGAGGAGCACGGCGTCGATGTGCGGCTGCCGCGCGTCGCGCTATGCACCGACAACGGGGCGATGGTCGCCATGCTCGGCTCGAACCTCGTCCGGGCGGGCGTCGCGCCGTCGTCGCCGGACTTCCCGATTGATTCGGCGATGTCGCTCGAGCGGATCGTGATGCCGTGACGGCAACACGCCGGATTTGCGTGTTGTAGCTGCAACGCGTATATTATCTTTCTGTTGCGTTGAAGAGATTCAACGAAGCAGTATTCCTGCGTAGCTCAGTTGGCAGAGCATCCGACTGTTAATCGGACGGTCGCTGGTTCAAGCCCAGCCGCAGGAGCCAGCAAGCCGCCTCCGGGCGGCTTTTTCGTCTCCTGTGAACGGGTCGATTCAGCGCCCTAGACGCATGCGGGATGCCGGTCGTCCGGGGATGTGACCGAACCGTGAAGCAAGTATGGGGAATTTGTATGCATGTGGGGCGCGGACGCGCCAACGGCGGATAAAGCGCGTACAGTGGACATCGTCGGTTCAAGGCCGACGGCGGAATGGATCCCGTCGGACGCATGGGTGGTTCGCGTCATTGGTTTCGGGGGCGCGGAATCCGCGACCCGCCCGTCGGCCTTGGGCTGATTTTTCGTTCCTTGATCGTGCCTCCCGCTGACTCGCTTCTTCCCCGCACCGGTTCCGTCCTCACACGATTCACATGGGTAGCGCCGCTCTTACGGGGGCCATGCTCATGCGACGGCCTCGTTCCTCCGGGATGCATTCAGGGCGCCGATGCGGCAGCGGATTCGACACGCCGGATTTGCGTATCGCGGGCGCAACGCGTATATTATCTTTCTGTTGCGTTGAAGAGATTCAACGAAGCAGTATTCCTGCGTAGCTCAGTTGGCAGAGCATCCGACTGTTAATCGGACGGTCGCTGGTTCAAGCCCAGCCGCAGGAGCTCACCATCATTGCCCACGGCGTGTCGCCGTGGGTTTTTTGTTAATTCTGTGTTAACGGAGCTCATGTGATTCATTTGCTCTAGTTGAACTCGTAGCAGATCGGCTTGTTTTGCGATTTCTTCCTTCATCTTGGTGTCGTCAAGAAGCGAATCAAGAGTGGTGCCAAGACTGTGGGCTACATTCACAGCGCTAACCAAGCTCCAGTGAGTTAATCCATTCAGGCGCTGAGACACCGCTCCTTCGCTTGTGACGCCCATAGGTTCGATAAGCGATTTCTGCGTTCTCTTTTGTGATTTGCGAAGACTATTCACGTTGAAGTTTAAAACCCGTTCGGCATAGTCGCCAAGAGTAGATGGAGATACGTCTATTCGCGGTTGGATCATTGTCATTCCTGGCGCTCCTCTGCATTCGTTGATATGAACTGTTCTCTTGAACAGAAGGATACGGAAGAATTTGACTTTAGTCAAACTAATGCTATGCTGATTTTATTAGTTCTACTAACGCTTTAGGGAGGCTGATGACATGGCTTGTCATATGTTGCAATGGCGACGCGAGCACGGATATACGCAGCTGGCCCTGGCGCAAAAGCTGAACCAGTCAGCCTCAACCATTTCCCTGAAGGAACGTGGTCTGATGCCATGGCAACAGAGCGACTTGCAAGCGCTTCATGATGAGTTTGGTCTTTCATCTGATTTTGTGCTTGGTCTTGATGGTGAGGCTGAGCGTGCGGACACACAGTTGGAGGTGGCGTGATGGCTGGGTATGCGGGTTTGCCGTCATCCGGTGGCGTTGATGGGACGAGGTGGTTCCTGACGCGGGCGGAGCGTTCGTTGATGCAGTGGGCCGTGTTGGACGGCGAGGGGCAGGTGTTGGTGCAAAAGCTGGCCGAGCCGATGCCGACGGAGGCTGACCTGGGCTCGTTGTATGTGCAGCTTGAGGTGATGGACGATGCCGAGCTGATTGATCGGTTTGCGGCTCGGGTTGATGGCTATGTGCCGTCGGATGTGTTGTTGTTTGTCTATGACGTGTGCCGACCGCAGGTGCGTTGGCTGTTGCCGCGCCTGCCGTACGCGGATGCCGAGCTCGCGCGCCGCCGTGACGGGTTCGGCATGGAGGCTGCCTCGGTGGAGCGTCGCGCCCGCCTGCTCAATGATGCCGGCGTCTCGTGTCTGCTGGCGTGCGGGTGCATGGAGCCGTCCGAGCGGGTGTGCCGTATGCTCATCGGCGTTGTGAACGATGACGGGCATGTGGGTGATGATGCGGTCGCGGTGTTGCGTGAGATGTGGCTTGGCTTGGTGTCGGCCGTTGATCCGGCGGATCGCGGCATGGCGTACCTGTATTCGGGGGCCGTGGCCTTGGCGTTGGTCGATGCATTGTCGCCGCTGGCGCAGGTCGAACGCGGCGGGGCCCGGGCGTATCCCGATGCGCGTCAGTTCCTGTTCGAAAGGGGCTGATCGGCATGGGAACGGCATTCAAGGGTTCTGGAATGCTTGGCGTGTATAGGCTTCCACGGCGCCTTGCTGGCATGGCAACGGTTTGGCCAGTTTCTGATCCGTGGTCCATCGTGAGGAGACCCGCAGGCGTCGGCATTCATCCGCGATCGCGGGGCCGAGGAATCGTCGGGTCTTCTCCAGATTCCTTGCTGTGGGATGCTTGCCTGCGGGGTTCTGATGCCACCCGCAGAAGTAGACCGCATCGGGTTCCTCCACATCGTTGCGCAAGCTCGATGGAATGTCCTGGATCGCACGGATTCGGTGCCGGTTCCAATGCCCGGGCACTGCGCCGGACGCGTGTTGCAGTTCCTGTAGGAAACCGCTCACACGGAACGGGCTGTCCGTCGGTGCGGGGTGGATTCCCAGAACCTCGATCAGGGTCTTGTATTCCTCGTGGCTCAGCATCGGATTGGCGTAGAGCATTCCTTGCCGGTCCTGATGTACTTCGTACAGGTGCGACCAGTGTTGCGTGTCTTCCGGTTGCGTTGGCCTGTACGAGACGAGCAACGGCATGTACGGCCAGTCTAGAGTGCCTGATTCCGGTTCGTATGCGAAGAACGCCGAGAACAGCGCCTTTCCGTTGCGGTATTCCCAACGGAAGCGGGTCGCGTCGTACCGTTCCAGAACAAGTCTGGTTGTTTCTGTCAGTTCGGGCAGATTCATGGTATATCCTTTCTCGCCATGTTATGGCGAATGATCGGGGGACTGTTGGAATTAGTCCCGGTTGTTTGTCGTGGCGGGATTGCGGCGCCGGTATAAGCCTTGCCGGTGTCGTGCGTCCTTCCGTGCTCAGCGACTGCTGTTCGTCGGGCGCGGGTGGGGCGCGTTTCCTGCCACGTTCGTCACGTTATATGGTTCCGGATATGGTTCAGGTGCATGCCGCGGACCACGCTGGCAGGTTGGTGATATACGTTTCTGGCTTGTCTTGCCGGTCG
This sequence comes from Bifidobacterium italicum, assembly GCF_002286915.1. Lineage (GTDB taxonomy): Bacteria > Actinomycetota > Actinomycetes > Actinomycetales > Bifidobacteriaceae > Bifidobacterium > Bifidobacterium italicum. Next base: position 6,801 of record NZ_MVOG01000038.1, on the reverse strand, counting down.
ATGTATTCGATCGTGATCTTGGTTGTCATGTTTCATTCAGGTGGCGTGATGGCATCTTCGATGGATCGTGGGTCGCGGCTGGTCGCCGCGCGTGGGGTTGGTTCAGTTGAGTGTCCATGCGGTGATGTGGTCCTTGTACAGGGTCACGGTCAGGTCGTAGTCGCGTTTGAATTTGATGATGCGTGTGTCGGGGTCGTCGAGTTGGCGTCGCAGGTCGTTGATGTCCGTGTCGTGGGACAGTGTCCACGATTCGTATGGTGCGTAGATGGTCAGTGTGTGGCGCATGGCCCTTCCTTTCGTGTGTCGTGGGTGTGTCGGTGCACATCATACGCGTCGCGCGGAGGGGCCATGGTCCACGGTCGCGCGTCAGTCGCCGAGCTCGGCGACGGTGATGGTGCGTACCCAGATCGGGTTGATGTACTTGTCGGCTCTGGGGGCTCCGGTCTGGATGTGGACCGGGATGGGCTTGGCCCGTTCGATGCTGTCGAGGATATCGGGGATCGGCAGGTCGGTGATGTGGGTCTCCGGCTCGTCGTCCCGGTCGATGTATTCGATCGTGATCCTGGTTGTCATGTTTCTTATCCTTTCCCGCCGCATAGCGACGAAAACAGGGCCTTTATTGGTTTTGGTGTTGTTATGTTGTGTGCGGCGGGATTGCGGTACGGGCCAATGCCGGCCTGCGCCGTGTGTCTTCCCGCGTCCGGCGACTGCTATTCGTCGGGCGTGGGGGAGGCGCGTTTCCTGCCGCATTCGTCACGCTATACGGTTTTGGCGCTGGTCGCGGCCCATGTGCCGGGCGGTTGCCTCTGTCGTTTTTTGTTTTTCGCGTTTGGTTTTGATGGTGAGACTGAGCGTGCGGATGTGAAGTTGGAGGTGGCGTGATGGCTGTGCGTAGCCTAGGCGTGTCAGAGTCCGGGTATGCGGGGCTGCTCTCGTGCGAGTCTGCGGTGGGTTGGGGTTTTCTCACTCCGGTGGAACGGGAGCTGCTGCGGTCCGTGTTGTTGGATATTGATCATTCCGGTGCACTTCGTATGCCGGCCGGTGTTCACAGTACCGTGTCGGTGGACGAGCTGTCCTCTTTGTCGGATGATGCCCTGATCGCCAGGTTTAACGGGTATGTGGATTCGTTGTTGGGGGCGGACTGGCTGTTGTGCATATATGATGTGTGCCGTCCGGAGGTACGGGAATTGCTTTCCGATGCCCCCATGCGTGATGCCCGCTATTGGCGTATGCGGCATGGGACGCCTATGGCAGACGCGGGTGTGGAACGTGCCGCACGCGCGCTGTTGCATGCGGGTCTGCGCAAGCCGTTGGGCGAAGCATGCGCCCAACTGGATGAGCCGGTTGAGCGCATGCTGGTTCGGGTCGTGCGTGGCGAGCGTTGTGATCCTGAGAGCGAGATCATGTCGTCTGGCGTGCGTGTGCTGCGCGAATCGTGGACTGATCTGGTGTTCTCGTTCCCGGTCGGGGAACGCGTATTCCTGACCGGGCAACTGGAGGACATTGCCCTGGCCGTGGCGTCGGCGTTGCTGCTGCCGCAGGAAGGGGATGCATGGTGATGATTCGGTTCTCAGTGGAAGTTGTCCGTGGCATCGGTGTCCTTCGGAAGTCTCAGGGAGATGGGATGCCCGTCTTTATCCCTAGGGGGCTGATCCGTCCAGCAGGTGGATTTTCTCAGCTTTTTGCATTGCTGTGCCCACATGGGGCCGATCAGACGGCGGGTCTTTTCTTGATTCGCCTCGGTGGGGCCGTTCGGGCTGATCTCCCGTGCGCAGATGTAGTAGATCTTGTTCGATTCCTCGATATTCGATCGGTAGGTTGCGGGCAGGTCATTGATGGTTCGTATGCGGTGTCTTGCCCAGTTGTTCCGTACATGTGCGGAGGATCCGTCGACATCGCCAAGGAAGATCGCAGGGCTCCACGGGTCGGTGCCTTGCCGTCGGCGTCCAATGTGCAGGATGTTGATCAGCGTGTAGTAGTCCTTGCCTTCGAGCCTGGCGGAGCATTGGTAGGTTCCGTTGCGCATGAGCAGACTGAAGGAGTGATTCCACGGATTGTTGATTCCGCCACATTGGCATATGAAGAGTTCGGCATCCCCGATACTGCCGTCGTTGGCGAGCGTCGCCGTGAAAAGCACCTCGAATTGTGCGGTTGGCACGTACTGGTCCTGATATCGCCAGAAGAATCGGGTCTCGCCGTGTTGGGCGAGAATCGTGCGTGCGGTTTCCGTCAGTGTGTGCAGTTGCATGTTTCATTCTTTCCCGCCGCGTCGCGACGTTTTGTTGGGGAACCTGCTGGTTCCGGTTTGTGTGTTGCGTGCGGCGGGATTGCGGTGCGGGCCGTTCGGGCCTGTGCCGTGCGTCTTCCCGCGTCCGGCGACTGGTACTCGTCGGGCGTGGGGGAGGCGCGTTTCCTGCCACGTTCGTCACGCTATATGGTTTCGGTGCATGTCGCGGACCACTCGTGCGACAGGGTGTATTCGGGTGTGATTCTGGTGGCTCGCGCACATGCGCTGACCACCAGAATCACGGTTGCGGTTTATTCGCGGTTGACTTCGATGGTCCAGGCTTGGAGCCGTGCCGGATTGAGAATCCTGGTGTCGCCGTGGCTGTCCGTGATGGTCAGGGTCCTGCCTCGTCGTGCGTGTTTCGACATGGTGTCGAGCAGTGTCTTGGGGTTGGTGTCGTCGGCCAGGTGCCAGACATGCTTCGGCTCCCACGTGATGAGTTCGATGCTCATGGTTTCATCCTTTCCCGCCATGTTCATGGCGAGCATTCGGGGGACTCTGCTAATCAAGTCCCGATTGTTTGTTGTGGCGGGATCGCGGTGCCGGTTGTATCCTTGCCGGTTCCGTGCGTCTTCTCCTGCCCGACGACTTGCACTCGTCGGGCAGGGAGGGACGCGTTTCCTGCCACGTTCGTCACGTTATATGGTTTCGGTGCATGCTGCGGACCACTCGTGTGGCCTATGTGTGTCAGATGTGGTGGAGTTCCCATTGCAGGAATTGGTGCGGGTTGACGAATACCCGTTCTATGGGTGTGTCAATCGTGAAAGCGGGCACTCGATTCGGCAGCGGTTTGGTGTCGTCGAGGCAGTGCCGGGCGTCCGTTTCAAGCATCTGCCACGTGTGGATCGTGCCGTCCGGGGTCATGGCTTTGAGAATGACCATAATCATAATTCCTTTCCCGCCACGTTCATGGCGAGCATTCGGGGGTCTTGTGTTTGGACCCGTTGTTTTCGCTGTGGCGGGATGGCGGTGCCGGTTGTATTCCTTGCCGGCACTGTTGTGTCCTTCCCGCGTCCGGCGACTGCTACTCGTCGGGCGTGGGTGGGGGCGCGTTTCCTGCCACGGTCGCATGGTATGCGCGTTTCGTGTGGTCCGCGGTCCACATGGTGCGTGCGGTCGTGTGGCGCGGTGGCTTCGTATCGGTTTATTGAAAGGCTGTTGGATCATGTCCAATGAAAATCGTTTCGAGATTCCGTTGTATGCGGGGTATTCGTATCGGATCGTCCAGGATGGCTACAACGCGGACCCGCAGTGGGTGTTCGTGGTGCCCGAACCTCGCGGATACGGCAGGGACGTGGAGTATTACCGTCATGCCAAGGAGCGTGTGAACGCGGTGCTCGACGAGTTGATCGCGTCGAGCGAGCGGATCGAGGGCGAGCGTAAGCACAAGCGGGCGGCGCAGTGCCGTCGGGAGCTGGAGCGGATCGGCGGCGAACTCACGCAAGCGCCGGCCGTCGGGGGTTCCGATGGTGTCTGAGATCGCCGCGCGTGTCCGTGCGGCTTTCGGACGGATTGCGGATCTGGCGGTGTGGTGGTTCGCGGTGGCGGTTCTGGCGGTGGCGTCGTTGCTGGGCGTCGAGGATCTGGACCGGTGAGGCCCGATGGGAATGAAAAAGGACCGCCGGGTTCATGTGGGTATGGTCTTCGGCGGTCCGAGAAGGAGAGAGGATTCCCGGAACGGTTCGGTACGCGCGTGGATGCGCCGCCCGGCTCGTTCCCGGCTCTTCCCGTCGTTTCAGCGTATCGGGTTGGGTCGTGGATGTCAATGCGGTGTCTTCCGAGAGCGTAGACGGGCCGCGACGGAGACGAATGGAGAGAGAGGAGGACTTATGTCCAGGAAATCAAGGAGACGCCGGGCGGCGGAGGCGGCGAAGGCGCGGCACCCGTCGTCCGGGGGTGGCGCGGATGCGCGGGTGAACGAGGATCTGCTCTTCCCGCCATCGGACGCGACGCCCGGTTCGCGGGGCCGCGAGGCCCGTTCGAAGGCACGGTTCGATATGACGGCGATCATGCGCAAGCCGGTCATCGACCCGTTCGCACGGAAGGAGACGTGCTGATGCGTGGTTCAGGTCCCGATATGGGCTGTCCATGTGATGTCGTCCGGGCCCCGAGGCGGGTCCTCGGTCGCGCCGTATTGTCCGAGATGGACGGTGAGCCCGTGCGTCTGGCCGATTACGCCGATCGACCATTGGCTGTGCCCGGCTGTCTGGTCACGGGGGCCGAGGTCGATCAGGCAGCCGGTTCCCGTGGCGTCGTCGTGGATCTGTATCACGGGGACGACGTCCGTTGGCAGGATGTGGTGGCCGGTTTTCTCGTTCAGGCCCAGCGCCTCGTGGGCCGTGATGACGGCCGGCATGAGGCAAGCGTGGTGTTGTGCCGCCCAGGCGTCGCAGAAGCGCTTGATCTTGAGTCCGACGCCTTCACGCCGGTGTTCCGGTGTGAAGGCGATGCCCTGGGTGACGGCTACCGCGCGCAGGGTCATCTGTGCGGCGTGCTGGACGCCGTTCGCCATGAAAGCGTCGGCTGTCTGTTCGTCTGGCATGACGAACGCGCCTGCTATGAGGCCGTCTTGTCCCCACGCGCCTATCAGCGTAGGCCGGAACGCGTCGTCGTCGTGGGCGAGGGGCTGTGGCAGGCAGTCGTCCCAGCCATGCTCGATCTGTTCGGACGGCGATGCCCGGACTTCGTCTGCCTCCATCTGCGTTTCGACGGGCCGGATGTCGATGGCGGCGGCTGGATGTGCCGCGAGTACGGTGCCGGCCGGGTGCGCCGGTGGTTGATGGACGGCGCGCCGCGTGCGCAGGAGGTTCTTGATTCGTTCGAACGATCCCATGCCACCGATGATAGGAGGTGCTCATGAGCACGATGATGACGTTGCATATGGAGGAGGGCGGAGGGCTGCCGGTTGAGTCGTCCTGCGGTCTAGGTGTGGTCGAGCCACTCGACGGTGGCCTGTTGGTGGCCTCGGCGCGGGATATCGGATTGCAGTGCCTGGCCGACGCGGATGGCCGGCCGTGTGGATTGTCCGAGTATCTTGAACGCCCATCTGGCTGCGGGGGTCTGCCGGGTGAAAGGAAGCCCGATGGGCGTCAGGCCCGTGTCCGCGTGGCCCGGCTGGATGACCAGCGGGACCAGCGGTGCAAGGATGCGGTAGCCGCAGCGTCGGTTGAGTGCGTGCGCCTGATCGGTGGTCGGGATGCCCGATATGAGCAGAGCGTCGTGCTCACGCGCCCACTGTTCGCAGAAGTACTTGAGCTGCGTTCCAATGCCTTTTCCCCTGTGTTGGGGGAGCGTCGCGATCCCTTGGATCATTACGCAGTATCGTTCGATGATCTGCGCGCCTTGGTCGCCTATCGTGAGCCGGTATTGCTCGGCGTCCTGTTCGTCTGGCATGACGAACGCTCCTCCTATCGGGTCGTCGCCGGCCCACGCCCCTATAAGCGTCGGCCTGAACAGGTCGTGGGTGTCGGCTCCGGGGTATTCGATGCGCTGGTCCCGGCCATGCTTGATCTGTTCGGTGAGCAGGCCCCAGATCATCTGTGCCTCCATATCGTCGCGCGCGACGATGATCCGGATGGTCCCGTCAGGTACGTGCCGCTCGGACCATCGGCGCAGGAGGTTCTTGATTTGTTCGAACGTCATATCGCCGATTCCATCGGCGGCAAGGAGGTGCGCTGATGCGTGGCAGTGGTGAGGTTGTGGCGCCGCGCCGGTATACGGCCGGTCAGGTGCGTCTGATCGTGTCGTCGCCGCCGGACGGCAGCCAGGATTTCTATGTGTCGGTGATGGTGGGCATGCCGTTGCCGATGGTCGCGGTGGAGCGCGCGCGTCTGATGGGCGCGGCGCATGAGCGGGGGAGGCTGGGATGACGGCGGGTACTGCGGAGCGGGTGTATCGTCTGCGTGACGGGCGGGTCACGCCGGCGATGGGCGCGGTGCTGACGTATCTGGCGTTCAGGGCGTATTACGAGGACGGCCGGTGCGCGTGGCCCTCGGTGGACACGATCGCGGCGTCGACGTTCCTGTCGAAGCGCACGGTGACCCGCGCGATCGGCGCGCTGATCGATCTGGGGTATGTGCGCCAGAACCCGAACCAGGCATGGAACCAGATGGATCCCGAGACGGGCGAGTGGAAGCGCAAGGGGTACAGGACGGTCGTCTATGACGTGCTCACCGAGCGTTTCGAGCGTGTGGAGGACGTGTCCGCCGAGCGTGTCCGTGACGAGCGTGAGGCCGTCGCGGGGCAGGGGTGTCAGAATGTCACCCCTGACGAAACCGTTGGAAACACGCCGTTTGTTCAGGGGTGTCAGAATGTCGCCCCTGGACCGGATGCGTCGGGCAGGGGTGACATTGTGACCGGGCAGGGGTGTCACAATGTCACCCAACCAACTAATAACCAACAATTACCCCCTACCCCTACGGGGTATCCCCCCGCAAGCGGGGAGAGCCCCGAAACGGAGCGGGAGGGGGACGGGCCGGATGCGGACGCGTATCCGGACGCCGGGGCGCGCCGGG
>NZ_MVOG01000037.1 GCF_002286915.1 Bifidobacterium italicum | reverse complement strand
CGGCGTGGTGCATCACGTGGTCGTGGCCGACGGCACCTACATGAACGGCTGGTGCCTGCTGACCGCGATCGACGCCAACGGCGGCGAGGTGCTCGCCTGGCAATGGTGCGAACGCGAGAGCACCGCCGCCTACAACGCCCTGTTCGCGCAGATCGCGCCGCCCGACGTGCTCGTATGCGACGGCATGAAGGGCATCCAAAGGGCCTGCGCCGAGAGCTGGCCGGGCACGCGCATCCAGCGATGCCTGATCCACATACAGCGCGACACCAGACAGGATCTGACCTGCCGGCCCCGCCTCGAGGCCGGCAGGGAACTCAAACGGCTCGCCGATGCGCTCACCCGCATCCACGACGCCGACCACGCCGCACGCTGGGGCGAGGCGCCCGACGCATGGCGCGAACGTTGGCGGCACATGCTCACCGAACGCACCTTCGCCCGCGAGCACCCCGACGACCCCAGGGCGGCCACGTCCAGAAGCGGCTGGTGGTGGACGCACCTGCGGCTGCGCCGCGCCTACTTCAGGCTCGAACGCCTCTTCCGCAACGGATCCCTGTTCTGCTTCCTCGAGCCCGAACTGCGCACGTACGGGCCGGTGCCGCGCGACGGCAACCGGCTCGAGGGCGGCCTCAACGCCGCGATCAAACGCATGCTGGTCAACCACCGCGGCATGCCCGAGAACCACATGCGCCGCGCCTGCGAATGGCTGTGCTACATGAAAAGCGCCAAACCCGACCCCGCCCGCATCCTCAAGGAACACGACCAGCATGCCGTCGGCACCGATACCGACAACGCCGATGACGAATCGACGACCCAGCCCACCCTCGGCAACGGCATCGACTGGAACGAATTCCACACCCGGACCCGCTATCCCAACGGCACCGACTAGAAGTCTAAATCAACACAAAATGACCTATATGCCTGTTTTGCCGACCTTGAAGGTTATAATTCCCTCTATGTGTAAGAGGAGCGAAATCGCAGCTATTGATCTGTTCTGTGGAACGGGCGGCCTGTCCTTGGGTTTGAAACAGGGCGGGATAAGGATTGTGGCGGGAATCGACAACGCTTCAGCCTGCTCATACCCGTATAGCCATAACATCAAAGCAAAGTTCATCGAGCGCTCTGTCTGCGATGTGAGAGGTGAAGATCTGAAGCGCTTGTGGGGACATGCAGAAGTTCGCCTCTTGGCCGGCTGCGCGCCATGTCAACCTTTTTCCTCACAGCGGCGCGGGGTGGACACATCGCACGAGAAAAGCTGGCCGCTGCTTAATGAGTTCGCGCGGCTTGTACAAGAGACTATGCCGGATTTCGTGACGATGGAGAACGTCCCGCGCGTCCAGTATTCACCTATCTTTGATGCATTCGTTGCCTGTCTGAAACAGACCGGCTATGATGTCACGTACCGTGTGTTGTTCGGCCCTGACTATGGCCTTCCGCAGAGACGTCGACGACTGGTACTGCTAGCTGCGCTAAACGACCATATTGAGATGCCGGAACCAACGGTAGACATAAAACATTATAGAACAGTATATGACGCTATCCATGATCTGCCGTCTTTGGGCGCGGGGCAGAAAGACGATAGTGATTCCATGCATTTCGCGCGAAATCTTTCACCTATCAATTTGAAACGCGCACATGCTTCCAAGCCGGGTGGGACGTGGGAAGACTGGCCGGAGGAGTTGCGAGTGCCCTGCCAGACTCGCGCTTCAGGCAAAACCTTCAAATCGTTCTATGGGAGGATGGAGTGGAACAAGCCATCTCCCACGATTACGACACAATCCTATAATCCTGGAGCTGGAAGATTCACTCATCCGGCGCAGGACCGTGCACTTACGCTTCGGGAGGCATCTCGCCTCCAAGGCTTTCCGGATTCGTTCGTGTTCACTGGGCCCTCGGAAAAGATCACGTTGAGCACCGTTGGCCGCCTGATAGGCAACGCCGTGCCTCCTGTGTTCGGCAAAGCCATAGCGCGGCAGTTCATCAAAACACTAGAGGATAGGAACAACAATAATGAGTGACATGTACACTTTGACGGTTGATATGGCGACCGTGGACTCGCTGGGACGGAACCTGTATTCCAATGCGGCGGCTGTGTTATCTGAATTCGTGGCCAATGCTTGGGACGCGGACGCGAATAACGTGAACATTGACTACAATCCGGATGAAGACTCCGGCAGCATCACCATCACTGATGACGGATGCGGTATGGATGCCGATACACTTAACTCTCGCTTCCTGACTGTTGGCTATCAAAAGAGGAAAAGGGAAGGTGACGAATCATGTCGCTTCCACAGGAAATACATGGGGCGCAAGGGGATCGGCAAGCTGTCAGCATTCTCTCTTGCAGATATTATGCGTGTCGAATCCAAAAAAGAAGGTGCAGACGCCCAAGGATTTACAATTGATGTCGCTAAATTGGATGAAGCGATCAAGAGTTCGGATCCAAATGAACGCCAATACCATCCAGTTCCCATTAGTCAAGACGGACTGACGTTGAATAACATTAAACATGGTACAAAACTAATTCTAACAAATCTCCGGAGGAAACGAATCGGCTTGACCTTGGATGCGTTGAGGCGGCGTATTGCTCGCCGGTTCGACGTACTTGATCTCGCTGATAGGAGCGAAAACGACGGTATGTTTCGTATCGTCATTAACGGGCAACCCGTTACATATGAGGATCGCGGAGATCTTCAACGGCTTGAGCATATCTGGTATCTGGGTGATTTCTCCCCCTCAGAAGGACAATTGAACAGCATAAAGGCTGAAGTACACCGTGTTGAGGATGTATCGTTTGACGGGCACCCTGACTGGAAACTATCAGGATGGATTGGAACGGTCCATAAACCAACCGATAGAGCCTTCGGCGATGATACTGAAAGCATGAAGAATATCATTGTGGTGGCGCGTAAACGCCCTATACAGGAGGGGTTGTTGGATCATTTAGACTTCAATAGGAATTTTGCTAGCTATGTTACAGGTCAGGTGCAGGCAGATTTTCTCGACGACTCCCAGCAGGATGACATCGCCACATCCGATAGGCAGCGACTGGTTGAGTCCGACGAACGAGTCAAGTCTTTCAACGAGAAGATGAAAGACATATTCAACCGTGCTTCTGACGAATGGTCCCGCGCGAGGAGCGACGCCAATACCAAGAGGCTGATGGCCGATATACCGGAGGTTGCCGCTTGGATTGACTCTTTGAGTGAAGGAATGAGGAAGCCCGCACGAGATCTGATTGATCGGGTTTCTCGTATCAACAGTATCCCAGAATCCGATCGCCGCTCGCTGTATCAGTCATCAATCATGGCTTTTACCCGATTGGTCCAACGGGGCGATATCAAGAAGTTGTGTCATGCAGGCGAGCTTTCGACCGAACAACTACTTGCTATATTGACCTCCTACAAAGACTACGAGAATATGGAATATGCGCAGGTCGTGCGCACGCGCCTCGAAGTGATAGACAAACTGGAAGGCATGTTGAAGACCAATGAGCTTGAAAATGCCACTCGTGACTTCGTCTCGGACAATCCTTGGCTTCTTGATCCATCATGGGAGCGTGCCACGCGCAACGTGGAGAAGGAAAGGGCATTCCGAACAATAGGCGCAGAAGAATATAATCTGGACTTTTCGTCAGATTCGGAGTCGAACAGCCGCGTGGATATTAAATACCTGACAGCTCCTGATCGCGAGACCATTGTAGAGTTTAAACGTTATGGTCGTGATATTAAGATAGAGGAGATACGAAAGCAGGTGCGGCGTTACGCAAATGCGATGACCCGAATTCTGGACAAGGACGATGCTCGGAATAACAGAGCCGAAGGAAGAAAGAATGAGGCCGGAATTGACGAGAGAGTCAACGTTCTCATCATCGTCAGACGGGTACTTGACGATGACGGCAATCCATTGTCTGCGAGAGAGGCGAACGTACATGTCGACATGTACCGGGCAAAATTCCTGTATTTCAGTGACATACTTACCCAGAGCCGCGAACGCTACCAAGAATTCGTCAAAGATGTTTCCCAAAAAGACTATGCCGGAGAAGCGATCCAAGCCATTGAATCCGCTGGTGGCACTGATATCTCTGAGAATATGTAACGGTATCGGTTCGCAGGCATTGAATACTCGCCCAAAAACCAAGATATATGACGGACAGACGCGTTGAAAACGCTCGTCTGATTCTCAACTGAATGACCTGAACTACACCTAGGCTGCAATTGCCGTGGCGTGCCCAAACGAACTGGCAAGGCGTAGTGCAATGGGATTACCCTCTAAACGAGAAGCCGAACGTGAGATTGCTTCCCGTGGATGGTAGTCCATCTCGGAACGGTTCCATGCGCAGACATACGTGTTAAGAGACTCGCTACCCCTGTGTTCACGTGTCCACGGTGTCACGGGAACACGAGTCAGTCTTGGGCGTTGTCTTTGACATATTCGATAAACCGTTTCACGGTCCAGATATCGGACCGATATTCCTTCGGATACGACGCGATGTAGGTCTTGGGAACTATGAGCCGCACATTGTCGGCCTTCATCTCCTCAAGCTGTTGCTTGCTGTTGCTTGGTTGCAGCGTTATCAGCCATTTTGGCTGGTCCTTCATGCGGCCAGCCTCGGAGAGGATCTGCCTCCATCGATCCTTGCACGTGGTTTTCGCTGCGAGCACGATCATGGTCTCCGGCTTCCTTGCTGGATCGTGGTAGGCAGCACCGGAGGGGAATATGAAATCTGGTTTCTTCCTTCCCTCGGTTATCACCTGCTCCTCGAATTGCAAATCGTTGGCCCGAAGGATGGCTCCAATCTGGTTCTCGAAACTCCGGCCAGCGCGTGACTTGCGGCTGTTGAGCAGCGAAAGCGCGATCTTCAGGAACGAATCAAGGTCGTCGAAACCGCCTTGAATGCTGAAGAGGTATTTCGCCTGTTCCATGTACCGGAACAGCGCGTATTCTACCCGGATGAACTCAACCAGCTTACGGTCTGGGTCCCGTGTGAGCTGTTCACTGTGGTTGTGGACGGCCTCCTGAATCTCTCTTGCCTTCCTCGATACGGTTTCGCTGTCTGGGAAGGGGTTCCCCTCGCCGAGTCTCAGTTCATCCACCCAGCAGCCGATAGCATCGGCCTCATCCTGCTCAAGCGAGTGTGTCTGGCCTTGGGCGAGGACGATCTGATTGAGATCAGCGGGGGAGAGTTGGAACGTCTCCAGATAACGGTCGGCGGCGTCGTCGCCGTCCAGTATGAATGCCCTGTAATCATCCTTGCCGGTGCGGGCCATGACGAACAGAGCGCCGGCCTGTTCGGGTGTAAGGAAGGGGAATCCGCGCCCGAAGCGAGTGATGCGCAGCTCCTTCTTGCTGGGATACCAAGTGAACGTGCTGGTTGTCTCTACGTTTTCGGGCCAGCGGATCGTGACCTCGCGTTTTGCGATCGAGCCGATGTCGTCTATGTCGTCGAACAACAGCGGCCATGCGCGTCGGCCGACAAGTATGCCGGCCTGATGGCCGCCGGTCAGGCCGGCGTCGTTTGCGGAAAGGAATTTCACGAATGCGCTGCCCGTTCTGCGGGTCTCCGCTATGGCCTTGTCGGTGGGGTCCTCGTCATCTTTGTACAGTGTTCCCGTCATGCGGACAATGGTACAGTACAGGCGCGCCCGCGCCATATACCGATGGTCAGCGTTCCGTGAGGAGGAAGGGTTTCATGGCTCCTCCGATCGCGTAGATGACGGGCACGGCGACCGAGTTGCCGAACTGGCGGTAGGCCTGCGTGTCCGACACGGGGATCTGGAACGTGTCTGGGTATCCCATGAGTCTCGCGCACTCGCGTGGTGTCAGGCGGCGCGGGTTTATGCCGTCGCCCTGCCATAGGAGGATTTCGGAACCGTCTTTGTGATAGCGTGCGCTCAGAGTGCGCGTGTGGTCGGATTCTGGCGTGACCATGCCATAGCCGAAGCCGTTGCCGGCTTTCTCGTGCTTTTCCCGGTAGCGTTGCAGATAATCCCAGAGCTTGTCCGACAACGTGTATTTCGGATCCACATCCGGTTCGAGGATGCTTCCTACGTTTCCGTGGCCGATGGGCTTCACGTCGTCGAACGTGAACGGAACATCGTCCCGGAAACCGACGATGTAGGTGCGCTCGCGGTGCTGGGGTACGAACCCAGCCGCGTCAATGATCCGGTACTGGACGTGGTAGCCTAGATCCTCGGTCAGTACCGAATAGATGATCTGGAACGTGCGCCCCCGGTCGTGGGAGAGGAGGTTCTTCACGTTCTCCAGCAGGAACGCTCGGGGCTGCTTGGCCTTGATAATACGGGCCACGTCGAAGAATAGGGTACCCTGCGTCTTGTCCTCGAACCCGGTGGGCCTTCCCAGACTCTGCTTCTTCGAAACGCCGGCTAAGCTGAACGGCTGGCACGGGAAGCCCGCGAGGATCAGATCACAGTCCGGCATCTCGTCCTCGTCAATCTTCGTGATGTCGCCAGCTACAGGGAACTCGTCATGCCAGTTAGCTTCGTAGGTCTGCACGCTGAACTTGTTCCACTCGCTAGAAAACACACATTGTGCCTCGTTTCCGATGGCTTGGGCTATACCCATGCGGATACCGCCGATGCCAGCGAACAGGTCAGCGAAGCGGATCGTCATTATGTTCCTCTCTTTCGGTCGAACTCCAAGGTAGCGCGCCCCCGGACAGCGCAAACGTGATGTGCCCGCCCGTGTCCTCTGCCGCGCGGAATGTCGCGGCCCGATGCCATGCCGAGAGCATACCGCAGTCTGGGCCGTCAGCGTCAACGCTCGGCACGATGATCAGATTCCCTCCGTCGTCGGTGAAGTGTTCTGTTCCAAAGTCGAACCGCTCCTTGGGCACCACAAGGTCTGTGGTTAGTGCCGAGGGCACTGCCGGTTGCACTCTAATCGCTTCGCTAGCCACGTGGTCGTCAGGCCCATGCGCTCCCGGAGCGTCTTGAACTCCGCAGGGCTGAGGGGAGCTTCCCATTCCATACTTCCTCCATAACGGTCGGCGGTCCAGTGACAAACGACTTCCGTGAACCCGATGGCATTGCCGAATCATCGCTATGCTAAGTGCTCGGCGCTGGTTACGCATTAGATCACGAGGTTCTGCAGTCGCGGCTCACCTCCGATATCAATGGCTTCGGCTGCGCACTACATCGCTTTCTGACCCTTGCCAATCTACCACAGTCGGTAGGCGCGCATGGTCTCCCGTTGTCTAAAAGGAAGTGCAACACCCAGTAGATTGGTAATTGTCAAGAAAACCAGTCCGGAGGGATGACGCACCTATGGGAGCAGTGTATTTGCACCTGCCAGAAGGGGACGGCAGGCCATCTGGATCGAGATCGGCGATGGCACCAACGTGCGGCCGGTTGGCGCGATGCTCGGGCGCGGCGCGCCGACCATCAGCAGGGAGATCAAGCGCAACACGTGGTTCGCATCCAACGGGAGCTGGTCGTACCGGCCGTACTGGCCGAAACGCTTGAAGACGGGTCCGTGGACTGGCCGCTATTACATTGCCGGCCTCGCACAGCGCAAGGCCAACCGGCGTAGGATGAAGTCGCGCAAACTGCATCGTCTTTCGCACAGGCGTCTGTGAGCGCAGGAGGTCGATGGCAGGGGCGTGTTCAGACATGGGGAGGCGGACAGCGTCATCAAGGCCGGCACTGCACACTGGGGTCGAAAAGAAAGCCCGGTTCCTCATGGTGTGCATCGTCCCGGACAAGAGCGCCGACGCCAGCATCGCCGCCCAGTCGGAGATGTTCCGTGCGCTGCCTGCCGCCGCTAGAATCAGCGTCACGCACGACAACGGCACCGGGTCCGCGCACCACGCGCGGCTGCGCGAGTAACCGGGCATGGCCGCGTACTTCGCGCCGACACCCATACGCCAGTTGGCAGCGGACGAGCAACGAGGACCGCAACGGCCTGATATGCCGCTATCTTCCCAAACACTGCCCAATCGAGATGAACATGGCACGTGAGGTGCAGCAGATCATTGACGAAACCGACAACCGGTCCGTGCGCGTGCTTGGATACCGCACGACCGTTGAAGCCCTCGTCAACGAACTGCTACATTCGCAAGCCTGACCGCGGTGTTGCACTTTTCGTTTAGACAACGGGTTCCAACTTTGAAACCTACTTAACGTGGTATGAGGGGATTCGCCATCAACTTCAATAGCCTCGATCGCACTCTCTTTGCAAAAAGTTTTTGACGACACGTTCGCTGATGCGAACATGGCCTTCCTGACTGATGATTGCTTTTAGCGGGGTAACGGAACGTTGTGAAGTTGTCCGGTGTCTCGTGGAGTACTGGGGGCAGGTCGCATATATCTGTGTTCGCATCGGCGGTGTCTCCGACTCCAGTGGCTTACACTACCGTTTTCTGCGGCTTGCCGTCTTCGCTTCACAAAGTTCGACGGCATTCTCTCTGTGTGGTTTTTCGGTGATATAGGTTGGCGTGGTCAATCCTTTCCATGAGGTGCAAGGAGCGCGACTCAATGTAATTTATATGCTTTTACTTATATACAAATTATTCCGTGTAAGTATATGAGCATTGCCTGCTGTACGGACGGAGTGTCGGGTGCTGTATGATGCATCTCTCCCGTACTTTTGTTCGGTGAGTATCCTATGAATCAGGCCAACCATGCGTTGAAAATAATGTAATTTCAGATGAGGTGGAAACGCCGCAGCGCGTGCGCGACGCCGTCGTCGTCGACGTCTTGCGTGACATAGTCGGCGGCGGCCTTCGCCTCGTCGGTGCCGTTGCCCATCGCGACGCCGACATGCGCGTACCGCAGCATGTCCACGTCGTTGCCGCCGTCGCCGAACGCCATCGACTCTTCGCGTGTGAGCCCCGCGTCGGCGAGGAGCGCCTCCATGCCGCGGTCCTTGCCGCCGGAGGCGGGGATGAGGTCGACGAACGCGGGATGCCAACGCACGCCGCGCACGGCCGGGCATGCGCCGACGATCTCACGTTCCCCGTCGACGTCCACATAGGGGCTGATCTGGTAGATGGGGTGGTCGTCGATGCGCGTGTGCGGGTCGACGAAGCGCACGCGCGGCGCCGTCTTGCCGAGCGACTTCCACATCGCGCGCATCTGTGCGGAATCATGGTTGAAATACGTCGTATCGCGCTCGGCGAACACGGCGGACACGTCGGGGTGCGCGTCGAGCCATGCGACGATGCGGCGCACATCACCCCGATCGATCGGCACATCGGATACGACGGTGCCGTCCGGCCTCCAGCACAACTGCCCGTTGACGCCGGCGACGCCATCGAACGACACAGGGATCGAGTCGAGGACGACCTTCATCTGCTCAGGCGAACGCCCTGTGCAGATGAAGGTCCTTATACCCTTGCCGCGCAGCGCGGCAAGCGCGTCGAGCGTCGAACGCGGCACGGCATGCGTCGCGAAGCTCGTCAGGGTGCCGTCGATGTCGAAGAACACGGCGCGTATGCGATGGCCATCCGAGGGGAGCGGTGAAGTCGTCATGGTGGCAATCCTACCGTGGGTCCATCTCACGAAACGGACACGACGGCGGCGGCCTCGGCGGCGCACGGCGGAACACGACGGTGGGGAAGGCCCATCATCATGGCCCGCGAACACCGTCTATAAACGGAAACGATAACGAAAGGTGCGATCGAGGTCCTGAACGGTCGTATCCTTGAACACGTCGCACAACCGGACGTCCACAGCGGGCAGCGGGACGCCACGGTGTGCAGGACCACCACGATGGGGAAACGACAGACCAGTCACCACAAACAACGGAGAGCAGATGAGCCAGAACAACACGAACGAACCGGGCAAGGCACCGGAGCTCAACACCGACGAACCGGTGCGCGTCAACCATACGGCGCGCAACATCATCATCGCGGTCCTCGTCGTCCTGCTCGTCACGGCGGGCGTCTTCTTCGGCTTCCACCAGGCGAACAAAGGCAACGGCGGTGCGGCGGCGAGCGCCGAGACGAAGGGCACGAAGGACAACCCGGTCAAGATCGGCGTCGTCGGCGCGACCGACCCCCAGTGGGTCGAATTCAAGAAGCAGGCCGAGGCGAAGGGCGTCTACGTGGACATCGTGGACTTCCAGGACTACACGAGCGAGAACCCGGCGCTCGACGCCGGCGACCTCGACATGAACGAGTTCCAGCATCTGCTGTATCTGGCCAACTACAACGTGCAGAACAACAAGAACCTGCAGCCGCTCGGCGGCGTGGCGATCTACCCGCTCGGCGTCTACTCCTCCTTCGACAAGGACGGCAAGCCGAAGTACACCGACATCAAGGACCTGCCGGCCGGCTCGACGGTCGCGATTCCGAACGACGAGACGAACCAGGCGCGCGCGATCGGCGTGCTCAAGGCCGCCGGCGTCGTCACGCTCAAGGGCGACTGGACGGCGTTCACGATTCCGCAGGACATCGACGAGGCGAAGTCGAAGGTCAAGGTCGTGCCGATGAAGGCCGAGCAGATCGCAAACACACTCAAGTCGGGCGGCGACGACCTGTCCGCCGGCGTCATCAACAACGACTACGTCGCCGACGCCGGCCTCGACCCGACCGACGCGATCTACCATGACGACGCAGAATCTGAGGAGTCGCGCCCCTACATCAACATCTTCGCCGTGCGAGCCGACGACGTGGACAACGCCGTGTACCGCAAGTGCGTCGAGATCTACCAGACGAAGCCGGTGCTCGACGCGCTGCAGGAGGAGTCGGCAGGCACCGCCGTGTTCGCAGACAAGTTCTCGCAGACCGAACTGGCGAAGTACCTGACCGACATCGAATCGGACATCCGCGCGAGCGGCAAGTGAGCCCTTCGCCGCACACGGCGCGCCGCCACGGGGCAACGCGCACGATGAGCCGCCCGTGCCGCTACAATGGCGGCCGGCGGCTTTCTCTCGCATTCGGCGCGATGCGCGGGCGACGGGGGAGAGGCGGGGCAAATCAAGGAGACAAAGGCGACACAATGACGCAAGGCAAGGAACCCATCATCGTCTTCGACCATGTGGTCAAGGAGTTCAGGCAGCGCGGCGCGAAGAAGACGATGCGCGCCGTCGACGACGTCTCGCTGAGCATCGACGAAGGCGACATCTTCGGCATCATCGGCTATTCGGGCGCCGGCAAGTCGACGCTTGTGCGCATGATCAACGCGCTCGAGCAGCCGACGAGCGGCACCGTCACCGTCATGGGCCACGACGTGTCGCATATGGGCGAGGGCAGGCTGCGGCCGGTGCGCCAGAAGATCGGCATGATCTTCCAGCAGTTCAATCTGTTCTCGCAGAAGACGGTCGCGCAGAACATCGCCTATCCGCTGAAGCTCGACCATTGGCGCAAGGACTATCAGGACAAGCGCGTGCTCGAGCTGCTCGAGTTCGTAGGCCTGTCCGAACATGCGAACAAGTACCCGTCGCAGCTGTCGGGCGGCCAGAAGCAGCGCGTCGGCATCGCGCGCGCCCTGGCGACGAACCCGAAGATCCTGCTTGCCGACGAGGCGACGAGTGCGCTCGACCCGGAGACGACGACCGAGGTGCTCCAGCTGCTCGAACGCGTCAACCGTCAGCTCGGCATCACGATCGTGCTCATCACGCATCAGATGAACGTCGTGCAGCAGATCGCCAACCGCGTCGCTGTCATGAGCGCCGGCCGCGTCGTCGAACAGGGCGATATCTACGACGTCTTCGCCGCGCCGAAGCAGCCGGTCACGAAGCGCTTCATCGCCACGGCGATGGACGGCCTGCCCGACCCGGCGCGCATCGCCGTCATGCGCGAGCAGTGGCCGGGACGTCTCGTCACCGTCGTCGTGCGTCAGCGCGACATCGTCGACGCCGACGGCAACGTGCTCGTGCCCGCCTCCGGACAGGACATCTCCGAACTCATCGCCCGCCACGGCATCAGCAGCGGCCTGCTCTACGGCGGCATCGACACCGTGCAGGACATCGCGATCGGTGCGATGACCTACGAGTTCACCGGCGACGAGGCGCGGATCGACGCCTTCCTCGACGACCTGCGCCGCCACAGCGACATCGTCGACTTCGGCACGAAGGCCGATCCGGTCGACTACGACACGGCCGTCGAACGCGCCCGCATCGCGCTCGGCCCCGACGAGGCGACAGTCACGTCGACGCCCGCGCTCGACGACGATCTCGAAATGATCGAACAGAACGACGACGTCGTCGACATGACGCCCACGACCCCGCGGGAACGCAAGGCCGCACGAAAGGAACGTGACTGATGTACACCCTCGCATCCGCATCCGCATTCGCCCCCGCCGCGACGCTCGCGAGCCGCAGCGACTGGAGCGTCCTCAAGCCGCTGCTCGCGCAGTCGGTCGTCCAGACGCTGCAGATGGTGCTCATCACAATCGTCATCGGCGGCGTGCTCGGCCTCGTGCTCGGCGTCATCCTCTACGGCACGCGCCCGGGCAACCTGTTCGAGAACCGCGTCGTCTACCGCGTGCTCGACATCCTCGTCAACATCGTGCGTCCGATCCCGTTCATCATCTTCCTCGCCGCGATGCAGCCGCTGACCGTCAAGGTCGTCGGCACGTCGATCGGCACGACGGCGGCGATCTTCCCGATGTGCATCATGTGCACGTTCGCGACGTCGCGCCTCGTCGAGCAGAACCTCGTGCCGGTCGACCACGGCGTCATCGAGGCGGCGCGCGCGATGGGCGCCTCGAAGTTCA
Source organism: Bifidobacterium italicum (assembly GCF_002286915.1). Classification (GTDB taxonomy): domain Bacteria; phylum Actinomycetota; class Actinomycetes; order Actinomycetales; family Bifidobacteriaceae; genus Bifidobacterium; species Bifidobacterium italicum. The sequence continues at coordinate 20,108 of NZ_MVOG01000037.1, read as the reverse complement.
CGATCATCCGCACCGTGCTCATCCCCGAGGCGCTCGCGCCGCTCATCCTCGCCTACGCGTTCCTGTTCATCGGCGTGCTCGACATGTCCGCGATGGCCGGCTACATCGGCGGCGGCGGCCTGGGTAACTTCGCGATCGCGTACGGCTACCAGAAGTTCGACCAGACCGTCACATGGACGGCCGTCATCATCATGATCGTGCTCGTGCAGGTCGTGCAGGCCATCGCGAACGCGATCGCCAAGCGGCTGCTGCGCCGTTGAGACGACGGCGGCATACGCCGGCGAAGCGGGTACGAAGGACGCAAGAGGAAAGAGGCACCATCATGGCCGTGACGATCGAACTGAGCGACGAACTGCGCGCGATCCGCCACCATCTACACCGGCATCCGGAACGCTCCTTCGAGGAGCGCGCGACGAGCGCGTACCTCAGGGACATGCTCGCCCGGCACGGCGTCGAGCTGCTCGACGACCCGATGCCGACCGGCGTCGTCGCGCGCATCGAGGGCGCGCATCCGGGGCCGGTCGTCGGACTGCGCGCCGACATCGACGGGCTGCCGGTGCATGAGGACTCGGGACTCGACTTCGCGTCGGCCAACGACGGCGTCATGCACGCCTGCGGCCACGACCTGCACATGACGAGCCTGCTCGGCGCCGTGTTCTGGCTCAACGCGCACCGCGACCTCATCCACGGCACGCTGCGCGTCATCTTCCAGCCGGCCGAGGAGCTCGGCCGCGGCGCGCGCGCCGTCATCGACGCCGGCCTCGCCGACGGCCTCGATGCGATCATCGGCACGCACAACAACCCGAACTACGCGCCCGGCGTCCTCGCCGCCGGGTCGCAGCCGATGATGGCCGGCTGCGTGCGCTTCCGCGTGAACCTGCACGCCGACGGCGCGCATGGCGGATACCCGCACAAGGGCACCGGACCCTTCGAGGCGATGAGCTCGATGATCCTCGCGTTGCAGACGATCGTCAGCCGCAACGTCTCGCCGTTCCACCCGCTCGTCGTGTCGGTGACCGAGGTGCACGGCGGCGACGTGTGGAACGTCATCCCGGCCGAGGCCGGATTCCAGGGCACGGCGCGCTACTTCCACCGCGAGGACGGCGACCTCGCCGCCCGCCGCTTCAGGCAGATCGTCGAGTCGACGGCCGCCGCCTACGGCATCCGCGCCGACGTCGAATGGGACGACTTCCAGGCGCCGCTCGTATGCGACCCCGACCTGATCGCGCCGGTGGCCGCCGCGATCCCCGCATACGCCGAGGCCGCGCCGATCATGCCGTCGATGGCGGGGGAGGACTTCGCCGAATACGGCGAGGTGACGCGGCTCGTCTTCGCCTTCGTCGGCTCGAACGGCACGCCCGGCTGCGCGGACTGGCACAGCCCGCGCTTCGTCGGCTTCGACGAGAGCGTGAGGACCGGCGCCGAGTTCTACGCGAACGCGGCGCTCGAGACGCTGCACACGCTCGCGGCCGAATAGGGAGGCGCGCGGCGCTACACTTGGTGGGCATGAGCACACTACGTTTCGCACTCGCGCAGATCGACACCTGCGTCGGCGACCTCGACGGCAACGCCCGGAAGGTCCTCACGTTCGCACGGCGCGCCAACGAAGGCGGCGCCGACGTCGTCGTATTCCCGGAGATGACGCTCACCGGCTACCCGATCGAGGACCTCGCGCTGCGCGCGACCTTCCGCGAGGCCGCATGGGACACGGCCGACCGTCTCGCCGCCGCGCTCGGCGACGAAGGACTGGGCGGCCTGTACGTCGTCGCCGGCACGATCGGCACCGACCATGCCAACGGCAAGCCGCGCAACCGCCTCGTCGTCCTGCACGACGGCCGCGTCTGGGCCGGCTACGACAAGCATTTCCTGCCCAACTACGGCGTCTTCGACGAGTTCCGCATCTTCTCGTCCGGCGATCGGCCCGTCGTGCTCGACATCGCCGGCGCGCGCATCGGCGTCGCGATCTGCGAGGACATCTGGCAGGACGGCGGCCCCGTCGCCGAACTCGCGGGACTCGGCATCGACCTGCTGCTGACGGTCAACGGCTCGCCGTACGAGGAGGGCAAGACGCACACGCGGCTCGAACTGGGCGCTCGCCGTGCGGGCGAGGTCGGCGCGCCGATGATCTACGTCAACCAGGTCGGCGGCCAGGACGACCTCGTCTTCGACGGCGGCAGCTTCGTCGTCGACGCCGACGGCGCGCTGCTTGAACGCTCGCCGATGTTCGTCGAGGACCTCGCGTACTTCGACCTCGACACGGCGGCCGACCATCAGCGGGCGACGACGATCGCCGAGCCGCTCGACGTGGACGAGGAGGTCTACACGGCCTGCGTGCTCGGCCTCAAGGACTACATGGCCAAGAACGGCTTCACGTCGGTCACGCTCGGCCTGTCCGGCGGCATCGACTCGGCGCTCGTCGCCGCGATGGCCGCCGACGCGGCCGGCGGCGACGCGGTGTTCGGCATCTCGATGCCGAGCATGTACTCGTCGGACGGCTCGAAGGACGACGCGGCCGACCTCGCGGCGAACCTCGGCGCCCACTACGACGTGCAGCCGATCGAACCGCTCTTCGACGCCTTCCAGCGGCAGCTGGGCCTCGAGGGCGTGGCCGCCGAGAACCTGCAGGCGCGCATCCGCGGCGTCATCGTCATGGCCTATTCGAACTCGAAGGGCGCGCTCGCGCTCGCCACCGGCAACAAATCCGAGCTCGCCTGCGGCTATTCGACGATCTACGGCGATGCCGTCGGCGGCTACGCGCCGATCAAGGACGTCTTCAAGACGAAGGTGTGGGCGCTCGCGCGCTGGCGCAACCGCGCGGCCGCCGAAGGCGTCGGCGTCGGCGGCCTGCGCGTCGTCGGCAACGAGGACGGCGACGCGGGCGTCATGCCGGCCGGCGGCGTCGTCATCCCGGTGAGCTCGATCGAGAAGGCGCCGAGCGCCGAGCTGCGCCCCGGCCAGAAGGACTCGGACTCGCTGCCGGAGTACGCGTTGCTCGACAAGGTCCTCGAAGCCTACATCGAGCATGCGCACGGACGCGCCGACCTGCTCGCCGACGGCTTCGGCGAGAAGACCGTGGACACGGTCATGCGCCTCGTCGACCGCGCCGAATGGAAACGGCGCCAGTACCCGCTCGGCCCGAAGGTCAGCGCGCTCGCGTTCGGCCGCGACCGGCGCCTTCCGGTCACCGACCGGTTCCGCGAATAGCGGACCGGGGCATGCCGCGTACAGGCGTACAGTGGTGCCCGCAACGGGCGTTTGCACGAACAGCACGAAGGAGCGAGAGCATGAGCGAAGCGCAGCAGTGGTATTACAACACGGCGACCGGGAAGGTGGAACTCGGCCCGCAGTCGCCGATGGAGCATCGCATCGGGCCGTACCCGACGAAGCAGGCGGCGATGGACGCGTTGAAGACGGCGGCCGAGCGCAACAAGCGCTGGGACGACGAGGACCACGCCTGGAACAGCTGGGGCGTGTCGAAATGACGGGCCCCGCGGGCCGCTGACGTCGACGACGCGAGGCCGCGTCGGTTCCTGACAGGAGCCGGCACGGCCTCGCGTCGTCGTTCATGTGCGCGCTCACATCGTCCATGAGTGACGAGCATCACACGGGAAAAAGGGGAATGTGACCAAGGTCACGCGCGTACGCGGCCGTTCGCCGATGACGAACGGCTATCATGAAACAGGCAACGACACGAAGACGCGTCGCAACAGACCCCCCCAAAAGGAGTGAATATGGCAGCAGTTGAGGCAACCGCGGTCTCCCCGGAGGACATCAAGGAGCAGGCCTGGAAGGGCTTCGTCCCCGGCGACTGGGAAAAGGATATCGACGTCCGTGACTTCATCCAGAAGAACTACACGCCGTACGAGGGCGACGAGTCCTTCCTCGCGGACGCCACCGACAAGACGAAGCACCTGTGGCAGTACCTCGACGACAACTACCTGGCCGTCGAGCGCAAGCAGCGCGTCTACGACGTCGACACCCAGACCCCGGCTGACATCGACGCGTTCCCGGCCGGCTACATCGACTCCCCGGAGGTCGACGACGTCATTGTCGGCCTGCAGACTGACGAGCCGTGCAAGCGCGCGATGATGCCGAACGGCGGCTGGCGCATGGTCGAGCAGGCGATCAAGGAGGCCGGCAAGGAGCCCGACGCGGCGGTCAAGGCGATCTTCACGAAGTACCGCAAGACCCACAACGACGGCGTCTTCGGCGTCTACACGAAGAACATCAAGGTCGCGCGCCACAACAAGATCCTCACCGGTCTGCCGGACGCGTACGGCCGCGGCCGCATCATCGGCGACTACCGCCGCGTCGCGCTGTACGGCGTCGACACGCTGATCAAGTTCAAGCAGCGCGACAAGGACGCGATCCCGTACCGCAACGACTTCTCCGAGACCGAGATCGAGCACTGGATCCGCTACCGCGAGGAGCACGACGAGCAGATCAAGGCGCTCAAGAAGCTCATCAACCTGGGCAAGGAGTACGGCCTCGACCTGGCGCGTCCGGCGATGAACGCGAAGGAGGCCGTCCAGTGGACCTACATGGGCTACCTCGCCTCGGTCAAGAGCCAGGACGGCGCCGCGATGAGCTTCGGCCGCGTCTCCACGTTCTTCGACTGCTACTTCGAGCGCGATCTCAGGAACGGCACGATCACCGAGACCGACGCCCAGGAGATCATCGACAACCTCGTCATGAAGCTGCGCATCGTGCGCTTCCTGCGCACGAAGGACTACGATTCGATCTTCTCCGGCGACCCGTACTGGGCGACCTGGTCGGACGGCGGCTTCGGCGACGACGGCCGCACGATGGTCACGAAGACCTCGTTCCGCCTGCTCAACACGCTCACGCTCGAGCACCTGGGGCCGGGGCCGGAGCCGAACATCACGATCTTCTGGGACCCGAAGCTGCCGGAGGGCTACAAGAGCTTCTGCGCGAAGATCTCGATCGACACCTCGGCGATCCAGTACGAGTCCGACAAGGAGATCCGCTCGCACTGGGGCGACGACGCCGCGATCGCGTGCTGCGTCTCGCCGATGCGCGTGGGCAAGCAGATGCAGTTCTTCGCCGCGCGCGTCAACTCCGCGAAGGCGCTGCTGTACGCGATCAACGGCGGCCGCGACGAGATGACCGGCATGCAGGTGATCGACAAGGGCATCATCGACCCGATCAAGCCCGAGGCGGACGGCTCTCTCGACTACGAGAAGGTTAAGGCGAACTACGAGAAGGCCCTCGAATGGCTTTCGGAGACCTACGTCGAGGCGCTCAACATCATCCACTACATGCACGATAAGTACGCCTACGAGTCGATCGAGATGGCGCTGCACGACCGCGAGGTCTACCGCACGCTCGGCTGCGGCATGTCCGGCCTGTCGATCGCGGCGGATTCGCTCTCGGCCTGCAAGTACGCGAAGGTCTACCCGATCACCAACAAGGACGCCAAGGACATGCCGGGCCACGAGTTCGAGTACGTCGAGGGCGCCGACGACGACCTCGTCGTCGGCTACCGCACCGAAGGCGAGTTCCCGCTCTACGGCAACGACGACGACCGCGCCGACGACATCGCCAAGTGGGTCGTCTCGACGGTCATGGGCCAGGTCAAGCGCCTGCCGGTGTACCGCGGCGCCGTCCCGACGCAGTCGATCCTGACGATCACGTCGAACGTCGAATACGGCAAGAACACCGGTTCGTTCCCGTCCGGCCACGTCAAGGGCACGCCGTACGCGCCGGGCGCGAACCCGGAGAACGGCATGGATTCGCACGGCATGCTGCCGTCGATGTTCTCGGTCGGCAAGATCGACTACAACGACGCGCTCGACGGCATCTCGCTGACGAACACGATCACGCCCGACGGCCTGGGCCGCGACGAGGACGAGCGGATCAACAACCTCGTCGGCATCCTCGACGCCGGCAACGGCCACGGACTGTACCACGCGAACATCAACGTGCTGCGCAAGGAACAGCTCGAGGACGCCGTCGAGCACCCGGAGAAGTACCCGCACCTGACCGTGCGCGTCTCCGGCTACGCCGTCAACTTCGTCAAGCTGACGAAGGAGCAGCAGCTCGACGTCATCTCCCGCACCTTCCATCAGGGAGCCGTCGAGGACTGAGCTGAGGCACGCATCGGCGGACCCGTCGCCTGAATCGGGGACCGCCTGAGGGCGAAGGGCGGGGCGCACGACCCCGCCCTTCGCCGTATCCGGCCGTCGTACGGCGGCGCCGCCGTACGACGGCATGACAAGGACATGAATGGAGGATCCGATGGACGAGCAGACGGCATTCCGCTCGACGACGCGGCACATGCTCAAGGAATCGAAGACCTACGCGAGCCAGACGCTCATGGGCGGTCTGTCCGGCTTCGAATCGCCGATCGGCCTCGACCGGCGCGACCGCATCCGCGCGCTGAAGACCGGCGACATCGGCTTCGTGCATTCCTGGGACATCAACACGTCGGTCGACGGCCCCGGCACGCGCATGACGGTGTTCATGAGCGGATGCCCGCTGCGCTGCCAGTACTGCCAGAACCCCGACACATGGAAGATGCGCGACGGCAAGCCGGTCTACCTCGAGGCCATGGTGAAGAAGGTGGAGCGCTACGCCGACCTGTTCAAGGCGACCGGCGGCGGCATCACCTTCTCCGGCGGCGAATCGATGATGCAGCCGGCCTTCGTCTCGCGCGTATTCCACGAGGCCAAGGCCATGGGCGTGCACACGTGCCTCGACACCTCCGGGTTCCTCAACCGCAACTACACCGACGCGATGATCGACGACATCGACCTGTGCCTGCTCGACGTCAAATCCGGCGATCCGGACACCTACGAGCGCGTCACCGGCGGCATCCTGCAGCCCACGATCGACTTCGGCCGACGTCTCGCGGGGCGCGGCAAGAAGATCTGGGTGCGCTTCGTGCTCGTGCCGGGGCTGACCGACGCCGAGGAGAACGTCGACAAGGTCGCGAGGATCTGCCAGAGCTTCGGCGACGCCGTCGAGCACATCGACGTGCTGCCGTTCCACCAGCTCGGACGGCCCAAATGGCATGAGCTGCGCATCCCGTATCCGCTCGAGGACCAGAAGGGGCCGTCGAAGGCCTGCAAGGACCGGGTGCGCGAGCAGTTCGAATCGTACGGGTTCCGCGTCTACTGAGCCTTTGGTGCCATGTGGCCTTCCGTGCGCTGTCCTCGAGTGGCTGCATCATGCGTTATGTGACATCGCAAGGATCTGAAGGAGAGCACCCGTGGACGCTGAGCCGGTCCTGCTGACGCAACCACGCGAAGGCGTGCCGGAGGTCACCGACACGCTCGCCGGATACGAGAGGGCCTGCGAGCGCCTCGCCGCGGCCTCGGGGCCGCTCGCCGCCGACGCCGAACGGGCCTCCGGCTACCGCTACGGACACGAGGACCGCCTCATCCAGTTCAAGCGCGAGGGCGCCGGCATCGTCCTGCTCGACCCGATCGCGCTCGGCGAACAGGGGGTGGACTGGGGTCTGTTCAACGAGGCCGTCGGCGACGCCGTCTGGATCCTGCACGACTCGAGACAGGACCTGCCGGGGTTCGCCGATCTGGGCCTGTGCCCCGAGCATCTGTTCGACACCGAGATCGCCGCGCGCATGCTCGGGCTGCACCGTTACGGGCTCGCCTACGTCACCGAACACTACCTCGGCTTCGCGCTCGCCAAGGAGCATTCGGCCGCCGACTGGTCCCACCGCCCGCTGTCGCGCGACCTGCGCAACTATGCGGCGCTCGACGTCGAGCTGCTCATCGAGCTCGAGGCGGCGATGACGCGCGACCTCAAACACCAAGGCAAGTTCGCGTGGGCCCAGGAGGAGTTCGCCCACGCGCTGGCGACGGGCCTCGAGCCCCGCCGGCCACACCCGACGCCGTGGATGCGCGTCTCGCACATCACCGACCTCGGCGGCGACGCCCGCGCGCTCGCCGTCGCGAAGGCGCTGTGGGAGCGGCGCGACGGGCTCGCCCGGCGCTACGACATCGCGCCGACGCTGCTGCTGCCCGACGCCGCGATCATCGAGGCGGCGAAGCGCAAGCCGCACAACGCCGCGCAGTTCCGTGCGATCCGCTCGCTCAACGAACGCGTGCGCATCCAGCTGGGCACCGAGCAGGACAAGATGTTCGAGCGCTACGCGCCGATCCAACGTCAGGTCAAGCCGCGCGTATGGAAGGAGACGATCCAGCGGGCGCTCGAGCTGCCCGACGCGCAGCTGCCGCAGGTCGTGCGCCAGCAGGGAGGCGGGGAGGGCGGCAACGCGCCGAAGTCGATGCGCGTATGGCGCCAGCACCACCCGGAGCGTTACCGGCTGCTGCAGGAATGCCGCGCCGCCGTCAACCAGATCGCCGAGGACGTGCGCATCCCGCCGGACATGGTGCTCAAGCCGCAGATCCTGCGCAACCTGTGCTGGACCGACGAGCCGCGGCGGCGCGACGTGGCCGTTTTCCTGCGCGCGGAGGGCGCCAGACAATGGCAGATCGGGCTGTTGAACGCGTCGCTGACTCGCGTTATCATGTAAAAGTTGCCTTCGGGCAGACCATACGACCATATCTTTTCAGGAGCTAAGCGTGAAAATCAGCGTCAGGAACCTCGAGCCCACCAAGGCCAAGCTCACCATCACCGTCGATCAGGACGAATTTGAACCGTACCTCGACGGGGCCCGCAAGGAGATCGCCGAGCAGATCACCGTCCCCGGCTTCCGCAAGGGCCACGTGCCCGGCAAGCTCGTCGACAAGCGCGTCGGCTTCGGCGCCGTCGCCGGCGAGGCCGTGAACAAGGCGCTGCCGGACTTCTACTCCCAGGCCCTGCAGGAGAAGGACATCCGTCCGATGGCGCAGCCGGAGATCGAAGTCGTCGAACTGCCGGAAAGCGCCGATGACGACACGAAGCTCAAGTTCACCGCGACCGTCGAGCGCCGTCCCGACTTCGAGCTGCCCGAGCTCGACGGCATGACGATCGCCGTCGAGAAGGACGAGGTCTCGGACGACGACGTCAACGCGCGCCTCGACATGTTGCGCCAGCGCTTCGCGACGCTCGTCGGCGTCGACCGCCCGGCCCAGAACGGCGACTACGCGAACATCGACCTCACGGCGACGATCGACGGCGAGACCGTCGACTCCCAGGAGGGCGTCAGCTACGAGATTGGCTCCGGCACGATGCTCGAGGGCCTCGACGAGGCGCTCGACGGCCTGTCGGCCGGCGAGGAGACGACCTTCGAGTCGAAGCTCGAAGGCGGCGAACACGAGGGAGAGACCGCCACGGTCAAGGTCAAGGTCAACTCCGTCAAGGCCGAGGAGCTTCCGGAGCTCGACGACGACTTCGCGCAGGAGGCCTCCGAGTTCGACACGCTCGACGAGCTCAAGGACGAGATCCGCAAGAACGTCGAGGCCGACGCCGAGGGCCGTCAGGCCACGAAGGCGCGCGACGCGTTCATCGAGACGATCGAGAAGGACCTCGACATCCCGGCGCCGAAGGGCGTCAAGGAGCACATGATCGAGCAGCAGCTGCAGAGCATGGGCGTCGACAAGGACAAGGCGACCGCCGAGCAGAAGAAGCAGGCCGAGGAGGAGGTCGACAAGCTGCTCAAGGACCAGATGGTCCTCGATGCGCTCGCCGAGAAGCTCGACGTGCAGGTCTCCCAGTCCGACGTCTTCAACTTCCTCGCTTCGATCGCCCAGCAGTACGGCATGGATCCGAACCAGTTCATCCAAGCCATCATGCGCAACGGCCAGATCGGCTCCGCAGTCGAGGAGGTCGCCCGTTCCAAGGGCCTGCTCGCCGGCATGCGCGCCGTCACCTTCACCGTCGACGGCGAACCGCTCGACCTGAGCGCCTTCCTCGGCTCCGATGACGCCGCAGCCGAGGTCGACGAGGACGAATCCGTCGCCGCCGCGGCCGCCGCGGCTGCCGTCGCCGATTCGCTCAACGCCGGCGACGAGACCGAAGCCTGATCGCAAGGCGACCGGCCATACCGCTGATTCGATTCCGATGCCCCGCATCCGCATCCCGCGGACGCGGGGCATCGCCGTTAGCGTAATCCCATCGCCGCGGAGGCCATCATGGAGGGCATGGGCATGAACATCACCGCAGGTCATTTCGACAACGACGAGGCCGTGGCGCGCGAGCTGCGCGACGACGACCTCGACCCGGGACGCCGGCCGATCGGCTCGCGTCTGACGGCGCTCGTCGCCACCATCGCGTTGCTCGGCATCATCGTCGGCGCCTGCGCCGGACTGCTCACGCTGCTGCTGTACGCGATCGAGCATCTGGCGCTCGGCTTCGTCGAGTCGCCGGCGATGCCCGGCCCGTTCCTGACGCATCCGCTCCGTCGCGCCGTCTCTCTGATCGGCGGCGCGACGGTCGCCGCCGTGTGCTGGTGGCTGCTGCGCACGCGTACGACCGCCGTGCCGTCGGTGGGGCAGGCCGTTCGCGGCTCCCTGATGCCGGCATGGCAGACGGTATGCCATGTGCTGCTGCAGATCGGCATCGTTGGCTGCGGCTTGTCGGTCGGCCGTGAGGTCGCGCCGCGCGAACTGGGCGCGATGCTCGCGCAGCGCCTGTGCCGATGGACGGGGCTGCACCGGCGCGATCTGATGGAGGTCGTCGCGATCTCGGCGGGCGCGGGCCTCGCCGGCGTGTACAACGCGCCGCTCGCAGGCGCGTTCTTCGCGATCGAGATCCTGCTCAAGGACGTGACGGCGGCCACGGTCGCGCTGTCGCTGCTGTGCTCGAGTCTGGCCGCATGGGTCGCCACGCTCATCAAGGGGACGCACGCCTTCTACGTCATCGGCGCGGTCGACGCGCATTTCACGCCCGATCTGTTCGCCTTCGCCGTCGTCGTCGGCGTCCTCGCCGGCGTGTGCGGGGCGTGGTTCCGCCGCGGGGCGCAGTGGGCGGAATCGCACAAGGCCCGGGGGTCGGCGATCCTGTGGCAGCTGCCGCTCGCCGGCGCCGTCACCGCCCTCGTCGCGATCTGGATCCCGCAGGTCATGGGCAACGGCCGCGCGACGGCGCAGATGGGCTTCTCGGGGCGCCCCGAGCTGGCGTTCATCCCGCTGCTGCTCGTCTCCTTCGCCGCGAAGGCCGTCGTCACGCTGATGACGATCCGCGCGGGCGCCTCGGGCGGCGTGCTCACGCCGGGCATCGCGCTCGGCTCGTCGCTCGGCTGCATGCTCGGCGTGTGCTGGCTGCTCATGTTCGGGACGAACTCGATCGGCGTGTATGCGCTGCTCGGGGCGTGCGCGCTGCTCGCCGCCTCGCAGAACGCGCCGCTGATGGCGATGACGCTCGTCATGGAGCTCACCGAGGCGCCGTCGAACCTGTATGTGCCGGTCGCATGCGCATGCGCCGTCTCGGTCGGCACGGGGCTGCTCGTCGCCCGGCTGCATGCGCGGCGCGCGTCCGGGGGTACGCGCGTCGCGCATGCGGGTCGGGAATAGAAACGGGGCGCCGTCGTTTGAACCAAGTAATGTGACTGTTCAGGACACACCAATGAAGGAGACAACGTGAGTAACCTACTTACGCCGACGATGGACGACGGCGCGATGCCGGCGGGCCCCGCCGATCCGATCTTCAACCGACTCCTCAAGGACCGCATCATCTGGATGGGCGAGGAAGTCAAGGACGACATGGCGAACCGCATCTGCGCGCAGATGCTCATGCTCGCCGCCGAGGACCCCAAGAGCGACATCTGGCTCTACATCAACTCGCCGGGCGGCTCGATCACGGCCGGCATGGCGATCTACGACACGATGCAGCTCATCGAGCCGGACGTCGCGACGGTCGGCATCGGCATGTGCGCGTCGATGGGCCAGTTCCTGCTGAGCTCGGGCACGAAGGGCAAGCGCTTCCTGACGTCGCACGCGCGCGTGCTCATGCACCAGCCCTCGGGCGGCATCGGCGGCACGACGACCGACGTGCGCATCAGCGCCGAGCTCATCATGAACATGAAGAAGACGCTCGCGGAGCTCACGGCCGAGCAGACGGGGCACACCGTCGAGGAGATCTACCGCGACAACGAATACGACCACTGGTTCACCGCGCAGGAGGCGCTCGAGTACGGCTTCGTCGACAAGCTCGTCTCGACGCACGACACGATGAACACGGACAAGGAGTGAGCATGGCATCCGAGGAAGCGAAATTCGTCGCACGCGCCGAACGACTCGCCGGACCGCGTGGCGTGGCCGGCTTCCGGTCGCCGAGCGCGCGCTACATCGTGCCGGAGTTCGAGGAGAAGACGCCGTACGGCTACAAGCGGCAGAACCCGTACACGAGGCTCTTCGACGACCGCATCATCTTCATGGGCGTCCAGGTGGACGACACGACGGCCGACGACATCATGGCGCAGCTGCTCGTGCTCGAAAGCATGGACCCGAACCGCGACGTGATGATGTACATCAACTCGCCGGGCGGCTCGATGACGGCGATGACGGCGATCTATGACACGATGAACTACATCCAGCCGGACGTGCAGACCGTGTGCCTCGGCCAGGCGGCCTCCGCGGCGGCGATCCTGCTCGCGGCCGGCACGAAGGGCAAGCGCCTGATCCTGCCGAACGCGCGCGTGCTCATCCACCAGCCGGCGATCGACCAGGGATTCGGCAAGGCGACCGAGATCGAGATCCAGGCCAAGGAGATGCTGCGCATGCGCCAGTGGCTCGAGGACACGCTCGCGAAGCACACCGGCCAGCCTATCGAACGCATCCGCAAGGACATCGAGGTCGACACGTTCCTGACGGCCCAGGAGGCCAAGGAATACGGCATCGTCGACGAGGTGCTCGAGCCGCGCGGCGCGAAGGCCTGAGCCTGCCGGGGGCTCCCGGTCCGCATCCGGGGCATAGACGGAACACGGCGGCGCCGACCACGATCACGGTGGCCGGCGCCGCCGTGTTCCGCGTTGTGCGGGGCGCCTTGCGGACCATCGTGCATCCTGACGGCTATCATGGGTCGCGGCGGCGCATGGCGCGCCGCGGCCGGCGACGACGGCATCCGCGACACGGCGAGGGACGGCGACGATGGGACGAGTGATCAGCTACAACGACGGCATGCAGCGCTGCGCGTTCTGCGGCAAGGGCGAACGCGAGGTGAACCGCCTCGTCGCCGGCGCCGGCGTGGCGATCTGCGACGAATGCGTCGCGCTGTGCGTCGAGATCATCGCCGACGAGCAGGCGAAGGACGCCAAGCTCGAGGTCATGAAGCTGCCGAGGCCGGCGCAGATCCACGCCGTGCTCGACGAATACGTCATCGGGCAGGAGGCGGCCAAGCGCACATTGAGCGTCGCCGTCTACAACCATTTCAAACGCATCGAGATCGAGAAGGCGCGCCGCACGCGGCGGACGGACGACGACGGAGACGCGATGCTGACGCCGGCGGCGCGGCGCATCGCCGACCCGGACGACGACGTCGACGTCGCCAAGTCGAACATCCTGATGCTCGGGCCGACCGGCGTGGGCAAGACCTACCTCGCGCAGACGCTTGCGAAGGCGATGCGGGTGCCCTTCGTCATCGTCGACGCGACGACGCTCACCGAGGCCGGTTACGTCGGCGACGACGTCGAGACGGTGCTCCAGCGGCTCATCCAGGCCGCCGACGGCGACGTCCCGCGCGCGAGCCACGGCATCATCTACATCGACGAGATCGACAAGATCGCACGCAAGAGCGGCGAGAACACGTCGGTGACGCGCGACGTTTCCGGCGAGGGCGTGCAGCAGGCGCTCCTCAAGATCATCGAGGGCACCGTCGCGAACGTGCCGGTCGAAGGCGCGCGCAAGCACCGCGAGGCCGAATCGGTGCAGATCGATACGCGCGACATCCTGTTCATCTGCGGCGGCGCCTTCGTCGGACTCGACGAGATCGTCGCCGACCGGCTCGGACGGCGCGCGAGCGGCTTCGGCGCGTCGTGGCGGCAGCGTGGCGTCAACCGCGCCGCGCTGCTCGCGCAGGTGTGCGCCGACGACCTCGAGGCCTTCGGGCTGCTGCCCGAGTTCATCGGACGGCTGCCGGTCGTCACGGCGCTCGACGAGCTCGACGCGGACGACCTCAAGGCGATCCTGACGAAACCGGCGAACGCGCTGACGCGCCAGTACCGCAAGCTGTTCGCCGTCGACGGCGTGACGCTCACCTTCACCGACGACGCGATCGACCTCATCGCGCGCATCGCGCTCGAACGCGGCACCGGCGCACGCGGCCTGCGTTCGATCATCGAACGCACGCTCGAGGACGCGATGTACGACGTGCCGGGCGACGACGCCGTCAGCGAGGTCATCGTCGACGCCGAGGCCGTCAACGGCGCGCGCGGCCCGAGGATCGTCGCCGACGGGCGCAGGCCGGCGCTGCGCCTCGAACGCACCAGTGCGTGAGGTGAGGGGACAGGAGGCGGCGAATACGCGGAAACAGTGGCGACACGCCGACGATTTGATGTGATTGTGAAAGCGTTGTATATTTTTCGAGTTGCCAAAAACAAGCAACATGCGCGAGTAGCCCAGCGGATTAGAGCAGCTGACTACGGATCAGCAGGTCGCAGGTTCGAATCCTGTCTCGCGCACTTGGCCGTTGCAGTGGAGGCGTGCGAACGTCGGTCACTTCGGATGCAGCGGTGCTGCGCGAGTAGCCCAGCGGATTAGAGCAGCTGACTACGGATCAGCAGGTCGCAGGTTCGAATCCTGTCTCGCGCACAATAAGCCCTTGGTTGCGTATGCAGCCAAGGGCTTAACCAATTTCCGGATCCGGACCGCCTCATCGCGGTCCCGGCCTCCGTGGAGGCGCGCGTATGCGACGCTATCGTCCGGCGCTTCCCACACATACTCACGCCCGGAAATAACCATCCGGCCATGATCTGTGCTATACTCGGCAACTGTCATCATAGTTACCCTTTCCGGCGTAGCCGCTGGATAACTACTAGCCCGGCATCTGCAACATGCCGGGCATTTTCATATCCGGTAGCCATGCCATACACGCCCATGAACGGCATGAGCAACCGGCCGCCCTGCCATATGCATGCGGAAGGCGGCATACGCCGCGCCGTCAACGTGGGATGGGGCACTGGCTGCGCTGAGGCTCCCATGAAACGATGGTTCGGATTGCGCCGCTCGTAACACGGGGGCGCTAGGGTGGCGTTCCGTATGAAGCGGACGGCGCGCCCCGATGGCGTGCCCGGAGTATGGAGACAGCATGTTCGATTTCGACACCCGCCCCGAACGCCGGCATACGACGTCGGCCAAATGGAAGCTCATCGAGGACGAGCTTGGCGCGGGGCATGACGACGTCGTCGCGATGTCGGTCGCCGACATGGAGTTCGTGCCGGCGCCGCAGATCGTCGACGCGATCGTCGACGCGGCGCGCCATGACGTCTTCGGCTACGACTATGCGACCGACGCCTACTACGAGGCGGTCGTGGGCTGGATGCGCCGGCGCCACGGCCTTGAGATCGACCCGTCGTGGATACGGCTGTCCGACGGCGTCATGCCGGCGATCAACACGGCGCTGCGCGCGTTCACGCATCCGGGCGACGTCATCGTCATCCAGCGGCCGGTGTACTACCCGTTCACCGACGCGGCGCGCGGCAACGGCCTGACGATCTCGAACAACGCGCTCGTCCACGACGAGGCGTCGGGACGCTACACGATCGACTTCGACGACCTCGATGCGCGTCTCGCCGACCCGCGTTGCACGGCGATGCTGCTGTGCAACCCGCACAACCCGGTCGGCCGCGTCTGGACCGCCGACGAACTGCGCCGGATCGGCGACCTGTGCATCGCGCACGACGTGCTGCTGCTCGTCGACGAGATCCACGCCGACTTCGGACGCGACGGCCATCCGGTGACGATGTTCGGCGCGCTCGGAGAGCCCTACGCGAGCCATGCGATCGAGTTCACGGCGCCGACGAAGACCTTCAACCTCGCCGGGCTGCTGTGCTCGAACGCCTTCATCCGCGACGCGCGCATGCGTGCGCGCTACGACGTCGCCGCCGCGAACATCGGCGGCATGACCGTCAGCCACTTCGGACTCGTCGCCTGCATCGCCGCCTACGACGGCGCCGAGGCGTGGTTCGACGAGCTGCTCGGCGTACTCGAACGCAACCGCGGCGTGCTCGCCGGCTTCGCGTCCGAGCATCCGGGCGTGGCGCTCGTCGAGCCGGAGGGCACCTACCTCGCCTGGGTCGACTTCCGGGGGCTGGGCCTCGACGCCGACGCGCTGCGCGACTTCATGCACGAGCGAGCCCGCGTCTACTTCGACGAGGGCGTGATGTTCGGCCCCGAAGGCGCCGGATTCGAGCGAGTCAACCTCGCCTGCCCGACGCCGATGCTGCAGGAGGTGCTCGGGCGCCTTGGGGCGGCGCTCGCGACGCTTGGACGATGAGGCGCGGCGCTTGGGGCGCCCGCACGCCGAGCGCGACGTCCGGCGAGGTCGAGAAAGCGTGAACATCCGGCGCCGGCGTCTAGGCGGCCGGCGCCGGATGCGGCATAATGGAAGACGTTTGCGTGTGGAGGGCGGTCGTTGCGGCCGCATGAACGGGAGGTGCGATGAGCGGGAAATCACAGGGACCATGGGCGGCCGTCCGAAGGGTGGCGGCGTCCGACCGCATATCCGGCCTGATCATGCTCGGCTTCGCGCTCATGGGCCTCGTCCTGGCGAACATCCCGGCGACGGCCGCATGGTTCGAGCATCTGTCGCACTTCGAGCTGGGCATCCCCGGCACGAACCTCACGATGGGCGTCGGGCATTGGGCTCAGGACGGCCTGCTGACGATCTTCTTCCTCGTCGTCGGCCTTGAGCTCAAGCAGGAGCTGACGACCGGATCGCTGTCGAACGTCCGCGCCGCCGCCGTGCCGATGCTGTGCGCCGTCGGCGGCATGATCGTGCCGCCGATCCTGTTCGTCGCCGTCGTCGCGCTGTTCTCGCGCTACGGCGCCGGCGACCCGGGCAGTCTGCTCATCGCGAACGGCGCGACCTTCCCGTTCTCCGAGGCGGCGCACGGATGGGCGATCCCGACGGCGACCGACATCGCGTTCTCGCTCGCCGTGCTTGCGCTGTTCGCCAAGGCGCTGCCGGGGTCGATCCGCGCGTTCCTGATGACGCTGGCGACCGTCGACGACCTGCTCGCGATCATCCTCATCGCCGTGTTCTTCTCGTCGCTCAACGCCTGGTACTGGTTCGTCGGCATCGCCGTGTGCGCCGTGGCCTGGTACTTCCTCGTGCGCATGCGCAAGGTGCCGTGGTTCGGCGTCGCCGTCATCGGCATCCTCTCGTGGGTCATGATGTACGAGGCGGGCGTCCACCCGACGCTCGCCGGCGTCCTTGTCGGCCTGCTCACGCCGGCGCGCGCGATGTACGGGGAACGCGACGCCCGCGCCGAACGCTACGCCGACAAGCTCCAGCCGTTCTCGGCGCTGCTCGCGCTGCCGATCTTCGCGTTCTTCGCCACCGGCGTGCACTTCGACGCGATCACGCCGATGCTGCTTGTCTCGCCGATCGTCATCGGCATCATCGTCGCGCTCGTTGTCGGCAAGCCGCTCGGCATCATGGCCGTCGCATGGTGCTCGACGCATGTCGGGACGCTGAGGATGCCGAAGGGGTTGCGCGTGCGCGACATGTTCCCGGCGGCCGTCGCCTGCGGCATCGGATTCACCGTCTCCTTCCTGATCGCCTCGCTCGCCTACGCCAACGCCGAACTGTCCGCGGAGGCGCGCTTCGGCGTGCTGCTCGCGTCGCTGCTCGCCGCCGCCGTCTCCGGCGTGCTGCTGAGCCGCCAGTCGAAGCGCTTCGAAGCGCGCGCGGCCATGGTGAAGGGTCCCGAGGACACGGAACGCGGCTCGGGACGCACCGAGACCACGCTCGCCGATGGTACTGTGGTGCTCAGCCAGAGCATCGGCGGCAGACGAAAGGAGCCGGCACATGACGACGGAACGGCAACCGCAGGCAAACGAACGAAACGAGGACGACGCACGCGTCGATGACGCGAGGTGGAACGAAGGGGGTGAAGGCGTCTCGCCGCTCGGCCAGACCTACCGGCAGGGCGCCGTGCTGCTGCGCGGGCAGATGATCCCGCAGGAGAGCACGACCGAACGGCTGCTCAAGCCGGACCCGTCGACCGACTGGCTGCACCGCGACCCATGGCGCGTGCTGCGCATCCAGGCCGAGTTCGTCGATGGCTTCGGCTCGCTCGCCGACCTGGGACCCGCCGTCAGCATCTTCGGTTCGGCACGCATCCAGCCCGACGAGGACGCCTACCGCGCCGCGCTCGCGATGGGCGAACGCATCGCGCGGCGCGACGTCGCCGTCATCACCGGCGGAGGCCCCGGCATCATGGAGGCCGCGAACAAGGGCGCCGCGCTCGCCGGAGGCAAATCGGTGGGGCTCGGCATCGAACTGCCTCATGAGCAGGGCATCAACGAATGGGTCAACCTTGGCATGACCTTCCGGTACTTCTTCGTGCGCAAGACGATGTTCATGAAGTACTCGCAGGGCGTCATCGTGTGCCCGGGCGGCTTCGGCACGCTCGACGAGACCTTCGAGGCACTCACGCTCGTGCAGACGCACAAGGTGGCGCGCATCCCGATCGCGCTGTACGACACGGCGTACTGGCAGGGGCTGTTCGATTGGATCAACGGCGCCGTCAAGGACCGCGGCCTCATCTCGGCGCTCGACCCGTCGCTCGTGACGATCACCGACGACGTCGACGAGGCCGTCGCCGTCGCCACGTCGCAAATCGGCTGACGCGCGCGGACGCATATGGCGGCGCAGCACGGTTCAAACCGAACCGCGGGGCGCCGCCATATGCGTCAGCGCAGCACGGCGATGAGCACGCCGTCGCCGGTCGGCGTCATCGCGCTGACGAAGCGTTCGTCGTCCTCGATGCGCTCGAGCAGTTCGCGCATGAGCACCGCCTTCTCGCCGCGGTCGGCCGGGTTCGTTAGGCCGCCCTTGGCATGCGGCGCACGCATCGCGAGCGCGTCGGTGAACACGACGGCGCCGCCGCGGCGCAGCAGACGCGGTGCCTGCTCGAACACCGGCATGTAGTTCGAGGCGTCGCCGGACACGACGATGAGGTCGTAGTCGTTGCCGTTGAGCCGCTGGAGGAAGACGGAGGGCGCGGCGTTGACGGCGCGCAGCGTCGTGCGCGTCGTATCGTCGATGCCGGAGAAGAACGCGCGGATCGCCGCGACGCCGGCGGCGGATGAGTCGACGGCGGTGAGCTTGCCGGCGCCGGCGAGGCCCTCGACGAGCTGCGCGGACTCGACGAGCGAGCCGGTGCCGACGACGATCGCGGACGTGGCCTTCGTCATCTGCGCGAAGGCGCTGAGCAGGAAGCCCTCCGAGGCGGGGCACGGCGCGAGGTCGGCCCGCGTCGCCAGCTCGCGCGCCCGGCGCACGAGCTGCGGTTCCCTCGCCGACTCGTGGTCCTCGATGCAGACCCATGCCTTGGCGTGGTTGTCGTATGTGCGTTTGTCCATCATCGCCGCGTTACGCCTCACGTTCCTTGACCTGTGCGATGAGCTGCCAGATCTGCTCGCCGACGTCGATGCCCACCGGGCATTCGCGCGAGCAGGCGCGCACCGACTGGCAGGCTTGGATGCCGTCCGCCGTGTCGATCGCCTCGAGCCGCTCGCGGGTGGCCTCGTCGCGGGAATCGTCGATGAATCTGGCCTGGTTGATCAGCGCGGCCGGTCCGACGAACGCCTCGCCGCCGGCGTACACCGGGCATGCGCCCTCGCAGGCGCCGCAGACGATGCAGGTCGTCAGCGTCTCGTACTTCGCGAGCTGCTCGGGGCTCTGCAGGTATTCGAGCACGTCGACCTTGCCGTCCTCGGTCGTCGCGAGCACGCCGTCGGCGATCAGATACGGCTTGAGCCGTTTGATCTGCTCGAGCATCGGGTCGATGTCGGCGATGAGGTCGCGGTCGACGGCGAATCCGGGCAGCGGCGCGAGCTCGATGACGCCGAGCCCGTCGGCGCCGTCCGGTTCACCCGCCTCGGAGCCGGTGCGCCGGAAGCCTTCGGCGTCGACGGTGCGCTCGGGCTGCGCCCAGTCGGCGATCCTCGCCTTGCACAGCAGCGTCGGCGTGCCGTTGACGGCCGCCGCGTCGGAGCCGCACATGCCGTGTCCGCATG
>NZ_MVOG01000036.1 GCF_002286915.1 Bifidobacterium italicum | reverse complement strand
GACGGCGATGACGATGACATGACCGGCGTTCCCTCGATTCCTCGGATGATATGCGACGTATCCGATCGACTGCAGCACATTGTACATGGACGCGGGCCGGCCGGGGCCGGCCGGACCCCGTCCATGCGCAGGGGGAACGCGCCGCGCGTTGTCCACTCCGGCGCCTATCCTCGAAACGTTGCTTTGGCGAGGGAAGGCCTATGCGCCTTCCGTTATCGACTCGGCACGAAGACGCTCCCCGCGCGTCTTCGGCTCGTTGATGCGCCGAAGACGGAGCATAAAGGAGAATCATCATGGCAAACACCACCATCGTCCTCGAAGGTGAACCGCGCACCGAGTTCGGCAAGGGCCCGTCGCGCCGCATGCGCGCCGCGCAGCAGATCCCGGCGACGATCTACGCCGGCGGCGACCAGCCGGTCTACGTCAAGCTCCCGATGAAGGAGACGACGCTCGCGCTGCGCCACACGAACGCCCTGATCACCGTCAAGTACGGCGAGGACAGCAAGCTCGCGGTCGTCAAGGACGTCCAGCGCAACCCGGTCAAGCGCATCGTCGAGCACATCGACTTCTACGAGGTCAAGGCCGGCGAGAAGATCGACGTCGAGGTGCCGGTCTTCGTCGAGGGCACCCCGAAGGGCGCCGCCGTCGCGTTCGTCGACATCCAGGAGCTCAAGGTCCGCGCCGACGTCAGCAACCTGCCGGAGCGCATCGTCGTGACCGTCGACGGCCTCGCCGACGGCGACAAGGTCTTCCTCAAGGACCTCGCGCTGCCCGAGGGCGTCGAGCTCGACATGGAGGACCTCGACGAGTCCGTCGTCACCGTCGAGGTGCCGCAGGACGCGCCGCTGACCGAGGTCACCGAGGAGCAGGAGGAGAATGTCCCGGCCATCGATGAGTCGAACCCGGCCGCCTGACCTTCCGCCGCGGCGCGTACGCGCCTCCCGGACCCATCGCGACGCCCGCCCCGGCCCCCGGGGCGGGCGTCGCCGTCCCCGGGCGCGATGGCCAGTATGTGAACGCGCGAAACGCGTTGGACATGGGGTTGTGCAAGAGTGAAGCATGTCGGCGCCAAAAGCGCTCATGGACAACCACTACGATTTCGATTTTTCACGACACACCCAAAGAAGCATCACCATGACCAATGAATCCCATCACGATCCCGCGTACATCGATTCCCTCGGCGAACGCTTCACCGTCCTGCCGAACCCGAACCCGGCCTCGGACGCCAAGCGCGAGGAGCTCATCGACAAGCCGGCCTTCGGCCAGGTCTTCTCGGACAGCATGGCCCACATGACGTGGACGAAGGGCGAAGGCTGGTCCGACCGCCGCATCGAGCCGTACGCGCCGCTCAAGCTCGATCCGGGCGCGTCGGTGCTGCATTACGCGCAGGAGGTCTTCGAGGGCCTCAAGGCCTACCGTCACGCCGACGGCTCCACCTGGCTGTTCCGCCCGGATGCGAACGCCGAGCGCCTGCAGAACTCCGCGAAGCGCCTGTACCTGCCCGAGGTCTCGGTCGAGGACTTCCTCGGCTCGTGCGCCGCGCTCGTCGAGAAGGACGTCCGGTGGGTCCCGGCGCGCCGCGAGTACACGCTGTACCTGCGTCCGTTCATCTTCGCGTCCGAGGCCTTCCTCGGCGTGCGCGCCCCCGAGGAGGTCGAGTACTGCGTCATCGCGTCGCCGTCCGGCCCGTACTTCGCCGGCGGCGTCAAGCCGGTGAGCATCTGGGTCGAGGACAAGTGGTTCCGTACCGGCCCCGGCGGCACCGGCTTCGCCAAGTGCGGCGGCAACTACGCCGCTTCGCTGCTCGGCGAGTACCGCGGCATCGCCGAGGGCTGCGAGCAGGTGTGCTTCGTGGACGCGGCCACGAAGACCTATCTCGAGGAGCTCGGCGGCATGAACATGATGGTCGTCCACAAGGACGGCCATGTCGAGACGCCGAGCCTGACCGGCAACATCCTGCCGGGCGTCACGCGCCGTTCGATCATCCAGCTGCTCGAGGACGACGGCCATGACGTCGTCGAGACGATGATCGTGCTCGAGCAGCTGCTCGACGAGATCCGCTCCGGCGAGGTCACCGAGGTCTTCGCCTGCGGCACCGCCGCGATCGTCACGCCGATCGGCCGCTTCAAGTCCGAGAAGTTCGACGTCACCGTCGGCGACGGCGAACCGGGCGAGCTGACGATGGCGATCCGCAACCAGCTGCTCGGCATCCAGCTGGGGGAGATCGAGGACCCGCACGACTGGATGTGGAAGGTGTGCTGAGCGCTTCCCGTTGAATCGTAGTGACGGGGCGGGCATCATCGCGATGCCCGCCCCGTTTCGCATCCCCGCCGGCGCCGATGACGCCGTGCGCGTAGGGGACGCGGACGCACGTACAATGGGTGGGATCCGCGCCGGACATGCCTTCGCGCCGGCGCGCGGGAAAGGAGACGCGATGGAGGTCGTGCTGCAGAGCTCGCCGTTCTTCCGGGGCGTCGAGTACCTCGCCATCTTCTGCTGCGGCATGGCGGGGGGACTCGCCGCGATCCGCAAGGGCTACGACGTCTTCACGATCATCATCACCGCATGGCTCACGGCGCTCGGCGGCGGCATCATCCGCGACGTGCTGCTCGGCGCAGTGCCGCCGGTCGGCATCTCCGACCGCGTCTCGGTGCTCACGGCGCTGCTCGCCGGCTGCACGGTCGCGATCATCCATCCGGAGGTCGACCGACTCAAATGGTCGATGCTGACGATCGACGCGCTCGCGCTCGGCTTGTTCGCCGTCAACGGCGCGAGCAAGGGGCTGCTGTACAACACGAGCGGCATGACGGCCGTCTTCCTCGGCACGTTCACGGCGATGGGCGGCGGCATGATCCGCGACATCCTGCTCAACGAGGTGCCGATGGTCATCCGCGACCGGCACTGGTACATCATGCCCGCCGTCATCGGCAGCATGCTCACGGTGCCGGTGTGGCGTTGGCGGGCGCGCGGCATGATCTCCGAACGCGTCGCGATGGCGCTCGATGTGGCGATCGTCATCGTCGTCGTGCTGCTGCGGCTCGGCTCGGTGCGCTTCGACTGGCAGCTGCCGCGGGCCGTGCCGCGCGCGAAGGCGCATCTGCCGCGTGTTCTGCTCGAACGGCGCATCCACCATCGCACCAGTGACGCGCGCACGCGCGTCACCGGTGCGCGGCCGGGGGAGGACCACGCCGATGGGCCGGCCGCGGCAGGAACGGAGTCGGACGACCGGCAGGACGGTTGACGGCCGTCCGACTCGCGGCCGCCGACCGCCGGGAATGCGAGAGGGGCCCGGATGGATCGCTCCATCCGGGCCCCTCGTCAAGCGTGATATCGGATCACATCGCGTTGATCTTCAGCGCCAGACCGGACTTGCGGTTCGCGGCCTGGTTCTTGTGGATGACGCCCTTGCTGGCCGCCTGGTCGAGCTTGCGGCCGGCGATCTGGAAGGCGGCCTCGGCGGCGGCCTTGTCACCGGAGGCGATGGCCTCGCGCGTGTGACGGATCGCGGTCTTGATCGCGGACTTGACCGCGACGTTGCGCCTGTGCGCCTTCTCGTTGGTGAGGACGCGCTTCTTCTGCGACTTGATGTTTGCCACTATGTATTCTCCAAACAACGGTTTCTATAAGGACATACGGAAGTGAAGCATACCATGCACCGCGGATAAAGTCGCATGCGGCGCGCGGGGCCGTTTGCCGTGCGCTGCCGCTAGAATGGTCGCGGATATCGTACAACAGGAGGGCGGCTTGAGCCAGCATCACAATCAGCCCGGTTTCACCGATCAGTCGGCGATCCGCAATTTCTGCATCATCGCGCACATCGACCACGGCAAGTCGACGGTCGCGGACCGCATCCTTCAGCTCAGCGGCATCGTCCCCGAGCGCGAGATGCGCGACCGCTTCCTCGACCGCATGGACATCGAGCAGGAACGCGGCATCACGATCAAGTCCCAGGCCGTGCGCGTGCCGTGGACCTACGACGGCCAGGAGTACACGCTCGGCATGATCGACACCCCGGGCCACGTCGACTTCACCTACGAGGTCTCCCGCGCGCTCGCCGCATGCGAGGGCGCCGTGCTGCTCGTCGACGCCACGCAGGGCATCGAGGCGCAGACGCTCTCCAACCTGTACATGGCGATCGACCACGATCTGACGATCATCCCGGTGCTCAACAAGATCGACCTGCCGAGCGCTGAGCCGGACAAGCACGCCGAGGAGATCGCCGGCCTCATCGGCTGCGACCCGTCCGACGTGCTGCGCGTGTCGGGCAAGACCGGCGAGGGCGTGCGCGAGCTGCTCGACCGCATCGTCGTCGACGTGCCGGCGCCGTCGGGCGACCCGGACGGCGACGCCCGCGCGCTCATCTTCGACTCCGTCTACGACTCCTACCGCGGTATCGTCACCTACATCCGCATGGTC
This sequence comes from Bifidobacterium italicum, assembly GCF_002286915.1. Taxonomy (GTDB): domain Bacteria; phylum Actinomycetota; class Actinomycetes; order Actinomycetales; family Bifidobacteriaceae; genus Bifidobacterium; species Bifidobacterium italicum. The sequence goes on along the minus strand of NZ_MVOG01000036.1, from coordinate 9,600 downwards.
GACGGCGAGCTGCGCTCGCGCGAGAAGCTGCACATGATGGGCGTGGGCACGACCTACGACCCGATCGAGATCGGCGTCATCAGCCCGGACATGATGCCGACGCGCGCGCTCGGCGCCGGCGAGGTCGGCTACGTCATCACCGGCGCGAAGGACGTGAGCCAGTCGAAGGTCGGCGACACGATCACGTCGGCCGCGCATCCGGCGTCCGAGGCGCTGCCCGGCTACCGCGATCCGCAGCCGATGGTGTACGCGGGCCTGTTCCCGATCGACAACGCGCAGTTCCCGGAGCTGCGCGAGGCGCTCGACAAGCTCAAGCTCAACGACGCCGCGCTCGTCTACGAGCCGGAGACCTCGGTCGCGCTCGGCTTCGGCTTCCGCTGCGGCTTCCTCGGACTGCTGCACATGGAGATCGTCTCCGAGCGCCTCAGCCGCGAATTCGGCCTCGACCTGATCTCGACGGCGCCGAACGTGCCGTACGAGGTGACGAGCGAGGACGGCACCGTGCACCGCGTCACCAACCCGAGCGAGTTCCCCGAGGGCAAGATCAAGAGGATCGTCGAGCCGGTCGTGGCGGCCGACATCATCACCCCCAAGGAGTTCATCGGCGCCGTCATGGAGCTGTGCCAGGACCACCGCGGCGTCATGGGCACGATGGAGTACATCTCCGCCGACCGCGTCGAGATGCACTACCGCATCCCGCTCGCCGAGATCGTCTTCGACTTCTTCGACCAGCTCAAGAGCCGCACGAAGGGCTACGCGTCGCTCGACTACCACGAGGACGGCGAGCAGGCCGCCGACCTCGTCAAGGTCGACATCCTCATCCAGGGCGAGAAGGTGGACGCGTTCTCGGCGATCGTGCACCGCGACAAGGCGTACAGCTACGGCGTCATGATGACGAAGAAGCTGCGCGAGCTCATCCCGCGCCAGCAGTTCGAGATCCCGATCCAGGCCGCGATCGGCTCGCGCATCATCGCGCGCGAGACGATACGCGCGCTGCGCAAGGACGTGCTCGCCAAGTGCTACGGCGGCGACATCACCCGCAAGCGGAAGCTGCTCGAGAAGCAGAAGGCCGGCAAGAAGCGCATGAAGATGCTCGGCCACGTCGAGGTGCCGCAGGAGGCCTTCGTCGCCGCGCTGGCGACCGGCGAGACCGGCAACGACCGCGACACGAAGGACAAGATCCGCGCCGCCCAGAAGACCGAAGGCTGAACGCGGCGGCGGAGGACCGAGATGACTTACGAGGTCTACGTGCATGTGCCGTTCTGCCTGCGACGCTGCGGCTACTGCGATTTCAACACCTACACGGCGCCGGACATGGGGCCCGGCGCCTCGCGCGGCGACTACGCGTCGACGGCGATCGCCGAGCTGCGCCTGCTGCGCCGCTGGCAGCTCGGGCACGGCATCGACGAGCCGGCCGTCTCGAGCGTCTTCTTCGGCGGCGGCACGCCCACCGTGCTGCCGCCGCGCGACCTGATCGCGATCGTCGAGACGATCGGCGAGCTGTGGGGCATCGAGGACGGCGCCGAGATCACGACCGAGGCGAACCCGGACACCGTTGACGCCGACTCGATCGGCGCGCTCGCCGACGGCGGCTTCACACGCATCTCCTTCGGCATGCAGTCGGCGGTCCCGCATGTGCTGCGCACGCTCGACCGCACGCACACGCCCCGCAACGTCGCCGAAGGCGTGCGCGCGGCGCGGGGGGCCGGCCTCGAGACGAGCGTCGACCTCATCTACGGCGCGCCCGGCGAAAGCCTCGACGATTGGCGCGCGAGCGTCCGGACCGCGCTTGCGCTGGGCGTCGACCACCTGTCCGCCTACGCGCTCACCGTCGAGGCGCGCACGAAGATGGGGCGGCGCATCGCCGCCGGCGAACTGGCGGCGCCGGACGACGACGACGAGGCCGCCAAGTACGAGATCGTCGACGACATGTGCGCGGCCGCGGGGCTGCGATGGTACGAGATCTCGAACTGGGCGCGGCCCGGCCATGAGAGCCGGCACAACCTCGGCTACTGGAGGAACGTCGACTGGGCCGGCGTCGGCCCCGGCGCCCACAGTCACTACACGCTGCCGGCCGGCGACGGACCGGCGCGCTCGCTGCGCGCATGGGACCTGCTCCATCCGCGCGCGTGGGCGCAGCGGGTGCGCCTCGGCGACGTGCCGTGGGCGGACAGCGAGCGGATCGGCGCCGACGAGGACGTCGAGGAGCGCGTCATGCTCGGCATGCGCCTGCGCGAAGGGCTCGACCTTGCGGAGATCGAACGCGTTAGCGGACACGACGCCTCCGCCGTCGCCGACGAGCTCGTGCACGAGGGGCTCGTCGAGCGCGCACGAGGCGGCCGTCTCGTGGCGACGCGACGCGGCCGCCTGCTCAACGACGCCGTCATCGAGCGGCTGTTCGACGCACTGCTGTAGGGAAGCGTCTCACTATGTGACTTTTTTCACCGCGGCCGGCGCGCTCGTCATACTTCCGAAATATTGCGCCCAATAGAATGCGAAAGGCCGGATTGCCCGACCGCGTCCGCTGTGCCCGGCGCGCGCGGTCCCGCTGGATGGACGCGCCCGCTCCGCGATACGGTCGCGAGGCCGTCCCCCATGCGCGGCGACGGTAATCTTGGCTGACAACCGTGCGATAGGGGATGGGCGTCCCCTGTGACTAGAGAGGTGATTGCGGTGACGTTTGGAACCCCGCTTGATTTGACGATCCGTCGTCCGGAAGGCATGTACGACCCCGGCAGCGAGCATGACGCCTGCGGCGTGGGCATGGTCACCACCCTCAACGGCAGGGCAGAACGCAGGATCGTCGACGACGCCATCGAGGTGCTCGTCAACCTCAACCACCGCGGCGCCGTGGGCGCCGAGGAGAACACCGGCGACGGCGCCGGCATCCTCATGGCGATGCCCGACGAGTTCATGCGCGCGACGATCGACGCCGAACTGCCCGAGGCGGGCCGGTACGCGGCCGGCATCGCGTTCCTCGACCGCGACACCGCCGCCTGCGGGCGCCAGGAGCAGGCGATCGCGAAGATCGCCGCCGAGGAGGGGCTCGAGGTCCTCGCATGGCGCGTCGTGCCGACCGACCCCAACGGTCTGGGCCTGCAGGCGCTCGCCAGCATGCCGTCCTTCAAGACGCTCGTGCTCGCCGATCCGCGCCGCGAGCTCGCCGGCATCGAGCTCGACCGGCGCGTCTACCATGTGCGCAAGCGCGCCGAGCACGAGGTCGGCATCTACTTCGCGTCGCTGTCGGCGCGCACGCTCACCTACAAGGGCATGCTCACGACGATGCAGCTCAAGCCGTTCTTCCCGGACCTGTCCGACGAGCGCATGAAGACGACGATCGCGATCGTCCATTCGCGCTTCTCGACGAACACGTTCCCGTCGTGGCCGCTCGCCCAGCCCTTCCGCCTGATCGCCCACAACGGCGAGATCAACACGATCCAGGGCAACCGCAACTGGTTCTCGGCGCGTCAGGGGCGCCTGAAGTCCGAGCTGCTCGGCGACATGGACGACCTGCTGCCGATCCTGACTCCCGGCTATTCGGATTCGGGCACCTTCGACGAGGTCCTCGAGCTGCTCAACCTCGCCGGCCGTTCGCTGCCGCACGCGATCCTGATGATGGTGCCGCCGGCATGGGAGAAGAACAAGGAGCTCGACCCCGACGTGCGCGCCTTCTACGAGTACAACAACGCGCTCATCGAGCCGTGGGACGGCCCCGCCGACCTCGTGTTCACCGACGGCGTGCAGGTCGGCGCGCTGCTCGACCGCAACGGCTTCCGCCCCGGCCGCTGGCAGGTCACCGACGACGGCTACGTCGTGCTCGCCTCCGAAGCCGGCGTGCTGCCGCAGGTCGACGACTCGCGCATCGTGCGCAAGGGGCGCCTCGAACCGGGCAGGATGTTCCTCGTCGACACGGCCGCCGGCCGCATCGTCGAGGACGACGAGATCAAGCGCGAGCTCGCCGCACAGCACCCGTACCGCGCATGGGTCGAGGGCAACACCGTGAACATGGCCCAGCTGCCGCAACGCGAGCACGTGAACTACTCCGACCAGTCGGTGCACCGCCGCCAGCGCGCCTTCGGCTACACGCAGGAGGAGCTCAAGATGGTGCTCAAGCCGATGGCGGACACCGGCAAGGAGCCGCTCGGCTCGATGGGCACCGACATCCCGCTGTCCGTGCTCTCGGGACGCAGCCGCATGCTCTTCGACTACTTCACGCAGAAGTTCGCCCAGGTCACGAACCCGCCGCTCGACTGGGAGCGCGAGAAGATCGTCACGTCGATCGAATCGGCGATCGGCCCCGAGCCGAACCTGCTCGAGGACTGCGCGACGCACGCGAAGAAGATCCTCATCGAACAGCCCGTCATCGACTCCGACGAGATGGCGCAGCTCAAGAACGTCGACCGCGCCCGCCAGCTCGACGGCTACTACAAGCCGGCCGTCATCAAGGGCCTGTACCAGGTGACCGGCGGCGGCGAGGCGCTCAAGGGACGCCTCGACGAGATCTTCGACGAGGTCGACCGCGCGATCGAGGACGGCAGCAACTTCCTGATCCTGTCGGACCGTGACTCGAACCATATGATGGCGCCGATCCCGTCGCTGCTGCTCACGTCGGCCGTGCAGCACCACCTGCTGCGCCGCAAGACGCGCACGCAGGTCTCGATGGTCGTCGAGGCCGGCGACGTGCGCGAGATCCACCACGTCGCGCTGCTCATCGCCTACGGCGCCGCCTGCGTCAACCCCTACCTCGCCTTCGAATCGGTCGAGGAGCTCGCGCGCACCGGCTTCCTCGAGGTCGACGCCGCCACGGCCGTGACGAACGTCAGGAACGCGCTGTCGACCGGCGTGCTCAAGATCATGAGCAAGATGGGCGTCTCGACGATCATGAGCTACCGCGGCGCCCAGCTGTTCGAGGCCGTCGGCCTCAACCAGGAGGTCATCGACGCCTACTTCACCGGCACCGTCTCGCGCGTCGGCGGCTGCGGCCTCGACGACCTCGCCGAGGAGGTGGCGATCCGCCACCGCGTCGCCTACCCGAACCAGTGGACGGCCACGCCGCACCGCACGCTGCGCACCGGCGGCGAGTACAAGTGGCGCCGCACCGGCGAGGAGCACCTCAACGACCCCGAGGCCATCTTCCTGCTGCAGCAGTCGACGCAGCGCGGCGACTACGCGATGTTCAAGCGCTACTCGGCGCACATCAACGACACGTCGAACCGGATCATGACGCTGCGCGGCCTGATGAAGTTCAACCACGCGCGCAAGCCCGTGCCGATCGACGAGGTGGAGCCGGCGAGCGAGATCGTCAAGCGCTTCTCGACCGGCGCGATGAGCTACGGCTCGATCTCGAAGGAGGCGCACGAGACGCTCGCGATCGCGATGAACTCGATCGGCGCGCGCTCGAACTCCGGCGAGGGCGGCGAATCGGTCGAACGCCTCAACGACCCGATGCTGTGCAGCAAGATCAAGCAGATCGCCTCGGCGCGCTTCGGCGTGACGAGCGACTACCTCGTGCACGCCACCGATCTGCAGATCAAGCTCGCCCAGGGCGCCAAGCCGGGCGAGGGAGGCCACCTGCCGGGCGCGAAGGTGCCGCCGTGGATCGCCAAGGTGCGCCACGCGACGCCGGGCGTCGAGCTCATCTCGCCGCCGCCGCACCATGACATCTACTCGATCGAGGACCTCAAGCAGCTGATCAACGACGCGAAGATGTCCAACCCGAAGGCGCGCATCCACGTCAAGCTCGTCTCCGAGTTCGGCGTCGGCACAATCGCCGCCGGCGTCGCCAAGTGCCACGCCGACGTCGTGCTCATCTCGGGCTACGACGGCGGCACCGGCGCGGCCCCGCTCAACGCGATCCGCCACGCCGGCACGCCATGGGAGATCGGCCTGTCCGAGACGCAGCAGACGCTCGTGCTCAACGGCCTGCGTTCGCGCATCACCGTGCAGTGCGACGGCGAGCTCAAGACCGGCCGCGACGTCGTCGTGGCCGCGCTGCTGGGCGCCGAGGAGTTCGGCTTCGCGACGACGGCGCTCATGGTCGAAGGCTGCGTCATGATGCGCGCCTGCCAGAAGAACACCTGCCCGCAGGGCATCGCGACCCAGGACCCGGAGCTGCGCGCGCGCTACACAGGCAAGCCCGAGCACGTCGTCAACTTCATGATGTTCATCGCCGAGGAGGTGCGCGAGCTGCTCGCCGAGCTGGGCTTCCGCACGCTCGAGGAGGCCGTCGGCCACGTCGAGTGCCTCGACCAGGACGAGGCGATCAGGCGCTGGAAGTCCGAGGGAATCGACCTGGGCAACGTGCTCATGCAACCGGGCCCGGTCCCCGGCACGATCCTGCACAGGACGATCGAGCAGAACCACGAGCTCGACAAGGCGCTCGACAACGAGCTCATCGCCCTCGCCGAGCCGGCGCTCGAACGCGGCGAGCACGTCACGATCGCCAAGGGGATCCGCAACGTCAACCGCACGCTCGGCACGATGCTCGGCTACGAGATCACGCGCCGCTACGGCGAGGAGGGCCTGCCGGACGACACGGTCGAACTCGAGCTCGAAGGCACCGGCGGCCAGTCGATCGGCGCATTCATCCCGCGCGGCGAGACGCTGCACATCGTCGGGGAGGTCAACGACTACGCCGGCAAGGGCCTGTCGGGCGGCCGCATCTCGATCGCGGCGCCGCAGGACGTCACCTACGACCCGCACGAGAACGTCATCGCCGGCAACGTCCTTGGCTTCGGCGCGACCTCCGGCGCGATGTTCGTCGCCGGCCGCGCGGGCGAACGCTTCGGCGTGCGCAACGGCGGAGCGACCTTCGTCGTCGAGGGCGTCGGCGACCACGGCTGCGAGTACATGACCGGCGGCGAGGTCGTCATCCTCGGCCCCACCGGCCGCAACCTCGGCGCCGGCTTCTCCGGCGGCCACGTCTACGTCCTCGACCTGGACATGGACAAGGTCAACCCGGCCTCGGCGAACGGCGCGTTGCTGTTCGAGCGGCTCGACGACGAAACGGCGGCGCATGTGCGCGGCCTCGTCGAGCAGCATGCCGCACGCACCGGCTCGCGCTTCGCGCAGAGCCTGCTCGACGACTGGGAGCATGCGCGCGACCGCTTCACGCACATGGTGCCCAGGCAGTTCGTCGCGATGACCCGCGCGATGGAGCGGGCGAAGGCCGAGGACATCGATTTCAATGAGCCCGGCGTCTGGGAGCAGACGTACGAGCAGGTTATGGAAGGAGCGCGCTGACATGGCAGACCCACGTGGATTCCTCAAGGTCCGCACCCGCAGGGAGCTGGCCGAACGCCCCGTCGAAGAACGCATCAGGGACTGGTTCGACGTGCACGCCGAGAACGGCCTGCAGGACTGGACCCGGGAGCAGGCGGCCCGCTGCATGGACTGCGGCACGCCGTTCTGCATGTCCGGATGCCCGTTGGGCAACCTCATCCCCGAATGGAACGACCTCGTGCGCCAGGGCAAGTGGGAGGAGGCGTACAATCGCCTGTCGATGACGAACAACTTCCCGGAGGTCACCGGACGCATCTGCCCGGCGCTGTGCGAATCGGCGTGCGTGCTCGGCATCCACCAGCCCCCGACGATGATCAAGAACGACGAGGTGACGATCATCGACCAGGCCTGGGAGCTCGACTACGTCAAGCCGCTGCCGCCGGCGCGGCTGAGCTCGCAGACCGTCGCCGTCGTCGGCTCCGGCCCGGCCGGCCTCGCCTGCGCGCAGCAGCTGACGCGCGCAGGCCACACCGTCGTCGTCTACGAACGCGACGACGAGGTCGGCGGCCTGATGCGCTACGGCATCCCGAACTTCAAGCTCGACAAGCGCATCCTCGACCGCCGCGTCGAGCAGATGAAGGCCGAGGGCACGCGCTTCCGCACGAACACCGAGATCGGCCGCGACATCACCTGGGACGACCTGCGCTCGCGCTACGACGCGGTCGTCGTCGCGATCGGCTCGACGGTGCCGCGCGACATGAACATCCCGGGCCGCGAGATGGACGGCATCCACTTCGCGATGGACTTCCTGCCTGACGCGACGCGCCGCGTCTACGGCAAGGAGCCGGTGCACGGCATCACGGCCAAGGACAAGCACGTCGTCATCATCGGCGGCGGCGACACCGGATCGGACTGCCTGGGCACGTCGATCCGCCAGGGCGCGAAGGACGTCACGGTCCTGCAGATCATGCCGCAGGAGCCGTCGTCGCGTCCCGACAACCAGCCGTGGCCGACCTTCGCGCGCCTCTACCAGAAGACGTCGTCGATGGAGGAGGGCGGCGAGTACGTGTACAACACGGACTCCGTCGGCTTCGTCGGCGAGGAGGACGGCACGAAGATCACCTACGAGCACGCGGCGCGCACCGAGGGCTTCGTCGCCGACGAGCAGGGCCATGTGACCGGCTTGAAGGTCGTGACCGTCGCGCCGGGCGAGGACGGGCCGTTCACCCGCCAACCGGGCACCGAACGCGTCATCCCCGCCGACCTCGTGCTCATCTCGGTCGGCTTCCTGCATCCGGACACGGCGACGCTGAGCGAGCAGCTGCCATGCGACCTCGACGCGCGCGGCAACGTGGCGCGCGACGACGCCTTCCACACCTCGCAGGAGGGCGTGTTCTCGTGCGGCGACGCCGGACGCGGCCAGAGCCTCGTCGTCTGGGCGATCGCCGAGGGCCGTTCATGCGCGGCCGCCGTCGACGCCTACCTCACCGGCGAGCCGACCGAGCTGCCGGCGCCGATCGTCGCCTCGCAGCGGCCGATGTCGCTGCCGCGGCGCTGACGCGCGCGAAGGACCTTCGGATCCGGGGCGGCTCCCGTCGCACATGCGAGGGGAGCCGCCCCGGCCGTCGTGCGTACGGCGGGCGGGGCGTCGCCTTGCGGCGATGGGCGCAACCCGCCGCCCGCATGCCGCGGGTTGCAGTACAGTAGAGGACGGTGAGCACGCCGGCAGCGGCGTGGGCAACGTGTCTTGCGAAAGGAGCAACGATGGCAAACCGTGCGGAGCGTCGCGCGCAGAGGAAGAGGGGCGTGCCGGACCAGTACGACGCGACGAAGGGTCGCGCGCGTTCGGGCATGATCGACGAATACCAGCTGCAGGAGAAGTCCCGCCGCCTCAAGGAAGGCAAGAGCGGCCCGTGGAAGCCGACGAGCAGCGAGCTCGAGCATGCCGAGGAGGTCGCGATGGACACCGACCCCAACGACTTCGACCCGCCGCAGGTCATCCGCGCGCCGCATTCGGTGCGCCAGTGGTTCCGCGTGGCCAGCTGGGTCATCATCGTCGTCTCGGCGATCATGTTCTTCGTCGTCATGTGGCTTCCGCAGCATCCGCTGTGGTCGATCATCACTGTCTCCGCCTGCTTCGCCGCGGGCGTCCTGAGCCTGTTCTTCACGGCCGGCGATCCGAAGAACAACCCGAACCTCGACCAGAACGGCACCGCCGTCTGAACCGTCGCGGACGACGCGCAAAGGCGGGCGGACCGTTTCGAAACGGTCCGCCCGCCCTTNCGNATGACGCCCGTCGGGGGGGGCGGGTACTTGATCTTCTCGATCTGCTCGNGCAGCTCGTCGATCTGGCCGTTGACGTTCACGTCGTAGCCGGCG
>NZ_MVOG01000035.1 GCF_002286915.1 Bifidobacterium italicum | reverse complement strand
GTTCGCACCATTGCCAGGCGAGCACCTCGCCGCCGTTGGCGTCGATCGCGGTCAGCAGGCACCAGCCGTTCATGTAGGTGCCGTCGGCCACGACCACGTGATGCACCACGCCGTCGGGGATGATGCGCGGCGACAGGTCCCAGCACCATGCGCTGCGGCGGCGGAAAGTGCGCGCGTCGCATTCCAGCCGCCGCTGTGGGGAGGCCTCGAAGCCAGTCGAGGAATAGGCGCAGCACGGACTCGCGGCTCCTCGAGCGTACGGTGGCGGTCGTGGTCGCCCTGCAGGCGTCGCACTGCCAGCGTTGACGACCGGTGCGGTCATGGCCGTTCTTGCGCATCGGCAGACGACAGATCGGGCATTTGCGGGCTCGTTTCGATCGTGTTCTCATGACACAATCCAACGGCCTCGAACCGGTACGAAACGCGGCTATTTACGCCAGACCCGTAAATGACACCCCGACACGCCTACTGCCACAAGGACAAACCCGCAACATAATCAACACAAAATGACCTATATGCCTACTTATTTTGGTATATAGGCCAAAAAGTTATTGCTTTAGCCTTCTGGTCGGCGCTGTTCGGGTAGTGGCTGGGGCGCCGAACCGAGCAGCCATGCGAGGAGCGCGTCGAGCTCAGCGCGGCCCTGACGCCGGTAATAGCGCACCCCTCGCGTGGCGTCGCAGGCGGTGCACATCCACCGCTGCGAGCCGAATCGGTCGTGTCCGTTTTCCTTCATCGGCGAGCCGCACATCTCGCAGATCCTCGCCCTCGACGATTGCGTTCTCATGCCTCCATGCAACCGTGACGAGAGGAAGGACGGGGCGTGAAATTCCACACGGGAATTCCAACATGCCGACGCGCCTACAGCCGCAAGGCAAACGAGGATCTTAAGCAATAACTTTTGGCCTATATGCCTCGATTTCCGACACACCTAGTCAATGATTTGCGTTTTTTTAGTGTATCTGGAACTATGAGTTAGAGCGATGCAGCTATGTGATGCATCTGAAGGTTGGCTGATGAAGGAGTGGTGATGACGCCTCGGAATTATACCATCGGCATCGATGTTGGATTGAAGTCGGTTGGATTTGCAGCGGTGGAAATAGATGTAGATGGCATGCCTGTGCGAATTCTTAAAGCCATGAGTGCTATCCATGATGGTGGTGTGGATCCGAATAGTAAAAAGACAGGTGAATCGCGTAGGCTGCAGGCGGGGATTGCACGTCGCACTCGGCGTATGCGTAGACGCAGGCGCGCGCGTTTGGAACGTCTTGACGCGAAGCTAAGGCATCTTGGATATCCGATTGTGGATGAACGTACTCTGCAGGGATTCGACATGTGGCATATCAGGGCGCATGCGGCAACGGAATTCATCTCCAACGACGAGGAGCGCGCGTGTGCTGTTTCCATTGCGTGTCGTACGATTGCTCGGCATCGAGGATGGCGTAATCCATACCATCGCGATGAATCCCTGCTCGGGGTGCAGGAACCGCGGTCTGAGCAGTATCAACAGTTGCGCGAGAAAGCCATGGAGTGGATTGGCGGAGAATACATTCCGGAGAATGCAACGCCTGCGCAGATTGTTGATGCTGTTCTTTCCTCATCCCAGGGGCCCGCAGTGCGCATTCGTACATCTGAGAGTAAGAAACACGGGCATCGTGAGGGGCTGATTGCCGCCCGTCTTATGCAGGAAGATAACGCTTATGAGCTGGAGCGTATTCTTCGGGTGCAACAGGTTCCGGATGATGTGGCGCGTTCTCTGGTACTTGAGGTGTTCCGGCAGAAATCGCCTCGCGGATCGGCCGAAAAGAGAGTCGGGAAAGATCCTCTGGCGCCGAACGAACCGAGGGCGCTGAAGGCATCATTGGCGTTTCAAAGGTATCGCATCACCAACATGATTACAAATCTTCGCATCCAGGACGGTAGCGAACTGCGCCGTCTGACAGTTGATGAGAAGCAGATGGTTTATAATCGGCTGGCATCTCAGAAGATTGAAAAAACTTGGTGTGGGTCGATGTATGTAAGGATCTGGGCATCTCGCGTCGTGCGCTAAAAGGTGTCGGTGCTCTCACCTCAGATGGCGAGGAACGCATTGCCAGCCGTCCTCCTCAATTGACTTCACTGCAGCGCATTGCTGAGCTCAAGGATACACAGCTCAGAAAAGCGCTCCTTGCATGGTGGGAAAACCATGAAGATGCCCAAGAAGCAATGATTGCGCTGCTTTCGAATACTGTGGATATCGACGCGAAGCGGGAGGAACCTGAGTATGCGGAGGCGGTCGAGTTTATCGAAAGCCTTGATGATGCTCAATTGACGAAGCTCGATGCCATTGATCTTCCCGTCGGGCGCGCTGCCTATTCTGTGCCGACGCTGACTGTTCTGACTGAGCGAATGCTGAAAACCGATGACGATTTGCACGAGGTGCGTAAGATGGTCTTTGGCGTGGATGACAACTGGCGTCCACCGCAAGCCGCCATTGGTGCTCCTCTAGGCAATACTGCCGTGGACCGTGTATTGAAACTGGTGAGTCGGTTCCTCATGGATGCGCAGAAGCGCTGGGGAAAACCGGCTGCGGTTAACATTGAGCATGTCCGTGATGGCTTCTCTTCCGAACCTGCTGCTCGGCGTGCACAAAAGGAATATGAGCGATATATCGACAAACGAACTCAGATGAATCAAGAGCTGGAGTCAGAGCTGAGGAATCATTTCGGACTGGAGAAAGTGCGTCCCTACGATCTTCGAAGACTTCAAGCGATTCAGCGCCAAAACGGAGTATGTCTGTATTGCGGTTGCGATATCACCTTCACTACTTGTGAGATGGACCATATTGTTCCTCGTAAAGGCGCCGGATCGACGAACACGCGTAACAATTTTGCAGCGGTATGCGAGATTTGCAACAGAATGAAGTCAAATACACCTTTTGCGGTATGGGCGCAAACTGAGAGCGCGCAAAAGCACGGCGTGAGTCTTGCTGAGGCAATCGAACGTGTGAAGATGTTCAATGCCGAGGGTGGCACCAAAGCTGATCGGATATTCCGCACTGAAGTTATCACTCGGCTCAAGCAGACGGAGGCCGACGATCCCATAGATAATCGATCGATTGAATCTGTGGCATGGATGGCGGATGAGTTGCATCGTCGCATTGACTGGTACTTCAACTCGGATGGGTATGCGGGCAATCTAAATGACGATAGTTCGGGTGCGACAAAGGTCTGTGTGTATGCAGGCAGCCTGACCGCAGAAGGAAGAAGAGCGTCTGGCATAGAGGGTGACATCCATTTTGCGGCAGCAAGCTACAAAACGAGATTGGATCGCCGTCATCATGCTGTCGATGCGGCGGTCATCGCTATGATGACGCCTGCAGCCGCATTATCGTTGAAGACTCGTTCAAATATGCGAAGGTCCTGGCTGGAAACCGGAGATGAGAGCCTGCGGACAGCATGGAAGAATTACCCAGCGGAACAAGATCCTGGATATGCGTCATATCAGCAATGGCTGGATGCGATGCGCTCCATGCTTGTCCTGTTGAACGATGCGTTGGATAACGATCGCATTCCGGTCATACATGCTCAGCGATATGCGTTCGGGAACTCAAATGCACATGATGCAACCGTGAAACCATTGCTGAGGATTCCTCTCAGGAGTGCAATGGATGCTGATTTGATTCGTAGGGCCTCTACGCCAGCGCTTTACTGTGCATTGACTCGGCTTCCTGATTACTCGTCAAAGACGGGTCTTCCGGAGGATTCGGCCCGTGAGATCATGGTGAATGGAGGGCATTACACGGCTTCAGACACAGTGCCATTCTTCGAAGGCGGAAGTGCGCAAATCCAAGTGCAGGGTGGATCGGCCGATATTGGTAATGCGATTCATCATGCACGCATATATAAGTGCTATAAGGAGACTAAGAAAGGACGCGTATATTTCTATGGCATGATCCGTGTCTTCCAAACGGATTTGCTTCGTGCTCGCCATGAGGATCTCTTCGCCTATCCATTGTCTCCGCAGACGGTGTCCATGCGGTACGCTGATCCGAAAGTCGCTGAAGCAGTACAGAACGGTCATGCTGAATACAAAGGATATCTTGTTGTTGGCGACGAGATTGAAGTGAAGTTCGGAGAGGCTATGAGCGACAAGATTGGAGCATTTGTAGACTTCTTCTCGGAACAGATGGGTGTGCAGGATGAGATTGTGCAGCGTTGGGTGGTCAGCGGATTTGAGTCTTCTCGGCTTATGAAACTACGTCCGGCGATGCTGGCTGAGGAAGGACTCGATAGAATCTTCGGAATATGTGATGTATCCAAATCGATGGAGGATGATGTGCGAAATGTCTTCGCGCGTTCTTGGAGATTGTCGGTCTCTCAGATTTCGCAACTTGCATTGCGTGTGATTCGTCGTAACTCCCTTGGTGAGAAACGCTTCGTTTCCAAAAACCAGATGCCGACATGCTGGTCGTGTGACTAATGAGGTGATGGACTATGGTGCAGAACGCTTGGCGAGTTGTCGATTGCACGCAACTGGAAGGAAAACTGAGGTATACTCGCGGGCGCTTGCTGGTGTGCCCGGCAGAGGGCAATAAAGCGGAGATTCCTCTCGCTCAGCTAGCCGTTGTCCTTCTTGGTCAACGAGCTAGCTGCTCTACTGCATTACTGTTTCAACTTGCTCAATACGGCGTTAGCGTTATGCTTTGCGATTGGAGAGGTGTGCCTGCTGGGGCCCTCCATAGTTGGAGCGATACCGCTTCTGTGGTTACACGACGACATCATGCACAGGTGGAGATGAGTAAGCCACGCTGTAAGAATGCATGGGCGCAAATCGTCAAATCCAAGATTCGTGGTCAGGCTCACTGTCTTGATCTACGCGATCGTCATGGTGGAGAAGAGCTTCGGGCTCTCGCCAAGACTGTGCGTTCGGGCGATTCCACCAATGTGGAAGGTCAGGCTGCGCGAAAATACTGGCAATGGCTTTTTGATGAAAAAGAGAAGTTTCATCGCTCCCCTGGTAGCGGCGAAGGGCGTAACTCACAGTTGGACTATGCTTACGCAGTATTGCGTGGATTTGTGGTTCGCTCCATATGCGCTGCCGGTTTGGCGCCGACTTTTGGCGTGAACCACCATAATCGAGCAAACTATTTTTGTCTGGCTGATGATCTGATTGAACCCTACCGCCCGGCTGTTGATAGGCAAGTGGCCTTGATGGATATCGATGAAGACGGATTGTCTCCCCAGACGAAGAAGGACTTGGTGAATGCGGTAAATACTCAGTTCGATAAGAATGGTTTAACAATTCCTAGCTCCATAGATGCATTCGCGCAACAGTTCGGTATCTATTGTGAGTCAAAAGATCGCATGTTGTCGGTTCCTGTATTTGGAGGCGATGATGAAGAAAGATGAGGAGAGCGGCGGCATGTGGTGTCTGGTGATGTTTGATCTTCCAGTAGGGACTAGACAACAGCGGCATGAAGCTGTGGTATTCCGAAATCTGCTCTTGGATATGGGGTATACAATGGTGCAGTTCTCAGTGTATGCACGGTATACCCCTACGCAATCGGGTAATCGATCGACGGTGAAAATGATTAAGGAGAATCTGCCGTCGGGAGGAAAAGTGAGAGTGCTGCATGTCAGTGATCATCAGTGGTCACGTGCACTGCGATATGTCAGCGAGGAGCCGGAAACTGACTCGGAAACGCCAGAGGTCCTGACGGTTTTCTGATTGTCTGTTTCCTAGGAAATGTTGAAATTCTCCCCTTCCTGAGCGGCTATCAAGTCTATCAGGAAGGGAAGAAGCTAATTTCCAGCCGTAAGTGGATCGCCCCATTTGTGAAGGCAAGTCTATCAGGAAGGGAAGAAGCTAATTTCCAGCGCTTTTCGAGCTTGGCTTCGACCTTGGTCAAGTCTATCAGGAAGGGAAGAAGCTAATTTCCAGCTTCGCGGTTTTGATGGCGTCGGTGAGCTCAAGTCTATCAGGAAGGGAAGAAGCTAATTTCCAGCGTCGCCTGAGTGCGCTAGTCCGGTTATGCAAGTCTATCAGGAAGGGAAGAAGCTAATTTCCAGCTTCGTCATTATCCAATGGCGGAGTGCTTCAAGTCTATCAGGAAGGGAAGAAGCTAATTTCCAGCTTGAGCCTGGGCGATGCCGACCTGTTCGCAAGTCTATCAGGAAGGGAAGANGCTAATTTCTGGTAAAGCTATCACGACCAAGGTGAATAAGA
>NZ_MVOG01000034.1 GCF_002286915.1 Bifidobacterium italicum | reverse complement strand
CTCGCTGCGCTCTCCGACGGCACGACCATCGCCAATCCACGCCACATGGGCAAAAGCCTTCGCAGACTCGCCCGCGCGCAACGCACTCTGAGCCGACGTGAGAAAGGATCGAACCGTTGGCGGAAGGCCGGAGCCCGCGTGCAACGCATCCACGCACGCATCGCCGCCCAACGCCGTGACGGCCTGCACAAGCTCACCGATATGCTCACACGCGCCTACAGGGACATCAGCATAGAAGACCTGAACGTGGAGGGCATGGTCAGGAACCATCGGCTCGCGCGGGCCGTGTCGGACTGCGGGTTCGCCGAACTGCGCCGCCAACTCGCGTACAAAAGCGCGCGCACCGGCGCGGCCGTCCATATCGTCGACCGTTGGTATCCATCAAGCAAGACGTGCTCGAACTGCGGAACAGTGAAAGCCAAACTGTCCCTCAATGAACGAACGTATCGCTGCGACGCCTGCGGGTTGAGGATCGACCGCGACCTGAACGCGGCCATCAACATCATGGTCGCCGGGAGTGCCCCGGAGACCCTAAACGCGCGCGGAGGGGACGCAAGACACGACCGGCGCGAGCCGGCCGCGCAGACCCCGACGAAACGTGAACCAAGCAGCCAAAACAATGGCATGAGACTTGGAGCTGGCCCCGGCAACGAGGCCATGCAAACTACAACAAACTAGTTTGCAACGGGATCCGGCAATACGGTGATCTCGGTCGTCTCCGGAGAGACGGTCAGCGCGCCGGATGCGCCGACGCGTGAGGGCTATACCTTCGACGGCTGGTACACGGCGAAGGACGGCGGCACCAAATATGACTTCTCGAAGCCAGTCACCGGCGATCTGACGTTGTATGCGCATTGGACCGCGAAGACGACGCCTGTCAAGATCACGTTCCGTGATGTGTCGTCGTCAACGCCGCATCATGAGGATATTCAGTGGCTGGCGGACAACGGAATCTCGACCGGTTGGAAGATGGCCGACGGCAGGTACGAGTTCCGTGGCATGAGCGCGGTCGTGCGTCAGGACATGGCGGCGTTCCTGCGTCGCGAGGCGGTCAAGCGCGGCATCGGCGACGCGAAGACGTGGAAGCCGACCAACGCTGATTGGAACACGTTCAAGGACGTCAACCGTGGCACGCCGCACGCCGAGGACATCCTGTGGCTGGCCCACGCCGGCATCTCCACCGGCTGGAAGGAGGCGGACGGCAGCAGCACGTTCCGCGGCATGAGCCCGGTCGTGCGCCAGGACATGGCCGCATTCCTGCGCAGGCTCGCCAAACTGGGCAAGAAGGACGGTGGCGTCACACCGAAGACCGACTTCACCGACGTGACCGACCGCACGCCGCACACCGATGACGTGCGCTGGCTGGGCGGCTCGGGCATCTCGACCGGCTATCGCAACGCCAACGGCACATGGCGCTTCGAAGGCATGACGAGCGTCTACCGTCAGGACATGGCCGCCTTCCTGCACCGCCTTGACAACCAACTCGCCAAGTAGCAAGTAGGGGCATAGCTCTCCGAAGGCATAGGTAAGGGGGCATCCCGCGCGCGGATCCGGCGTGCGGGACGCCCCCTTACCCGTTTTCCGAACCGGCACAGGATCCCCGACGTCCCGAACGGTCGCCTCAATCGACGACCCCGGACACTAGTCGGCCCGTTATCGTCCCAAACCATCGACGCGGCCGGCGAACCCGGACGCGAAGCCACCCGTTTGTGTCCCGAACCGTCGGTATGGCCGACAAATCTGGACACAACAACC
This sequence comes from Bifidobacterium italicum, assembly GCF_002286915.1. Lineage (GTDB taxonomy): Bacteria > Actinomycetota > Actinomycetes > Actinomycetales > Bifidobacteriaceae > Bifidobacterium > Bifidobacterium italicum. The sequence goes on along the minus strand of NZ_MVOG01000034.1, from coordinate 23,237 downwards.
CCGCCAGCATCCGAAACCGTCGACGCGGCCGGCGAACCCGGACGCTAGCCGACCCGTTTACGTCCCGAACCATCGACGCGGTCGACGAAACCGGACGCTGCGTCCCGAACCATCGACCCCGCCGATGAACCCACCCGCGAACCAGCCCGATTGCGGGCCGAGCTGTCGACACGGTCGATGAATCCGGACGCTACGGGACGGACAGTCGGGCTTGTCGACGAACCCACCCGCCAACCAGCCTGTTTGCGTCCCGAACCATCGACGCGGTCGACGAAACCGGACGCAAGGCATTCCTCAGCAGACCGGACCGTCACCCCCCGACCGCACACCCACGGCACCCGAGCCCTTCCCCCCTGTGAACAATCGATGGAGAACGTGGACGCGCGCGCCTCACATTTTGGGACATCTTCTACACTGGCACCGGTAGCATATTCGCGGATCGGACCGCCGCACGCGCCCGGATCTGCCGATATGCCAATATTCGTTGCATCAGAAGCATCAGATGACCCAGAAGGGAACGACCATGTCCATCGACGTATTCCGCAAGTCCATCGCGCTGTTCGCGAGCGCAGGCCTGCTGCTGTCGCTCGGCGCATGCTCGATGTCGTCGCCGTCATCCGCCGACGTGTCGAGCTCGGCGTCGTCGAGCGAGACGGGCCGCAACCAGTCCGTCTCCGACGACGGCTCATCCGATGAGAAGCCGTCCCCGTCCGCGCAGGCGAGCGAGGAGCCGGAGCTCAAGGTGCCCGAGGGCAGCGCCCTCGACGTGCTCGAGCAGCTGCCGGTCAAGGGCCGCGCGCCGAAGACCGGCTATTCGCGCGACCAGTTCGGCCCGGCGTGGAGCGACGTCGATCACAACGGCTGCGATACGCGCAACGACATCCTCAACCGCGACATGTCCGACAAGACCTACAAGGCGAACACGCATGACTGCGTCGTCGCCACCGGCGTGCTCAACGACCCGTACACCGGCAAGCGCATCAATTTCACGCGCGGCCAGGACACGAGCACGGCCGTGCAGATCGACCATGTCGTCGCGCTGAGCAACGCGTGGCAGACCGGCGCGCAGCAGCTGAGCGAGGCGACGCGCACGCAGTTCGCGAACGACCCGTACAATCTGCTCGCCGTGGACGGCCCGGCCAACCAGCAGAAGAGCGACGGCGATGCGGCGACGTGGCTGCCGGCGAACAAGTCGTTCCGCTGCGAATACGTCGCGCGTCAGATCGGCGTCAAGAAGAAGTACGATCTATGGGTGACGCAGGGCGAGCACGATGCGATGAAGAACGTGCTGTCGAGCTGCCCGACACAGCAGGTGCCGAGCGACGGCGGCGTCGTCACGCCGCTCGAGGTGCAGGAGTCCGCTCCCGCGCCTGCGCAGGACGAGAACGTTTATTACAAGAACTGCGCGGCCGTGCGTGCCGCCGGCAAGGCGCCGCTGCACCGCGGCGACCCCGGCTACGCGCCGAAGCTCGACCGCGACGGCGACGGCATCGCCTGCGAGTGATACAAGTGATGCACAGGCGATCGCGACGCGCGACGATAACGCGCACACCATCATGATGAAATCACGATGAACGGGTGGACGTCAGGCGACGACGTCCACCCGTTCGCGTTCGTCAACCGGATGCACAGTCACGATCTCGTCGAGCGCCGTCCTGCTCGCCGCACGCGCCGTCGCGTCGTCGTCCGTTGCCGCCACATCCTCCGTTCGAGCGATGTCATCTGATCGCACAACATCGTCCGTACGCGCAGTGCCATCCGGCATCGCGGTGCCGTCCGTTGACGCACCGTCCATCGTTGCCGCCGGGGTCTTCACCGCCACGGCAGTATCTTGCGCCGCAACAGCGTCCATCGCCGCGTCGTCGTCCTGCGACTGTGGCCGGAACAACGGGATCGTCATCTCGCAGTAGGCCTGCACGTCGAGCTGCATCAGCGCAGCGGCCGCTTCGGCGCGGTAGCGGTCGTCGCCGCGGTCGATGCGGCCGAGCACGATGAGCGCGAGATCGGCGCCGACGTCGCAGTACAGCCGCCACGCCTGCGTGCGCGAGCGGTACCCACCGCGGTTCATCTGCACCCATTTCGGCTCATGCGAGTCGGACAACGCGATCGGCATCAGCAGCAGCGTCATCGTGTCGACCATCTTCGCCACGGTGCGCAATCTGGCGACGCCCGCTTCGAAACGCTGCACGTCGCGCGTCTCGAAGCCCTCGACGATGTCGGCGGACAGGGACGCACCGACGAGCGAACGCGCCACGTCGCGCAGGTACACCGGGTTCTCCCACAGTTTCATGCGCGGATACTCCTGCGTCCGCATGACCTCGGCGAGCACGGCGTCGGCCTTCGGCACCTCGCGGTCCCACAGCGCACGATAAGAAACGACGAGCCGGTGCGCGTCGTACAGATAGCGCCGGTCCATCGCCGCAGTCGCCTCGGTGTGATTGGCCGGGTCGAGCTGCGGCAGGTCCCAGTGCCGCTGCACGGCGCGCGCATAGTAGAGGTCGGCCTGCACATGCAGATGCCGCAGATAGGCGAGCGCACGGTTCACGCGGCGGTCGGGCGCGACGCCCTGCAGCAGCAGGTTCGGGTCCTGCCGCAGCATGCTGACGCCGAATTTCGGTTCGGACAGCATCAGCGACGCGATCCGGTTGCATTCGTCGATCGGCGAACCCCAGCGCAGCAGGCCGTACGCGGCGAGCCGGTACGCCTGCTTGCGGTATTCGTCGACGTCCTCGAGGCGCTGCTTGTGGGAGCCGTACCGGTGCGCGGCGTCGGAGCTGACCCAGCGGTGCATCTGGATGCGGCTCATCGGACGGATCGTCATCGGCATCATCGGGCTCGGCTTGCCGAGCAGCTTGGCCGACGACGCGTCGGCGATGACGCCGTGCAGCCAGACGGCCAGGCCGTTGCGCCGCACGCAACGCGCCGTCTGCAGCATGAACATGCGCGCCGTTTCGACGACGGCGTCGTCGAAACCGAGCGACGCCACGCCGATCAACGACGCCCAGCAGGTGCCGCCGAACAGTTGCGCCGCGAGCTCGAGAATGCGCGCGTCCACCTTCCCCTCGCTGTTGCGCATCCGTTCGCGCACGCCGCCGCGCCCGTCGAACGACTGGTCGGCGTCGCCGTCAGAATCAGCCGCCGCGTCGGCGGCGTCGCCCGGCGCGGCGTAGGCCGGCGCGATGCCGTCGCCATGACGCTCCGGATGCCGGATCGGGTTGGCGTCGTCGTCGATGCCGTCGAACGACAGCGCCGACGACGCGACGACCTGTTCGAAGCGTGAGGACAGCGCGGCGAGCGTCGCCAGAAACGCCTCGGAATCGAAGGTGTAGGTATCGCGCATGGGTGCTCCTTACCGCCGCGGAACGCGGCTGCCACACCGTCGGCGGCCATCGCCGACGTCCTCGCCCACCCTCGCACGACGCCGCCATGCGCCGCCAACGGCAACGGGAATGCTGTGGATAAGTGGAGAACGGGCGTGTCATCCACAACGCGGCGGCGCATGTGGATAACCGTGGTCCGTTGTGCCGGCCGGCGCCGGGCCGCCCACCGTAAGCGAAGGCGCGGGCGTTCAGCGATTGTTCAGACCGCCTTGCTAGATACAATCACGGTAGTGAACGTGCACGGCCCGCGGGACGCGCACATCGGGAACAATCAACGGGAGACAACGGATGTTCGTTGCGAAGAACGCATGGTCCGCGCTGCGCCGTCACCCCTGGAGGACCCTGCTGACGATCGTCGTCAGCCTGCTGGTCACCCTCTGGTCGGCCTTCGGCGTGGCCGTGCTGCACGAGTACGACGAGGCGCATGGCGCGCGCTACGACCAATTGACGCCGCTCGGCGTCTTCACGCCGGGCGACCCGGGCAAAGCGCAGGCGCAGGGCGACAACGCCGATTCGACGAAGAACTACATGACCTGGGACGCCTACAACGGCATCGGCGCCGCCGCCAACGAGAAGAACGCGACCTTCGGCTACACGCTCATCGACTCGGTGCCGGTGCGCGGCGGAGACAAGCTCAAGCCGGTCGCCGGCGCGCAGCAGCCGGATGTGGACGCCGACGAGACCGGCGGCGATTTCACGCTCCGGTCCTTCCTCAGCGAGCAGGCCGTCCCTGCGAACAGCTACGGCCGCTACCGGATCGTGGACGGCAAGGGGCTCGGCTACGAGGACGTCACACGCCACGACCTCATCATGTCGAAGGCGCTCGCCGACAAGAACGGCATCAAGGTCGGCGACAAGATCACGCTCGGCAACGCGAAGGACGCGAAGACGACCTACACGTACACGGTGTGCGGCCTGTACGAATACACGGAACAGACCGGGGACGCCGCGCCGTTCGCGAAGGACGTGCCGGACAACGTGCTCTACACGACCTACTATTCCTTCGCCGCCGACGACCTCGACCCGCTCGACGCCTCCGGCTGGCAGCGCCCCGACGTCAACGTCGTCTTCATGTTCCAGGGCATCCCGCAGTACGAGGCCTTCAAGCAGGCGGTCAAAGACGTCGAACTGCCGAGCGGCTACCGGCTCTCCTCGCCGACGATCGAGCAGTACGAGCGTTCGCTCAAGCCGCTCGACGCGCTCGCGGCGAACGTGCGGCTGATGCTGATTCTGCTGTGGTCGATCGGCGGCGCGCTGCTGCTCGCGCTCACGTTGCTGCAGGCGCTGCCGCGGCGCGAGGAGATCGGCTTCGCGCTGCAGGTGGGCGTCACGAAGGGGCGCCTCGCATGGCAGTTCATGAACGAGATCCTGTGGCCGACGCTGCTCGGTTCCGCGATCGGCCTGATCATCGGCTGCTGCACGGCGAATCCGCTCGCCGGCAACTTCGTCGACGGCCACACCTTCACGCTGCCGGCTCCGCTCGTGTGGAACCTCATCTGGATCAGCGTCGTCGGCTGCCTCGTGCTCGCGGCGATCGCCGGCGTGCGCGTCGCCGCGTTCCCGACCGCGCAGCTGTTCGCGTCGCCGTATCTCGCGCATGACGACGCGACGACCGCCGAGAGCGCCGCGACCGGCCACGGCGACATGGACGACGCCGATGACGCGAATGCGGCGGTGAATACGCAATCGACGAAGAAGGAGCAGGCATGATCGACGAACATACGACGACGCCGGAGCAGGACGCCGACGAGGCTGTGACGGATACCGCCGCGACGACGACCGCCGACAACACGACGGCCGCATCTTCCGACGCAACTGCGGCCGCTGATACGGATGCCGCCGCCGAGGCATCCGCGGCCGACCCGACCGCGGTCTCCGACGACGCGCTCAGCGTCACCTACACGATCGACTACGACGACGCGCCGGGCATCTCGATCGGCGGCACAAGCGGAGTCGAGGAGCTCGCCGATGACCTCGCCGCCTCCGCCGACGGCGATACAGACGACAACGATGACGACGCAGACACGGCGGCCGACGTCGATGACACCGCCGACGGCGACGCGGCCACATTGTCCGCATCGGTGTCGTCGACGCTCGACCAGGAGATCCGTCATGGCTCGCGCGACGCCGACGACGCCGTGTTCCGCGCCTACCCGATGCTCGCCTTCGACGGCGTCGGCGTCGACGACCGCAAGACCGGCGAACATATCTGGGACGATCTGACGCTGCGCTGCGAGGCCGGCCGCAGCTACGCCATCCTCGTGGACCGTGACGACGACCGCCGCCACAACACGCTCGTCGCGATGCTCGCCGGCTTCCTGACGCCGACGCGCGGCCGCGTGCTCACGAAGACGACATCCTTCGCCGAACTCAGCCCGCTCGAGCTGCGCGGGCACCGCATCGGTGCGATCCTCGCGATGTGGCCGCTTCGCCTCGAGCTGGGCGCCGCCGACAACCTCATCTACACGATGGACGCGTCCGGCCGCAACTTCCTCAAGCCGATCCCGGTCGTCGCGCAGGACCTGCTGCGTGCGGTCGGCTTCGGCGCCGAGGACACCGTCGATGACGCCGGCGCCACCAATGACGCCGATGACACCGTCGCGATTGCGACGGCCGACCGTTCGCGCACCCGGGTGGGCGACCTCGACGCCGTCGACGCGGCGCGCGTGGCCGTCGCCCGCGCGATCGCGACCGATCCGGACATCGTCGTCGCCGACGAGCCGACGGCCACGCTCGACGACGCCGACGCAACGACGATCCTCGAGCTGCTGCGCGCGCAGCTGCACACCGACGCGAAGGCGCGCACCGTCATCGTCGTCACCGCCGACCCGCAGGTCGCCGGCCGCCTCGACGAGACGATCGATCTGCGCTGAGCGGCGCGACACGGCGCCCGATGACGACGAAGCGCCCGGAGGATCCTGCGCGATCCCCCGGGCGCTTCGCACATCACGGCGTCGCGCCGCTCAACCGTCCAACGCGCTCAGGTCAGCTTCTGATGGTAGTGGTCGGCGAGTTCGGCGACCGGCGGCTCGCCGTACTTGCGCACGAGCCCGAGCCATTCGTCGCGGTTGGCTTCGCCGAAGCGCGCCGCCTTGCGCGCGTAGGTCGCGGCCGTCAGGAAGCGCGGCGGCACCGACTTGCTGTTGTATTTGTCGGCGACCATGACGATCTCCTGCTCGAGGTTGACCGGCACGTAATCGTCCGGCGGAAGCGGCAGATGCTGCCGTTCCACCGCTTCCCTGGTCAGCCCGACGCCGGTGTGGTTGCGCGCGAACTGCGCGATCGACTCGTCGACGCCTTCGTCGAGCAGCAGCCGGTAGCCGAGCAGCCCGTGTTCGATGTAGTCGTCGCCGAACTTGAGCGGTCCGCCGTCCGCGCCGTCCTCCCGGAGCACCAGATAGGTGCCGATATCGTGCACCATCGCGCCGCGCACCGCCGTGTCGACGTCGATGTACCGCGGCGGCACAAGGCCGCCGGCGACGCCGTCGGTCGGAGGCACATCGACCTGTTCGGCGTGCGCGTCCGGCAATGTGCAGCGTCGCATGAACAACGCGTTCTGCCGATGCGCGAGGCGACGCGTGATGTCGGCGACGATGACGCAGTGGGTGTGGATGAGATCGTAGGCGGCCTGCGACGGCGCGACCTTGCGGTGCAGCGCGTCGATCTGCTCAAGTGTGGGAATCGTTCCGGTCATACCGCCATCGTAGCGCCGTAGGCGCATCATCGCGGCGGGACGACATTCAGATCGAACGGATGCGGTAGGCGCCGGTGCGGTTGGACGCGACGATCATCCGGTTGTTGCCGAGCTCGCGCCAGCCTTCCGACTCCGGCTGCGTATAGCCGGAGCTCGTCACGACGACGCCGCGCAGCGCCGCGCCGTCCACGGCGCCGTCGAGGTCACGGTAGCGCAGCACCGCGTAGTCCTCGGCTTCGTCGGCGCGCCCATGGCGCGCGTAGACGTCCACGACGCCCCGGCGCGTCGGCTTGCCGCTTTCGGCGCGCAGCGCGATGAACGTGTCCTTGCTTTGGATCATGCAGTTGTAGCTGCTGTCCGGATACGCGGCGCGCAGCTCCCGGACGGCCTGCGCGAGCGCCTCCTCGAGTTCGTAGCCGACGCCCAGGTACTGCAGCACCGTCGCGAAGTAGATCGCCGAGTCGGAGCGGCCGCCGGTCTCCTGCACGAGGCTGTGGTCGATCGGATACGAACGGTTCGTCGTGATGTTGCGCCCCTGCGCGTCGGAGATGTCGCCGTTGTGGATGAAGCTCAGCCCGTTCGCGAAGAACGGATGTTGGTTTTCGAGGATGAGCGGCAGGTTGGAGCTGGCGAGCCGCAGATGGAACAGCGCGCTGCGTGCGCCGACCGACGCCAGATCGTCGAAAATCGGGTCGTAGTGGGCGGCGATCGTGTTGCGGTACAGCGCCGATCCGGTCTCCGGCGACGGCGCGCCGCCGTCGGTCACATGCGCCGCGGCCGCCGGTTCGGTGATGAGCGCGGCGCCCCAGCCGTCATTGTGGATGACGCTCAGATCGCGGAACGCGGCGCACTCGCGCATGCCAAGCACCTGATGAAGGCTCGCGTTGACATCGTTCGTGGCGTATCCAAGCAATCTGCACATGAGACGTTACTGTAACCGCTGTCTGTTGCCGATGCGCGCTTTTCTCGCATTTTCGCTATCGGTTGTACTTCTAGCCGCCTCAAAGCCGCCCGGATGACGCCGTTGCGGCGGCGCCCGGACACGCCCGGGCGCCGCCGCAACGCCTTGGACGTCACATGATGCGCTTGAGGCGCGGCGGACGCACCGTGGACAGGAAGAGCGGCTGCACCTCGGTGACCGGGTCGTACGGCGCCAGACCGAACCATTTGATCGGGGATCCGGCCACATGACGGATCGCGTACTTGACGCGCAGCGCCATCGCGCCGCCGGACGACACCTTCGACTCGGGCATGAGCTCCTTATGGATCAGCACGTAGCGGATCGGTCCGATCTCGGGATCGGCGTCCACCTTCGGATAGCGCGTCGTCTGCTTCGGCAGTTCGCCCGAGCGCAGCAGGTCGTGCATGATCTGATGCAGGTACGCCGGGATCGACTGCGAGACCTTGAAGCCGAGGCGCATGCGCACACGGAACACGTAATCGGTGCCGAAGGTCTCCACCGAGTATTCACGCGTGAACGGCTCGTCGGCGGTCTCGACGGAGACGGACCACCATGCGCGCGCACGCTTCGGGTGGTTCGCGAAGATCGAGAAGAAGATGTCCGTGTCGAAGCGGCACATCTCCTGATCGCTCGTCAGGTAGACGATGTTGTCCGAGTAGTACGGCACCGTCGCGTCCTCATGCAGCCGTTGGAGCACCGGAAGGCATTCCTTGGGGCTCATATGGCGCCGCTGCGCGCGTTCGAGCATCGTGCCCTGGTCCCATGTGTACATGACGCCGAGGATCGCGAGCATGAGCACCATCGTGAACCAGCCGCCGTGCAGGAACTTCGCCATCGACGCGATGAAGAACATGACCATGATCGACGGGAACACGATCGCGAACAGCACGGCCGCGAACCTGGAGCGCAGATGCCACAGATAGACGGTCACGAGCACCGAGGTCATGATCATCGTGACGGTGAGCGCCAGACCGTAGGCGGCGGCGATGTGCTCGGAATCGTGGAAGATCAGCAGCACGGACACCGTCGAGACGCACAGCACGGCGTTGATCATCGGAATGTACAGCTGGCCGCGCGTACGCGACGGATAGCGCACCTGCATGTGCGGCATCCAGTTGAGGCCGGTCGCCTCCGAGACGATCGTGAACGCGCCGGAGATGAGCGCCTGCGAGGCGATGATGCCGGCGGCCACCGAAAGCACGACGGCCACGCCGCGCACGCCCGGCGTCATCATCGCGAAGAACGGGTTCGGCACCGACTTCATGTACGCGGCGTCGCCGGCATGCCTCATGATCCACGCGCCCTGGCCGAAATAGCACAGCACGAGGGCGAGGTTGACGAAGGGCCACGTCAGGTAGATGTTGCCGCGCCCCACATGGCCCATATCCGAGTACAGCGCCTCGGCGCCGGTGATCGACAGGAAGACGGTGCCCATCAGCGCGATGCCGGCGACGTTCTGACCGCTGAACAGGAACGCGACGCCGTGCACCGGGTTGAGCGCGCGCAGCACGCTCCAGTCGTTGGACATGTTCGTCAGCCCCACGACGCCGATGAACAGGAACCAGACGAGCACGATCGAACCGAAAACGCGGCCGATGCTCTCGGTGCCGCGCGACTGGATCGCGAACACGCACAGCAGGATGACGAGGGCGATCATCTCGGTGAGCCCGGTGTTCTCCTCGAAGACCCGTTCCAGCCCCGGCAGCGTCGTCAGGCCCTCGACGGCCGAGCTGATCGACATCGCCGGCGTGAGCACCGAATCCGCCAGGAACGCGGCGCCGCCGATCATCGCCGGCACGGCGAGCCATTTGCCGTAGCGGCGCAGACGCGAATAGAGCGCGAGGATGCCTCCTTCGCCGTGGTTGTCCGCGCGCATGCAGATGAGCACGTATTCGACGGTCGTGACGAGCGTCATCGACCAGAACACGAGCGACAGCATGCCGATGACCGATTCGTCGGTCGTGTTCGCCATGCCTCCGCGCCCGTAGAGGAACGTCTGCATCGTGTAGAGCGGCGACGTGCCGATGTCCCCATACACGACGCCGAGCGCGACGAGCGCCATCGCGAGCGAGACCTTGTCGGGGCTCGATTGGAGCTTGCGCCACGCGCGTCCGATCGGTCCGGCCGATCCCGTCGATTCCAGACGCTCGGCCTGCGCCTGCTTGAGCTTGTGCTCCTTGAGGATCTCCTCGCGCTCCTGCTTGGTCAGCACCTTGTGCGAGACTTTCGGAGCCTTCGTATACTGCGCGGCGCGCTTGAGCAGCGTGTCTTCGCCGTTGTCATCCGGCCTCTCAGCCATCACGGTTCCTTTCACGAGCAGGATCCGGCCGGCCGCACCATCGGGTTCACCCCGTCCTTGCTCGCATTCCTTCGGCCGCGCGGATCCGCACTTGCAAAATATGCAATAGGGAACGATATCGCGCCGCGCCGGCGCCCCAACACCGCGTTCGCCTAAAGCACACCGCCGCCCATACGGTCTATGGCGTCACCTACGACCCGTCGCCGACACCGCCGCGCGCCGCCTCGCCGGACACGGCGCGGCGGCGCTGCGACGCCGTTGTTCAGACGCCATACACCTCGCGCGTCGTGGCCCGCGTCGCCCTTGCGACGTCCTCGACCGGCATCTGCAGATATTGGGCAAGTGAGGTCAGTGTGTATGGAATCATATACGGCGCGTTCGTCCTTCCGCGATACGGCATCGGCGTCAGGTAAGGCGCGTCGGTCTCGACCATGACGTGGTCGAGCCCGACGATCCTCACCGATTCGCGGATGCCGTCGTTGCCTTTGTAGCTCGACGTTCCGGAAAGCGACAGGTACCAGCCGTGCTCGCGCGCGATCCGCGCCATCTCGGCGTCGCCCGAATAGCTGTGGAAGACGGTCCTGCACGGCGCGCCGTCGGCGAGCAGCGTCTCGATGACGTCGCGGTGCGCGTCGCGGTCATGGATCTGCATCGGCAGGTCGAGTTCCTTCGCGAGCGCGATATGCGCGCGGAACGCGTCGCGCTGCAGCTCCTTCGCGCTTTCGCCGGTGCGGAACAGGTCCATGCCGGTCTCGCCGATCGCGACGACCTGCTTCGGGTAGGCGACGGCGATGCGGTGCACTTCGGCGATCGCGTCGTCGATGTCCACGTCGTGCCACGGCTTGTAACGCACCGGCAGGCCGTCCGGTCCGGGGGCGCCGCGGTGGCCGTGGAGCACCGATTCGTTCGGATGGATCGCGATGGCCGCGTGCACGGTGCCGGGATGCTCGCGCGCCATGTCGACGGCCGTCATCAGGTCCGGCAGTTCGCATCCGCAGTCGATGACGCCTTCGACGCCGACGTCGGCCGCCTGGCGCAGCAGCTCGTCGACGCCGTAGACCGGCACAGGATCCTGCCCGCGCTCCTGCGCCTCGTGGCTCATCGCCTCGGAGAACGGCACGACCGATGCGACGTGCGTGTGGTTGTCGACGACCTGCGCGTCCGCGGGCAATGCCGTGGGCGCAGGCGCCCAGTTGCGGTCACGGTGCTTCCTGCTCATGCCTTCTCCGTATCCTTCGCCGCGCCGTCGCCGTCGCCGTCGCCGTAGGTCACCGCGAAGATGCGCGCCGACGGCGCGTCCGGGTTCGCGACCGTCAGGCATACCGTCTGCGGATCGACCTGTTCGATCGTCCACGGCCGCGCGTTCGGCGCATGCTCCGGATGCGCCGGGTCCGGGAAGATCTGCGTGATGCGCGCGCCGTCGCCGAGCGCGAGATACATCGATCCGACGCCGCCGCGGCGCCATACGGCGAGGTATTCGCGATGGCCGTGCTCGCCGATGACGTCGGCGACGTCCGGGAACAGGTCCTTCGAGATCCGCTCGTCGTGCCGCAGTCCGTAGACGAGCCACGAATCCTTGAAATCAGGCAGCTCGTAGGGCCACCACGGCACCACATGTCCCTGCTCGTCGAGCACTTCACGATGCAGAGCGACGGCGTCGCGCACGAGGGCGAGGCGCATCGGGTCCATGCGGTTGATGAATCCGGACAGGTACAGACGCCCGAGGATGCCGGCGGTCAATGTGAAGACGGCCTTCTCGTCGTCCATCTCCTCCTGCGCGTAACCCCAGTTGCCCTGCTGTTCGGGCAGCACCGTCATGCCGGCGCCGGCGGCGATCGCCGCGTAGACGAGCGGATCGGCCTGATCGGAGGTCGACTGCAGATCGAGCCTGCCGAGCATCGCGTAGTCGGCGCGCATCGCGCCCGAACCGCAGTTCTCGATGATGACGCCGGGATGGCGCCGGCGCACGTCGTCGATCCAGTCCTGCACGGCGCGGCAATGCTCGAGCAACCCCTCGCCGACCGAGTCGACGTCCACGTCGGTGCCGACGCCCGGCGTCGTGTTGTAGTCGAATTTGAAATAGCCGATGCCGAACTCGTCGATGAGACGGTCGACGGTCGCGTTCGCGTGGTCGCGCGCGGCCTGCGAGCGGAAGTCGAGATGGTAGCGGCCATGATCGGCGACGCGCCGGCCGTGCCGGCGGAAGAACGCGTCGTCGGGCAGGCTCTGCGCGAGCGGTGAGCGCACGCCGACGACCTCCGGCTCGAGCCACAGGCCGGCGATCATGCCGTGGGCCTGGATGTCATGGATGAGCCCGGCGAGGCGCACGGTGCCGAAACGGCCGTAGGAGGGCTGCCATTCGCCGACCATGTCCCACCAGCCGCCGTCCTCGTCGTCGTACCAGCCGGCGTCGATGCAGAAGACGTCGGCGCCGACCTTCGAGGCGCCTTCGACGAGCGGCAGCTCCTTCTCGATCGTCGGATCGCCCCACAGCGTGTTCATGTAATCGTTGTAGACGACGCACAGCAGCGAATCGTCGAAGACTTCGGAACGGCCCTGGATGGCCGCATGGTGACGGCGCAGCGCGCGGCGGTGCACCGTCATCTCGGCGACGGCGCGCTGCCAATCGCCGGCGCAGATCGTGAAGGAGACAGGCACGGAGACGAAATCGTTGCCGTCGCCGAGCATCGTGAACCACTGGTGGTCGCGGTACTCGGGGCCGTAGGCGCTCACGCGGATGCCGGGATCGTCCTCGCCGATCTCCCATTCCCATGCGCCGTTGTGCTCGATCTGCCACATGAAGGAGAACGGGCGGGATGCGGCGTCCTCGCTGCAACCCTCGACGATTCCCGCCGGCTGGTATTCGCCGGTCGACCACGTCGACGACGAGCTGCGGGCGAAACGCGCCGACGACATGCCGGGGTTGACGTGCTGGTCGCGGTCGCGCAGCGGCGTCGCGCGCAACGGCTGGCAGCTCCACGCGTTCTCGAGGTCCCACGAGCTTTCGCCCGAGTAGATGAAGGTCTGCGCGTCGTCGAGGCGGGCGGCGGCGAGCGGCAACGTCACGTTCATCGACGAGACGGCCTCGACCGGATATTCGTCGTCGTGATGCAGCATCGTGTAGGTGCGCACGGCGCTCAGGCCTGTGCGCGTCTTGAACACGGAGACGACGAGGGGTCCTTCGCCGCCCGGGTCGCGCTGCACGATCGCGAGCGCGTCCATCGGCTTGGCGTTCGGCCCGCTGCCCATGCTTTCGTCGATCGGCGGCGACACGAGCACCGCCTTGACGAAGCGCAGTTTGAGCCCGGCGGCCGACGCGGCGAGCTGCAGGCGGTTGTCGCCGCCGCCGTCGATCGACGAACGCAGCTCGACGATCGGCTGCGCGTCGGGCTCCCCCGGGATGTTCGCGTCCACCGGGCGCATGCCGCGTCCCGACAGGCCGACGAGGCGCACCGGCGCATCGTCCGACGCCTCGAAGACCATCGTGACGACGCCGTTGCCCCAGACGAACCGCCCGGAGGCATCGGGAATCAGACGACCCACGATGCGGTCCTCGCCACCCAGCATTCGCTCCACTACGCCAGTCATCGCCGCCGCCTTCCTCGTCTTCGTCTTCCTCGTCGCCACCATCGGGCCATCGCCGGCCATGCAGGGACCACCGGCCGACGATATCGTCGTCCGTTCCCTTCCATTATGCACATTCGCCGTCCACGCCCCTCGGCCCTGTGCCGTGCGAGGAACCACGGCCCCGGAGCGCGCCGCCGCCGACACGCCGTCGTCCGCATCGGCTTGCACGGCCGCCGACGCGTAGACGATAATGCGAGGCGTCGTTTAATTCATCGAATGAATTTGCAATCCGCCCCAAGGAACCGCAGCGCACAGGAGCTCTGACACCACCGATGTACGTCGACCCGAAACGCAACGAGCACGCCGGCAACCTCCGCTGGCTCATGGCCTACTGCAAACCCGACCTGCCACGCGCCGTCGGCGGCCTGACGCTCTACGCCGTCAGCGCGGCGATGGCGCTCGTCACGCCGTTGATCTCGGCGCGCATCGTCGATCGGGTCATCGAACAGCATCAGCTTCAGCTGCTCGCCAAGCTGTGCATCCTGATGATCGTCGTCACGATCGTGCGCGACGCCGCCTACTACGGCAACGCGATGTGGATGGAACGCTTCGGGCAGAACACCGTCTTCCGTCTCGTCAGCGACGAATACGAGAAGCTGCACACGCTCGACTTCAACTACTTCAACCACACGCGCACCGGCGACATCATGAGCCGCATGACGTCGGACACCGACGCGATCCGCCATCTGCTCAGCTGGGTGAGCTACCAGGCGATCAACTGCGTCGTCATGTTCGTCGGCGCGCTCGCGATGATGACGTCGATCGACTGGCGGCTCGCGCTCGCGCTCGCCTGCGTCACGCCGTTCCTGTTCGCGCTCACCCGCAAGCTGTCGCAGCATGCGAAGCCGCTGTTCCTCGCGATCCGCAACTCGCTCGCATCGATGAATTCGATGGTCGAGGAGAACATCGAAGGCAACCGCGTCGTCAAGGCCTTCGTCCGCGAGGACCACGAAACGGAGAAGTTCGACGAACGCAACGACGACTACATGGAACGCAACATGGACATGGCGCGCAACACGCGCCGCTACATGCCGTGGCTCGACGGCCTCGGATTCTCGCTGCAGCTCATCACGATCGCGCTCGGCGGCTTCCTCGTGCTCAAGGGCAACATGACGCTCGGCGGCCTCGTCGCATTCAGCTCGTACCTGTGGATGATCGACTCCCCCGTCCGCCAGTCCGGCTGGCTCGTCAACGACTGGCAGCGCTTCAACGCCTCATGCGTCAAGATCCGCCGTCTGCTCACGGCGACGCCGCGCATCCAGGAGCCGCATCCGCGGACCGACGGCGGCGATCGCGACACCGCACAGGCCGCGGCGGCCGCGCAGGCGGCGCCGACGGACGGCCGCATCAACGGCGCGATCCGTTTCGAACACGTCGACTTCGCGTTCCCCGACGACCCGGACACGCCGATCCTGACCGACATCGATTTCGCGATCCCGGCCGGCGGCCGCCTCGGCATCCTCGGCGAGACCGGCGCCGGCAAATCGACGCTCGTCAACATGATCGCGCGCTTCTACGATCCGACGAGCGGGCGCGTCCTCATCGACGGCGTCGACGCGCGCGACTGGTCGCTGCGCACGCTGCGCTCGCAGGTGAGCGTCGTCGCGCAGGACACGTTCCTGTTCTCGGACACGATCGGAGGCAACATCAGCTTCGGCGTGGACGGCGGCCGCACGCCGTCGCCGGAATACATCAGGCACATCGCGTTCATCGCCGGCGCCGACGACTTCATCGAACGGATGCCCGAAGGCTACGACACCGTCGTCGGCGAGCGCGGCGTCGGCCTGTCGGGCGGCCAGAAGCAACGGCTGAGCCTCGCGCGCGCGATCGCCGACGACCCGTCGATCCTGATCATGGACGATACGACGAGCGCCGTCGACATGGAGACGGAAGCGAAGATCAGGCGTCATCTCAACGAGCTCGACGCGGACAAGACGATCGTGACGATCGCGCACCGCATCTCGTCGGTCAAGGACAGCGACCTCATCCTCGTGCTCGAACACGGCCGCATCGTCGAACGCGGCACCCATGAGCAGCTCGTCGCCAAGCACGGCAGATACTGGGCGATCTACCACCGGCAGCTCGGCGCGCAGTCCGGGCAGCCGCAGGGATACGCGGCCGACGACGGAACGGGCGCGCGCTGAGCGCGGCGGACGCAGAAAGGAGGAGACACGATGGCGAAACGCAACACCTTCCGCGAGGACGAGGAGCTCGAGGAGCAGATCAATCTCGGCGACCTCAGACGCATCACCGTCTATATGAGGCCGTACCGCGCGCGCATCGCGAGGATCGTGGCCGTCGTCATGTCGATGAGCTGCATCGCCGTGAGCGTGCCGTATCTGACGAAGGTCGTCATCGACGACGTGCTGCCGCACGGCGACTACGCGTTGCTCGGCTGGATCGCGCTGACGATGCTCGTGCTGATCGTGCTGTACGAGATCGGGCTGCGCTACCGCACGTTGGAGATCACGCGCGTCGGCCAGCTCATGCTCAAGGACATGCGCCGCGACCTGTTCACGCACATCCAGACGCTGCCGTTCAGCTATTTCGACTCGCGGCCGCACGGCAAGATCCTGATCCGCGTCGTCAACTACGTCAACACGTTGTCGGACACGCTCAGCTCGGGGCTGATCAACGTCATCTCCGACGTGTTCACCTTCGTCATCACATTGGTGATCATGTTCGTCATCGACTGGCGGCTCGCGCTGTGGAGCCTCGTGCTGTTCCCGCTGCTCATCGTCGCCGTGCGCGTGCTGCAGCACTTCCAGCGCAAGGCGTACCAGAACCTGTCCAACAAGCAGAGCAACCTCAACGCCTTCATCCACGAGTCGATCGCCGGCGTCAAGACGACGCAGACCTTCGCGCGCGAACAGGAGCAGTACCGGACGTTCCAGGAGCAGCAGGACGCGGTGCGCACGGCGTGGATGCGCTCGGTGCATCTGCAGTTCCTGATGTGGCCGAGCATCGAGATCGTCTCGATGAGCACGATGGCGCTGCTGTACTACGTCGGCATCATGAACATCGGCGGCGTCGCGGCGACGACCGGCACGTTGATCGCGTTCATCGGCTATGCGAACAACTTCTGGAACCCGGTCATCAACATCGGCAACTTCTACAACCAGCTGATCACCTGCTCGGCGTATCTCGAGCGCATCTTCGAGACGATGGATGTGCAGCCGGAGATCACCGACGCGAACGACGCTGTTGCACTGCCGCCGGTGCGCGGCGACGTCGATTTCAACGACGTCGTGTTCCGCTACGAGCCGGACGGCAGGAACATCCTCAACCTTGTGGACCTGCATGTGCGGCCCGGCCAGACGGTCGCGCTCGTCGGACCGACCGGCGCCGGCAAGACGACGATCATCAATCTGCTGTCGCGCTTCTACGACGTGGCCGAGGGATCGGTGACGATCGACGGGCACGACGTGCGCGACGTGACGCTCGCGTCGCTGCGCCGGCAGATGGGCGTCATGCTGCAGGACACGTTCATCTTCTCCGGCACGATCCGCGACAACATCCGCTACGGCCGGCTCGACGCGACCGATGAGCAGATCGAGCGCGCCGCGAGGGCCGTGCACGCGCACGATTTCATCGAGCATCTGCCCGACGGCTACGACACGGTCGTCGAGGAGCGCGGCGCGACGCTGTCGATGGGTCAGCGCCAGCTCATCGCCTTCGCGCGCGTGTTGCTCGCCGACCCGCGGATCCTGATCCTCGACGAGGCGACGAGCAACATCGACACGAAGACCGAGGCGGCGCTCCAGGCGGGGCTCGACCATCTGCTCGTCGGGCGCACGAGCTTCATCATCGCACACCGGCTGAGCACGATCGAGAACGCCGACGTCATCTGCTTCATCGACCATGGGCGGATCGTCGAGCAGGGCACGCACGACGAGCTGATGGCGAGGCGCGGCCACTACTGGCGGCTCGTCGAATCGCAGTACGCGATGATCACCGACACGCTCGAATGACGCCCGCGGCGTCGTCGCGCGCAGGTGACGCATGGCCGACAAAGAAAAAGCCGGCGGAGAGAAGGCCGCCGGCATTTCATAGAGAGAAGAGAGAAGAAGGGTTCAGTTATGGGGTTCTTGGAAGGAACCTCGCCGGCGAGCTTGTGATCGCTGACATGTTCCATATAACCGCCCGTTGCTGAGTGCGACGCTACGATTTTCTGAAAATTCCCTGAAAACGGGCGCGGAACGGGAAAATCAGCCGGCGGCGCGCATGTGCGCAACCGATCTCAGCGTCGCCAAAACGGCACCATTCCAACGATTGCCCCACTTCCGCCAACGCCAACCCGCAGTTCCGTCCATCGCCGTGCCACCATCACACCGCCCTTCGCCTCCAGCAAAACCCGTTGCGTGCCTCCGCGCCGCATCCGTCCTGCAACCTGCCGCGTCCGCGGAAATCCATCTCCGTGAACGTAACCGACGCCAATCACACCCGGAACGTTCACAACCGCCCTCGCCCGCGAACGTCATCGATGCAGACCACACCCGGAACGTTCACAACCGGCCATCTCCGTGAACATCACCGGCACGAACCGCACCGCAGACGTTCACAACCGGCCAGACGGACCCGCCCGACACATGGCGAAGGCCGGCGGAGACAAGTTTGTCCCCGCCGGCCTCGTGGATCCGCTTGGATCCGCTGGTGTCGACTATTCGGCGAGCTTCGCCTGCTCGGCGGCGAGGCGAGCCGCTTCGGCTTCGCGGCGCGCGTTGAGCGCGGTCTCGAAGCGGGCGAGCTCCTCGTCGACGGCCTCGGTCGGGATCTTCGCGAAGATCGGCGTCGGCTTGGCGACCTTCGCGCCGACCTCAATCGGTTCGCTCTTCCACGGCCGCAGCGTCTCGCCGAGCACGTAGTCGCCGGTGATGATCGGGTAATGGAAGGCCGGGTTATCCAGATCGGTGACCTCCTCGATGCGCGGCAGCGGCGAGAACGTGCCGGTGCCGCCGAGCGCCTCCCACACCTTCTGCGCCGAATGCGGCAGGAACGGCGCGAGCAGATGGTTCGCGTCGAGCACCGCCTGCGCGGCCACATGGAGCACCGTGCCGAGACGATCGGAATCGTCCTTGATCTTCCACGGCTCGGTCGCCGAGATGTACTTGTTGATGTCGCCGACGAGGCGCATCGCCTCGTTGAGCGCGTTCTTCTGATGATGCGTTTCGATGAGCGAGCCGACCGTGTCGAAGGCGGCCGCGGACTCGGCGAGCAGCGCGCGATCCTCGTCGGTCAGCCTGTCCTCGACGATCGGCGGCACCTCACCGAAGTTCTTCGCGATGAGGTTCGCGACACGGTTGACGAGGTTGCCCCACGACGCGGCGAGCTCCT
Source organism: Bifidobacterium italicum (assembly GCF_002286915.1). Classification (GTDB taxonomy): domain Bacteria; phylum Actinomycetota; class Actinomycetes; order Actinomycetales; family Bifidobacteriaceae; genus Bifidobacterium; species Bifidobacterium italicum. Next base: position 3,942 of record NZ_MVOG01000034.1, on the reverse strand, counting down.
CGTTGTTGTGACGGACGAACTCGGACCATGTGAAGTCGGAATCGGAGTTCTCCGGGCCGGCGACCGAGATGTAGTAGCGGACGGCATCCACCGGATAGCGTTCGAGGATGTCCTTGACGTAGATGACGATGCCGCGCGACGAGCTGAACTTCTTGCCTTCCATCGTCATGAACTCGGAGGCCACGACCTGCTCGGGCAGGTTGAGCGGGCCGAGCTGTCCGGCTTCGCCACCTTTCGAGCCGCCGCCGTTATAGGCGATCATCTCGGAGGGCCAGATCTGCGAATGGAACGTGATGTTGTCCTTGCCCATGAAGTAGTAGCCGGGCGTCGACGGGTCGTTCCACCACTTGCGCCACGCCTCCGGGTCACCGGAACGACGGGCCCATTCGATCGACGCCGACAGGTAGCCGATGACGGCGTCGAACCACACGTACAGGCGCTTGTTCGGGTTGTCGACCCAGCCGGGGACCGGGATCGGGATGCCCCAGTCGATGTCGCGCGTGATCGCGCGCGGCTTGACCTCGCGGAACAGGCCGATCGAGAAGTTGAGGACGTTCGTGCGCCAGCCCTGACGCGTCTTGAGCCACGCGAGGTTCGCGTCGGCGAGCGCCGGCAGATCGAGGAAGTAGTGTTCGCTTTCCTGGAAGATCGGCGTCTCGCCGTTGATCTTCGAGACCGGGTTGATCAGCTCGTCCGGGTCGAGTTCGTTGCCGCAGTTGTCGCACTGGTCGCCACGCGCACCCGGCGCATGGCAGATCGGGCATTCGCCCTCGATGTAGCGGTCCGGCAGCGTGCGTCCGGTCGACGGCGAGATCGCGACCTTCTGCGTGCCCTTGTAGATGTAGCCGTTCTTGAGGCACTGGCGGAACAGTTCCTGGACGACGAGCTCGTGGTTCTTCGTCGTCGTGCGCGTGAACAGGTCGTAGCTCAGGCCGAGCTTGCACAGGTCGGAGGCGATGACGCGGTTGTAGCGGTCCGCGAGCTCCTGCGGGGTGACGCCTTCCTTGTCCGCCTCGACGAGGATCGGCGTTCCGTGCTCGTCGGTGCCGGAGACCATGAGCACGTCGTTGCCCTTCATGCGCTGGTAGCGCGCATAGACGTCCGAAGGCACGCCGAAGCCCGCGACGTGGCCGATATGACGGGGGCCGTTCGCATACGGCCAAGCGACATTCACCATAATATGAGTCATGCGCCGATTATCCGGCAGCACGCGGACACCACCGCCGTGCGCGGGGAGCCCGTCGGCGTCACCGCGCAGCCGGCATGTGGATGCCATGTGGATGCATCCACGGCGATGTCCACAACGCCAAACTCCGTCCACATCATCGTCCACATGCTGTGGGCACACCACGCCGGTTATCCACATTTGCACATTATCCGCCGTTCGTCTTGCACGTCCGCGCGCGTCGATCCTACGCTCGTCCCACGCGCCATGACGCACATCCGCGCCGACGGCGCATGCATGGTGTGTCCGGTCACCGATCGACGGCAACCGACGCCACGGGCTTCGTCACCCGACCGGACACGCCGCGCCCCGCGGCCGTATGCGAGAAGGCGCGCCGGCGGCCGGCCGGCGCGAGCCGGAGACGACGAGAGGAGGCATGACCGATGGGCGTTCATGACCGACATACCGAGGCCTACCAGCCGATGCTGCCGCTGTGGCAGGCGCCGGCGGACGGCGTGCGGCCGGCCGCGCATGCCGACGCGACACACGACGACGCACGCCGGCAGCCGCGCATCGATCTGCGGAAGACGGCCTGCTTCACCTACGACGACGCGGGCGTCGAAGGCCTCTTCCCCCGTCAGGGCGCGACGACGCCGCGGCAGCGCGGCGCCGACGGTGCGGGAAGAGGCCATATGACCGCCGGCGACGACGGCTCAACCGCGCAGACGGTCCTGTACACCTACGACAACCTCCCGGGTCCCTTCGCAATGCGCAGCCTTGTGCGTTCCGGCGCGCTCGTCGCGCTCGACGAACGCCACGCCTATCGCAGCGCCGACGGCGAGACGCTGTACGGCCGCGCGGCGATCGTCGCGGCCATGCTGCCGAACCCGCAGCTCGTCGCCTGCGGACGCGCCGCGGCATGGGTGTGGCTCGGCGGCGAGTTCCCGAGCGCCGTCGACGTCCTGTCGACGACACACTACCGCGCGCCGCTCATGGGACGTCCGATCAACGTGCGCGAGCGGCGCGTCCCGCCGAAGCAGACGCAGATGGTCGGCCCGCTGACCATCACGACGCCCGAACGCACGGTCTGCGATCTGGCGATGTGCCCGCCGGAGGACATCTACGAGCAGTCGCTCGACGGGCTGATCCTGCGGCTGCTGCGCCATTTCAGCATCGACGTCGAGGACTGTCTGCTCATCCTCGAGGGCTGCGCCTACCTGCATGCGGCGCAGCGGGCGCGCGAGGTGATCGCCGATTTCGCCTGCATCGCCTGACCGCGTCGATGACGGCCGACGCCGACCGACACCCATGACGCCGCCGTTGTTCGACACCGGCGATTACAGTATCCAGTTATCGACAACCATCGGGGGGGACCTTCCATGCCTGTGTTTCATCGCCGCGGTTGCGCGAAACGCGCACGCGCCGCGCATCGCCGCCTCGAATCGACGCGAGCCGAGTATTGCGCCGAAAACGAACCGTGCATCGAACCATTGACGCCGCCGGAGCCGCCGATCCGCCTGACGCCGACGGTCGCGAGCGATCCGGACACACCGATCGAGATCCTGTGGCACATCGCACGGCACGCGCCGCGTCTGCGCAAATGGGTCATCGTCAACCGGGGCGCCGACGCTAACCTGCTCGAGTACATCTCCCAGCAGGGCGGACCCGGCGTGCGCGAGACGCTGCAGATGCTGTTCGACTCCGTCGAACGCTCGCGCGCCTGACGCCCGGCGCCCGCCCATCCGGCGCGCGCCGGTTCAGCGTCCGCCGCGCGCGGCGAGCACGGCCGCATACACCTGTTTCTTGTTCGCGAGCGCGCCGTCCGCACCCGGATGCCCGGCGACGACCTCCGCGATCGCGTCCTTGATGCGCACGTCGTGCTCCTGCGCATAGCGCGTCGCGAGCGCGGCGAGCGCCTCGACGTCCAACGTCTCGCCGCCGTCCCCGTCGCCGTCCTGCGCGCCGCCGACGACGAGCACCATCTCGCCGCGCGGCGGGTCGTCCTCGACACCCTGCCTGATCTCGCCGATCGTGCCTCGCCGTATCTGCTCGTAGTCCTTCGTCAGCTCACGGCACAGCGCCATCGGCCGCTCGGGGCCGAGGACCTCCTCGAGGTCGGCCATCGCATCGGCGATGCGGTGCAACGTCTCGTAGAACACGATCGTGCGCCGTTCCCCCTTGAGCGCGCGCAGATGCTGCACGCGCTCGGCGTGCCTGCGCGGCAGGAAGCCCTCGTAGCAGAAGCGGTCGGTCGGCAGTCCGGACAACGCGAGCGCGTCGAGCACGGCGGACGGCCCGGGCGCGCAGGTCACCGGCAGCCCGCGTTCGATCGCGCGCCGCACGATCGCCAGTCCCGGATCGTTGATCGTCGGCATGCCGGCGTCGGAGACGACGAGCACCGTCGCGCCGGCGTCCACCTCGTCGAGCAACCCGTCGGCCTTGCCGCGTTCGTTGTGGTCGTGGTTGGCGACGACGCGCCCCGCCACGTGCACGCCGAGGCGGTTCGCGAGCGCGTACAGGCGCCGCGTGTCCTCGGCGGCGACGATGTCGGCGCGCTCAAGCAGCGCGACGAGGCGCGCCGACGCGTCCGCCGTGTTGCCTATCGGCGTCGCCGCGAGCACGACCGTTCCACGTGGAACATGCACGTCGAGCGCGGCGCCGCCAATCTCGACGTCGACGTCCGCGCCATCCCGCGCCTCGCGACCGGTCGCCGCATCCGTCCCCGCGAGGCCGGCGCCGCGCGTCCCGTCATCGATCATCTCTGCCGTCATGTCTTC
>NZ_MVOG01000033.1 GCF_002286915.1 Bifidobacterium italicum | reverse complement strand
CGGCAAGCGTCCGTCCGCGCCGGCGCCGAGCACGGCCGTGCAGCCGGCGGCCGCGCAGATCGCGCAGCCGGTCATGCTCGACGTGCAGATCGACGACAAGACGGTAGGCGGCAGGCATCCGAAGACGCTGCTCAAAGACATCCATTTCCAGATCCCGCAGCACAGTCTCGTCGCGATCATCGGCACATCGGGCGCCGGCAAGACACTGCTGCTCAACTGCCTGTCCGGCAAGGACTCACTGTACAACGGGCGCACGCTCTACAAGAATCAGGAGGATCTGCGCGCGCACTACAAGAATCTCGGACCGATGATCGGCTACGTGCAGCAGAGCAACGTGTTCCTTCAGGAGCTCACCGTCTTCGAGGAGATCTACTCGTCGGCGAAGCTGCGCATGGCCGAGGATTCGTCGCGCGCCGAAATCAAGGAGCAGGTCGACTCGGTATTGCACAAGCTCGACATCTACGCGCTGAAGGATTCGCCGATCAAGAAGCTCTCCGGCGGCCAGAAGCGCCGTGTGAGCGTCGCGCGCGAACTCGTCGGCTACAAGCCGGTGCTGTGCCTCGACGAACCCGACGCCGGCCTGAGCTACATCGACAAGGACAAGCTGTTCACGAAGCTGCGCGACATCGTGCATCCGCCGCGCGATATACAGCGCGCAGCCGGCGAGGACGGTTCGGAACGCGTGCTGTCGATCATCATGGTCATCCACGAGATCGACATGCTCGACATGTTCGACGAGGTCATCGTCGTCGCCGCGCCGCGCGCGAAGGACCCGGGGACGCGCAACCCCGGACGCCTCGCGTTTGCGGGCACGCCCGCCGACGCGCTTAGGCACTTCGGCGGCGCGAGGGACTTCCGCGAGATGTTCAAGAACCTCAACGACCAGATCAGCGATCCCGACCACATCACCTTCCAGCCGTACGAGGTGCCGGGGCTCGCGCCGCAGCCGCCGCTCGGCAAGTGACGCGCGCCGTGGGCGCATCCGAAGAACGAGAGTAGACGAGAGTAGGGGAGTGCAACGATGAAGATGGTGCTCAGGCAGTTCGCGAACTGTTTGGACGTCGCGTTCAAACTGCTGTTCCGCGGAGGCAAAAGCCTCGTTATCATGATGATGTTTCCGATCGCGGGCGTCGCGATCGTCATCGCCGTCGCCGGCGACAACGTGTTCCATCTGCAGACGGCCACGAAATCGGTCGCGTTCCTGCTCATGTGCACGTGCATCTGGGGTGGCCTGTTCAATTCGGTGCAGGTCGTCGTCAAACAGCGCACCGTACTGCAGGCCGACCTCGCCGCCGGACTCTACCCGGTCGCGTTCACGCTCGCGAACGCGATCGTGCAGTTCCTGTTGTGTGCGTTCCAAAGCGCCGTGCTGTGCCTGTGCTTCCCCGGCATCGCGCTCGTCTACGACGCGCGGCCGCCGTCGGGCGGCGCGCTCATCGGCGGCTCAGGCGGCGTCTACTGGGAGTATTACATCACGTTCCTGCTGCTGTTCTATGCCTCGGACGCGCTCGGCATGGTCATCTCCACATTGATGAAAAGCGCCGAGACGGCGACGTCGGTCACGCCGTACATCCTCATCGTCGAACTCGTGTTCTGCGGCATGCTCTTCGAGCTCAAAGGGCTGCTCAACAAGATCTCCTACGGCATGATCAGCCGCTGGGGCATGGAGGCGCTCGGCACGACGAGCGACCTCAACTGTCTGCCGCTCAAGGACCCGTCCGAGCAGGACGCGAACTCGTCGTCCGGCGGGGCGACGGGCGGCGGCACACAGGCGAACGTGGCACCGACCGACGCGGCCGCCGATCCGTCCGCCTCGCCTTCGCCGTCCACATCCGGCGACGCCTCGTTGCCCACCGACAACCCGTCCGCATCGGCAAGCGGGGGAGCGGACGGCGACGACCCGTCCGCATTGGGCGACGCGGCGGGCGCCGCGAATCCCGACGCCGCCGCGGCCGCCGACCCGTCGGCGCTCACAGCCGCGAAGCCGAAGCTTCCCGACGACCTGTCCTACTGCCCGTCCGGCATGAAGGATGAGATGCTCGACGGCGGCGGCTTCAAATACAGCGACGACTACCTCTACAACGACTGGCACATCGCGAAAGCGTGGATCATCCTCGGCTGCTCGGCGCTCGCATTGTTCGTCATCGCCGACCTGCTCGTGCACCGCTTCAAGAACACGAACAACCTCGGCAGGGAGTAAAAGGCAGGCTGAACGGAGGAGGGCTATTCGTCGACGATTACCATCGACTGCACGGCGTGGCGAATGACGTCCTCATACTGCTTATTCGTGCTGTCGTCATTCGGAAACTTGAAATCGGCATATACAAATCCCTTGTCGGTGCGGATGAGATGCCGAATGTTCCTGCGGTCAGGACAAGCCTTCGTGACGTACTTCTGATCAATCCATCCGCTGACAAACACTTGGCATTCCACGGTCAACGTATCTTCGGCGATGTCATTGTCGAATACTGAGCATTCATCGTCGTTTGATTCAAGGAAAGCCCTTGGCGACATGCCTACAGAAGAATTGTGCAGCTCGACTGTCATGGTGTCGTCGCTGGCGATGTCATGATATTGCCATGGCCACTCGAAGGTCGTCGGAAGCTCCATCGACACCACCGTGTCCTCATCGTCGGTCTGCTCGGCATGGAACAGGTATTTCGCGGTCGGTGTGCTCTTGTCCATATCCTCATCGTCGTTCGATTGCGTGACGCGTAGTGAGTCGTCGTCGGAAGGCTGGCCGACCATAGAACCGCCGCCGGTCTCATAGGTTGCAGTGTCGTCGTTATGCCGATCTGTGGACTCCCAGTACTTCTTTGAGCATCCATATAGGCAGCCGCTGCTATCGTCCACACGGAATGTCTTGAGCGCAAGTTCGATGACGTGTTCGTATGCGACGGTTGTGCCGTGTTCCGGATGTCTTGGATAGGCCATGATTACCGTGGACCCGTTGCCGTCCGGGAACGTCTTCTCATAATAATTGTAATCGTCGCCGTCATAGGTGTAATGACCGAAGACATATGTGGACTTGATACCGCAATCCCAGCACTGGATGCCGTCTCTGGACTTCAGATAATCCAAGGTGGTGTCTGTGCTGGTGTATTGAGCGTCTGCTATTCCGCTCGCGGCGATGTCGGAGGAGCGGAACATGAACAGGATCTCGGAGTCGGGGCTGGTGAAATTGAAGCTATTGGAGCCATTGTCCGAGAACCCGTCGGGCATCTTAATCGACAGATTGCCGGAGGAATAGCTGTGCATTTGCGATATTTCGTCCCGTTCACGATGGTCGGTGATATAGGCGTTGAGCAGTAGTCCGCATGCCACCGCGGCTGCGACGATCGCCGTGACCATGATGATTATTTTGCTCCTCCGTTGTCTGCGCTGCCTGTTTTGTAATACGAAGGAGGGTGAATCATCAGTGGCGGCGGTTGTCTGGATGTCAGACGGTGCGACAGTTTTGGATGTCTGAGCAATGTTGGACGGTGCGGTCGTTGAGGTGGGTTGGAGATTTTGTTCCAACGGTCTACCGCATGATGGGCAGAATAGCATCCCTCCATTGATCACCGTGCCGCAGTACGTGCAGAATTGAGATGCCATATTGCGTCCTCCCTCGATGATGCCAATTGTTCGAACAGGCGGAATGTCGTTGTTCAGATTGTCGCAGTGGAAACGCAAACTACGGCAGCATAGGTAAGAAGTATTAGGTTTGAGGTCATAGATGGCAGCTCCGGGAGAAATGGGCGCTCGCTATGTTGCGCCTGATGTGAACTGCATCGTCGATCCCGCCGAGTTGTTTGTGCTGATGTGTCAATGAGGTCTCTTTTCTTACCGAAAGCCTGTCGATTCTGCTGTTGCGGTTTATGCGATGCCGTTTTCTGGCAATGTGGATGCTGGCAGGGTCATCGTGGACCCTGCCGATTGCAGCAAGCGGCAATGAGAGGAGCGTGGTATCGATGAGATCGAAGACGGGAATGAGCGCGGCGAGCATGCTGCTGGCGGCTGCGCTTGCGATGTCCGGCGCCGTGGCGCCGGCGAATGCGGCCGAATATACGCCGTTCGACGGCGATCCGCGGCATGTCATGGGCACGTATTGCAGGGCCGACGGCAAGTGCATCACGATCAATAGGGATCCCTATGAGCGCGGCATGCTGCGCACGGTGCTCGACGCTTCGGGACTCGGTGCGCAGAATCCGATTCCCTCCGGCGCGACGACGGCCAGGATGTCGTTGGCGCGTTTCGATGTTCCCGACGAGTCCGAGGCGGAGCAGTATCTGCAGATGAACACGGATTTCACGTACAGGATGCGCTGCTCGTCGGGAAACACGGGCTGTGACGGACACACCGTGCATGATGGCCAAGGAGTGGTTGGTGTGACGATAAGCCCCGTGCTGCCGCCGTTGGGCGTGACCTGGGTCAGCAAGAACAATACCGAGCCGCTGCCATACGATTGGCATGTCAATGCGTCGAATCCTCCGGCGCGCAGGGACTATGTGGTGCTTCAGCCGTACCGGTCGACGGCGGAGGTCTCGGCGAAGACGGTGTTCTACCGCAAAGGCGAGCGGAAGATCTGGTTCCATGACGTGCAACCGGAGACGCCGCATTCGACGGAGACACAATGGCTGGCCGACAACGGCATCTCGACCGGCTGGAAGATCTCCTACAACCGCTACATGTTCTACGGCATGCGCGCAGTGACGCGTCAGGACATGGCCGCCTTTCTGCGTCGTGAAGCCAAGAACCGCAACATCGCCGACGCCAGGACATGGAAGCCTTCGGCCGCGGACTGGAAGCGGTTCAGGGACGTGAACCGCAACACGCCGCACGCCGAGGACATCCTGTGGCTGGCGCATGCCGGCATCTCGACCGGATGGAAGGAACGGGACGGCAGGTCGACGTTCCGTGGCATGAATCCGGTGATCAGGCAGGACATGGCCGCGTTCCTCAAGCGACTGGCCGACAAGTCCGGCAAATGGTTCGGCGTGAAGCCAGTAGGAGGCTTCGTTGATGTGACCGATGCGACGCCGCATGCGTCGGATATTCAGTGGCTGGCCGGAACCGGCATCAGCCAGGGCTATCGGAACGCGAACGGCACATTGAGCTTCTGCGGCACCACCGCCGTCTACCGTCAGGATATGTCCGCATTTCTGTACCGCTTCGACGAATGGCTGCGGTGAGGAATCGCGATGCTGTCTTGCGCGAGTCTTCGTCGCCGTGGCGGTATTATTCCGCCACGGCACGATAATATCGCAATATCGCCCATGATGTTGTATTGCAGTGTCTTCTGATTCTTACCTGAATGATTCCGGTTCTTACGAAGTCGGCATTGTGTTTGCGGTAGTGAATTAATCTGCAGGAGAAAGGTTTCGCGGCCGCTGCGATATATGTCGCAACAGTCTGCGGGACATTTTCGATGATTGAGGCGGGTGATTGATATGACGATGGAAATGTTGCGATTCGATTGTCTTGACATGCCATCGTCAGGCTGCCTGTGCGATAACGATTCGATTGGAAGGGTGTGTGCCATGTCCGATACGTTCAAATGCTCCAAGTGCGGTGAGCGCGGCATCTACAAGGTGCTGGGCAACACGAAGCGTTGCCCCACCTGCGGCGGCACCATGTATCGCCAGTGATCTGGCCCACAAGCGGTAGGTTCCATATTTACTCCCTTCGGAAGATGGACCCTGCCGCTTTTTGTGCTCTGCATGAGATCACCATCTGGACAGGGCCACTGTCTGGGCACATGATTCATCGCTGAGCGTTTCCATGGCTGAGGGAGGGAACCGATATGAAGAAATCCAGTGAGTTGCGCGCAGTGAATGCGCGTCGATGGCGCAATCTGGCGATCGTCGTCGCAGCAGTGGGCGTGCTCGTCGCGGTCGTGGTCATGCTCGCCATCCGTATGGGCTGGTTCTCTCGCACGCAGATCGTCGAAAGCGATGGACAAGCATTGCCCTCGATCGAGCAATTGGCTGAGGAGCTCGGCGTCCCCGAGGACGAGGTCACCGCCGACCAGGTGGATGACATCCTCGAGTCCCGTGGCTGGCAGACGGAACGTTCCGCACGGCTCCATCGCGAGGACGAGGGCATTTTCCTCGGCTATGTGGGCGCGGATGCCGGAGACGTCGTGGAATCATCATCCGTTGTGGTCATCGATGAATCCAAAGGTCCCGGCATACCAGAAGGCACTCTCGAGAAGACACCGCAGGAAGTAGCTGACATCCTTGCGGATATGGGTGTCCCGGTCCATATGAAGAAGATTCCGGTGCTTCCGGATGGTGACTACGCGGAAGGTACCGTGGTGGCAAGCTATCCGGGGGAAAATGAGGCTCTGGACGCGGATGAAAGAGATAGCGGCATTTACATCGGAGTCGCTTTCTGGGACCGCGGAGTGCCGCTGGAGCTCTACGGCATGAAGAAGGACGAAGCGAAGAACCGACTGACATCACTCGGTTATGAGGTGTCGTTGGAACCACACTATTACACCGAAGAGAGCGTAGGCAAGGTGTTCACCTCTACTCCGTTGATAGGTAGTGAACTGAAACCGGGACAGCACATCACGTTGCATTACGGTGTGGATGCGAGCACCAACGAGGATCTTCTGCTGGAGGAGACCGGAGGAACGAGGCACCTCAACTATCAGGTCTTCAAGCCCATGGTTGGCGCCTATTGCAAGGCCGGTGGCCAGTCTGATTCCTCGAACTGCATCTTCTTGGACGGAGGTGAGGACGATAACGGAAAGGGAACCACGCTCGTGATGTCGGAGGGCGACAGCGACGAGACGACCGACTTGCATCTGAAGGCGCGGTTCACCTTCTCCGTGGAGGATTGGAAGACCGAGACCGATCTGCTGATCACTTCCGGTTTGGGCATGTTCGAGCTGTTCCATGGATATGGCAACCGCCAATGCGGCGGTAAGGATCTGGGACCGGGGATTCCTGAATTCGCCTGCCGAAACGGCACCCCGGTGCGCAATACGGAAGACACCTTTCCCCGCCATACCGGATCCACCTATGAGATGCAGGAGATGCTTGTCTATTTCCCGGTCGGCTCCGACATTGAGGGATTGGAGCAGCGCGGCTACTTCGACGACGAAGCGCTATGGGCTGCCGGCAGAGAACCGTCCGTCGACACGACACGGCCGTTCATCCTGCGCAGGGATCCATCACTGTACGAGACGACCTCGGTGAACGCCGACGGTAATGCGAACAATCCGTTCCTGCCGCCCTTCGGCGCCGACGCCTCGGGCGAGGCGATGGCTCCTGCCGTTAGCGGTACAAGCGTCTACTACCTCCAGCCGGTACGTTCCTTCGTGCGCTGGGCTGAATTTACCGATTACGACGAAACATCCGCCGCGTCCTCGAATTCTTCCTCTCCCGATTCGTCATCGGATGACTCGACGCAGCAGACGACGAACCATGACGATCAGTTCGATTCCGTGGAGGGAACATACCGTGTGCAGGGAGAGAGCATGAAAGAGTTCACGCAGATGACGATCAAGAAGGATGGCTCGTTCAGCGGGGAGCACATCCATCAGCATTTCAGCGACGACGGCGAGAATCGTCCGGTCCTTGACTACGCCGCGTTCACCGGGCGATTCGAATCGATGACGCCCAATGACGACGGCACCTATACCCTGCAATGCGCCACGGATGCGTTCGCCGTCAAGGGCAAACGCGGCGATACCTACATCGATGAAAAGATGGACATGCCGACGACGATCACCCAGGCCTACGGCGTCGAGCCATGCGGCAAGTTCGTCGTGTATCCGGTCGGATTCCCCACCGACGATCTTCCCCAATCGGTGCTGGATTGGGACTATTCCATCGATCAGTACCGGACGTCCGGCCGTGTGTTGGTGACCCCGGTCATCGTCGGCGCCGACGATATGGCTTTCTTCCTCGAGGAGCATCCACAGGGCTGATGGTGGCCTTACGTGACATGCCTGACCCGACTTAATCGATGACTTGCGTAATGAAGCGATGGAGAGGAGCTCAATCATGAATACGTACACCCGCCGGGCATGCGCGATGTTGCTGACGTGCATGCTGCTGCCGATGTGCGGATGCGGCAGCAATACAGGGGCGTCAGCGCCATCCGCAGTGGAGCCGACGGCCTCCGCGCCGACTTCCGTGACGCCTGCCGAGAGTTCGTCGCCGTCGCCGACGAAGGACATGCGCGTTCCCGACGATGTGGTCGGCATGACCGAGGCGGAGGCGATGGCATGGTTCGATGATCTTGATGTGCCCGTCGATGTCAGGGCCGTCGCCGTGACCGATACCGACGAATATCCCGAAGGGACCGTGGCGCTGAGTGTTCCCGCCGCCGGCGAGGACATCGATGCCGCCGAAGGAGTCATGCTCGCGATCGCCGAGCAGCATGACGTGCTAGGCATCGACTGGTTCGGCAAGAATGCGGATGACGCGAAGCGTGAACTGGAAAGGGAAGGGTATCAGGTCACGCTCATGCCGCGCTACTCGTCGATGCAGTATCTGGGAACGGTCGTCGGAGGCGAACCGACATTGGGTGTGACGTCGATGACGGCGAACCAGTCCGTGGTGCTCTACGTGGGAGCGGATGCGGATGCCGGCGACGGGCTGCTGTCCGACGGACCGTTCCTCAACGCCCAGTTCGATGGCGCCTCCCTTGAAGGGACCTACTGCCGCGAAGATGGAGACGGGAATCGAAGCGCCGACTGCCTCGCCTTCGCCGCAGGAGACGGAGCCGTCATGATGTATGAGGAAGGTGTCGGGGAGAAGGCGTTGTCCCTGTATACGGAATCGCATCAGCCGGTGATGCGCGATTATCGTGCGTCCGAACAGCTCGCCAATGCGGAATTGGGCGTATTCGAACTCACCGAGGACAACGGTGAACCGTATTGCGGATCGTCTCCGGACGCCGAGAAGACCTATGGCGTGGATATGGCGCCCTATGCCGAAATGGGCAATCATGTGCGGTTCTGTCATGAGGGCACATTGGCATATAAGGACGAGGTCGCCACTGACCCGGACGCACGGAGGAGCCTGCAATCCAGCGGCACCTTCTTCATGATGAAGGAACTGTTGGTGTACTATCCCGTCGGCGCCAATCTGCCGGGACTGGCCTCCCGCGGTTACTATGACGATACGGCGATGGCCGAGGCGCAGGCCAATCCCGACACCACGCGGCCTTTCATACTGCGTCGCGACGCCGCGCAATACGACGAGACGATCGTGAGCGCGGACGGCAAGGCCAACAACCCCTTCGTCCCCATCACCGCAGGCCGTGACGGACGCGATTATGCACGCGTCGCCATGAAACCCGCCCCCTCGGATACGACCGTCTACTATCTGCAGGAGGATCTTGCCGACATCGTGGACTGGACGCAGCTGGAAGAGCAGGCATGACGATGGAACGAACAATGGTCAAAGAACCGATGATGTCCGCCGACATCCCCAAGCAATTCCCCGCACTGATACGTCGCATTTGTGCGAACAAGGCGTTCAGCGTCCTGCATGTGCCGATGCCGGCGATTGTGCTCGTCGGCGCTCTCGACGTCCCGCGGATGCGGGAGACGACTCGCCGCGCCGCTGATCTGTTCATCGAATACGGCGTGCAGGACAGCGTCAATCCCGACCAATCCGTGTTCGTGACGCCGAGGCTGCGCGAAACGTCCGACGTCGAATGGCGGGAGATGACGCGCGCCGTCGACGCGGCGGCCGCCTACACGAACCGCTACGACGGCACGATCGGCGTCGATCTGCGGTTCCTGGACGATTCCATCGACGAGGAGCTCGTAGGGCAGGTGGCCTCGAAGCTGAACGAATGGACCGCCGACGCCCGCGTGGTCGCATTCGTCGGCTCGCCGGAGAGCCTCGTGCCGGACGCACTCGCCAAGGCCGCACATCCGCGGCGCATCTGCCGCCTCGACATCGCGGACGAGGTCGAGCATGTGCGCGCACTGTATGCGCAGATGATGGAGGATGCACTGCATCGTCTGGAGCGTGCGGCCGGACCGCTTTCTGACGCCATGCGGGAACGTTTCGACGAATGCGTCGCCGAACGCAGCGGATACGGGAACCTGCCGCGCACGGCACATGAGCTGCGCATCCTCGCGGATGCGGCAATCGTGGATTGTCTCGAACCGACCGACGACGATGCGCTGTCCATAGGCGAACACATGGGCGAATAAGGGAGACTGGCATGCGTGCACAACGATGGGCCGAACGGTCCGAACTCAAGCAGCAGCTCGTGCCGCTCGGCGCAGGGCATGGCGGTCCCGTCCTGCTCAAGGACGACCGGCCGTACGTCTTCGACAGCGAGGCGCACACATTGGCGCTGGGTGTCACCGGCATGGGCAAGACGTCAGCCTTCTCGATCCCGCTCGTACTGTCCAACATCGCGGCGGGGGAGAACGGCGTCATCATGGACCCGAAAGGCGAGATCTACCGTATCACGGCGGCGCAGGCCGAAGAGGCCGGCTACCGCACCGTCTTCATCGACCTGCGCAATCCCGCCTCAAGCATGGGATACTCCGTGTTCCGCGAAGCGTACCGTCTGCACCATTCCGAGGACGCCGCCGAACGCGACCGCGCCGCGGGCATGCTGTATTCGATCGCGCATGCATTGTTCGAGGACTGCCCCGCCGATCCGTTCTGGTCGGATGCGGCGCGCTCGCTGTTCATCGGCACCTGCCTGCTATTGTTCGAAAAACGCGACATCCGGGACATTTCGTTCAATACGGTGCATGCCGTGGCGGGTGACAAGGAGACGCTGGGTCTGTTGTGCGAGATGCTCGACAAGGAATCGCCGGCGCGCCTGCAGCTTTCCGCCTATCTGAAGGCCGCCAATGATACGCGGGCGAGCATCTTCGCTGTGTTCGCGGACGGCATCTCCAAGATCACGCGCAGCAACGCGTTGTCTGGCATGATCACCGACCCCGATGGGTTCCGTCTCACCGACATCACCGGCGACGAAAAGACGATCATCTACGTCACGATTCCCGACGAAAACAAGATGTACGGCACGCTCGGCGCCGTCATCATCGAACAGATCAGCGAATACCTGATTCATCTCGCTCACCGTTTCGACGATGCGAAACTGCCGATCCGGTGGCACTTCCTGCTGGAGGAGCTCGGCACATTGTCACAGTCCTTCCCGCAGCTGCCGACGATGATGATCGCCGCCCGCAGCCGCAACATCCGCATGCATCTCGTGCTGCAGGCCCTGTCCTCGCTGACGAAACCATACGGACCGGATGCGGACACGATTCTCGCGAACATCGGACTCGCCATCGTGTTCCGCGTCTTCGACTACCAAACGGCCGTGTCGTTCTCCAAACGTGTGGGCATGCGTCAGGTCGACGACGGGCGCGGAGTGCGGACGGAGGCGTTGTTGACGCCCAATGATCTGTTGGGATTCCCGCAGTACCAAGCGCTCGTAATCGTCAATGGCAGTCTCAACGCCGTGCTGAAGCTGTACCGGTACGATGTGCTGTTCGACCGTTCCGATTGGCCGGCGCCGAAGCGGCCTGAAGTGCCGACGGACGGGGTGGACCATGACCGCAGACCTCATGTAGCCGATGCAAAGACGATTCTCAGCGAACTGCTGGCGAAGACGGAAAGCGCCCAGCTGATGTTGTTCAAGGAGACGGATGAATGATGCGCGGCGATGCAGACGATTCGATACGCGGTGGTTGCCATGCATGATCTGGTGCGGAACCTGCGGCGTGGACTTTCCAAGTTCGTGCGCCCCTCGTTACGGACGACGATCGTATATCTGCTCGTCTATGCGATCGTATGCCTGACTTGGTGGATGTGCCTGAAGCATGGTGTGCTCGCATCGGTGTTCCCGATGATTACCGATCCGCGCGAGTCTATTGAACTCATCATCAGGACGTCGTTGTGGATATTGGTCCCCTTGCTGTTCGTGCCGATGCTCGTCGCGCTGTATGCGGAGCCCTGGACGCATGACGACTGCTTTGGGGCGGCCTTGTTCGGATTCGTGGCGGGATTGGCGTGTGTATTCTGGTCGATGCTTGATCTGTGGTCGTCGATTCGCATGCTGGAGGATTTCGATCAAACGGCCGGCGCCATTATCGTATGCACCGTGCTGCTCATGCTGCGTCTCGCATGGAAGACCGACGATCTGCGCGATACGGTGCGTGAGGAAGAGGCGCAGGTAGCGAAGACCTTGAGCGCGGACGATCGATTGCGCCTCGCCCATGCGGCGCTGTTCAACAACGGATGGGAGCAGCTCGGCAACCGGGATCGTCTGCGTGGGCTGCGTGCGCTGTCCCGCGCGGAGTCGACGCATTTCGGCATGAAGGGGCGCGTGTTCGTCGTCGAGGAGCCGCTGGTCTTCCACGGCGTGATGTGGGAGTATATCGACGGCGGATACCTCATCACGGTGGATGCGATCCGCGATGACGACGACCGCACCGATCTGGCGTTGGTTGTCGTCACGTTGACGGCGTTCTCCTATCTGCATGCCTCAGGCAACGGTCTCGAACCGCCGATCGAGGACGATGATGCGCCGCAGCAGGTCGGCGAGCTCGATATCCTGCGTCGCGGGTGGCACAGCGCGCATGATGTCATCGCGATGCTCGAGCGCGAGGAGGACGTGGACGGCGAATTGGGCATCGCTCCGCTGTGTGATGTCGCGTTGCGACGTGCTTTGCAGTATGCGACCCACGAACTCACGCAGATCTCGGCCTACGGCAGGCCGTAAGGAGGCGCGGCATGATCTCGGACTCTGCGATTGCAACGTATATCGACGATTTCCTCAAGCAGCAGGACGTCGTCCATCCCAGGAAAGGCCGTAACGGCTTCCTCGTGTCGTTCGACTTGCGTGGGACTCCGTATGGGCTGACGACCTCGGTGCAGGTGCGTAAAGGCGTCATCACGGCGACCACCCCTTTCGTGAACCATGCCGATACGGATGATGCGGAAACGATGCGGCGCGCGGCGGAGTTCCTGCATCGCGCCAGCCTTCGGTTGCGCATTGGATCCTTCGAGCTTGATTGCGATACCGGGGAAGCGCAGTTTCGGTATGCATTGACGGTGGGTGAAATGCTGCCGGATCCCTATGCGTTCGGATTGCTGTTGGTCGCCGGCGCGTTCGCCTGGGCGCGATATTGCGACATGTTCAATACCGTGCTGAGTATGCCCGTCGAGCCGAAGGTGAGCGTCGAGGAAGCCGATGCGGCGGCGTCCGGCAGGAACGGCCATGTGCCCGATAGGGCAGAGCAGGGCAATCCGTTCGAGAGCGATGTCATCCGCATTCGCAGGGTCGACATGGAGGCGCGCTGGGGAGACTCCGATGTGCGTATTCCGGACGTGGTGGACCGGCTGCTGAACTCTTTTCTGGAAGCGTCGCATCAGCTCCATGGTGCCGAGAAGCCAATCGTGCTCATCGAAGGTAAGAGCGGCGCGCGGTGGAAACAGAGCATCGTGCGGTATGCGGCGAAACGGCTGTTCGATCCTCCGGAGTTCCGGGTGCCTCTCAAGGAGGCCGTGATGCTCGAAGCGCCGGCGGGTCTCAACGCCGAAGAGCGCTGGGCGATGCTGGCCGCAGAGGCGGAACGATGCCAGCAGGAGATGGCCGAGTTCGGGCACGGGCTGATGGGACTTGATCTTTCTTTCATTGACGATTGTCCCGAATCGATGATCTGTGACATAGGCGCGCATTGCGTCGAATGGGTCAAGCATTATTGCATCTTCGTCTTCGTGAACACGGCGGCGCAGTCCCGGCTGCTTTATGATGCGATGTTCGATCTGACCTTCCCGCACGATCTGAACGCCCAGTTCATTCAGGCGGATGAGGGATCGCTGTAAAACAGACGGTTGGGATGTGTTCGTCCAACGTGCGCAACGTTGATGCAGGTGTGTGCTATATGATGACGATTTCCGTTTCTTCCATGCATTTCAACGGTTCTTACGAAAAGGCGAATCCACGGAAACCTCGTGCTTATGCTACAGGAGAAACATGGATTCGGCTCCGGGGAAGGGTTTCCGGGCCGAGGGCAATCAAAGGAGATCATCATGTTCTCGAAGGAAGAATTGAACGCACGCGTCCGCGAGTATTTTGAATACGCGGATCTGCATGCGGCCTACGACGAAAGCCGCGACGTCTATCTCATGTTGACGTCGTGCTCGTCCAAAGTCGGTACATTGGTCATCAAGATGATCGTCAAGGATGATCTGATCATCGTCATCGCCACCTGCCCGACGAAAGTGGATACGAACGACGCCGAGGCGATGTGCAGGGTCGCGGAGTACCTCCATCGTGCCACATACGGAATGAAGATCGGCTCCTTCGATTTCGATTTCAACGACGGCGAGGCGCAGTTCAGGACCTCGCTGCTGGTCAAGGACGCTTTGCCGAGCAATGACATGCTGGGCATGCTGCTCGCGACGGGACCTTCGATGTGGACACGGTACGGCGACGGTTTCTTCAATGTGGCTTTCATGGGCGCCGATCCGAAGGAGGCGGCCGAGAGCAGCTCGAATGAGGGGCTGATCGCTCTGTTGGAGAGCGTGCTGGCTTCCAAGCGTGCGGCGGAAGCCGAGCAAAAGGGAGATACGTCCGATGACGAAGCGGCATAGCGCATACGATCTGACGCGATTCGTGCAGGCGCAGGAATCCGGTATCGGCTTCGGTGTGGGCAGCTATGATATGGCGTTGCGCGAGATTTGTGCCGGGCGTAAAAGCTCGCACTGGATCTGGTACATCTTCTCGCAGCTGGGCGGCCTCGGCAAATCCGAGATGTCCCGTAGGTATGCGCTGCATGGCGCCGATGAGGCGCGCGCGTTCCTGGACCACCCGGTATTGGGCGCGCATCTGCGCGAGATCACGCAGGCGTTGCTGCTCGTGGAGGAACGCAATCCGGTCATTGTGATGGGTTCGGCGATCGACGCGCGGAAATTGTGCTCCAGCATGACGTTGTTCGCGCAGGTCGCCGAAGACGAGACGCTGTTCGCGGATGTGCTCGACGCGTATTTTGACGGTCGCCGCGATCGGCGCACATTGGCGATGCTTCGGTCGCGTGGATGAACGCAGGAGGGGTAAGACAGAACGGAACTGGGTAAGCGAAGATTGTTTGCTGATTTATGGGCTGTCGTCAGGAATGCTTGTAGGGGTGTCGCACTCTCTCTGCTTCTTACATATTCACTGCCGTTTCTTACGAAGAACGATTTTGGTGAGAGGCGTGTAGTTACGCTCTAAGTAAACGTTGGGCTCCAAAGGTGCGAGCTTGCGGATCGATGCTGAGGAGGGCACATGTCCACAAAAGAAGAAATCGAGATGCGTATCTATGACTATCTCGAGAGGCAAGGATTTGACCCGCACCGCGACGATAGGAGAGACGCCTACGTCGTGCTCATGGAGACGCCGTCACGGATCGGCGCATTGGTGATTACCATTCGCGTCTGCGAGCAGGCAATCGTGGCGACGAGCACATGCATGGTGAAGGCGGATGCAGGTGACATTGAATCAATGCATGAGGTCTCCGAGTATCTGCAGCGTGCCACATACGGCATGAAAGTAGGCGGCTTTGAGCTGGACTTCGATGATGGCCAAGCGCAGTTCCGGGCTTCGATGCCGATCGGGGACGATCTTCCGGAAGAAGATGAGGTTGGGCTCTTGACGTTGATAGGTCCCTCCATGTGGGCGAAGTACGGTGACGGATTCCTTAAGGTTGCACTTATGGGGGCGAGCGCTGAAGAAGTCATTGAAGCAATCGAAAACGCTGACGCGATTCCGGAGTTGGACCGTTTGCTGCGTCGCGATGATGGGGATGATCGAGACTGAGCGTTGAAAAGGAAACGAGGTCATGCAGACGCTGGAGAGCTACGTTGCGAGCGTCATATGACGTTTTGGGGGAATGTTCGAGTCGCTGATATATAAGAGGTGCAGTCATGCAATTGGGAATTCACTTTGGTGTGGATGAATCTGAATCCGCGGTGATGGTAAATGGTGTGCCGGTACATATGTTGCCGCCGGGACGAGGGCCTGTTCCTTCTTTGGTGCATTACTGTGAACATCGTAATCCGCAGTGGCATGTCGGCTACGATGTGACCGAGTCTGATTGTCGTGATGGCGACGGTTTGGTCCGTGACGTCAGATTGCGTCTTAACCATGATGTGCCGGTAGGAAGCAAACAGTTTTCCTCCTATCAGTTGGCTGCGATGATTATCAATCATATTATTGAGGTTGCGGAAGAACAAGCGGGAAGAAAGGGGCTGGACGGTTCGGTTGATGTGCTCGTCGTCGGGGTCCCTGCTCATTGTAATGAACGTCAATTGAATCTGCTGCAGAAAGCGATTTCAGATGCTAGTGGTATCGATTGCTCTAATATATACTGGATTAAAGAATCTGTATCTTCTGCTTTGTATATGTGTGAACAAGGAATTGTGAGAGAAGGCTCCAAGACGATTCTCGTATTCGATGTGCGAAAAAGAGCGACGGAATGTTCTATTGTAAGAAAAGGGGATGGCGATGCGGATTTATATGTAGAAGAGAAAACTGAGGCGTTGTTATGTGCGGAAAGAAACTTTGTTGATGCGGCGAATCGGTTGGTGGTACATAATGCAAAAGAACAGGAAAATTTAGATCTAAAAAATAATACATATTCGAGAATCATAGAATGGGGTGAGCAGCTTGTAAGTCAAGTTACATATAATGAAGATGCGGTTGTGTTGGTGCAGCATGAAGGTCTTCAATACATAATCAAAGCAACGCGAAGAGAATTCGAAGAGCGAGTGAAGCCGCTGCTAGATCTGATGCTTGATTTCATGGATCGTATGCTGTCGCAGTACGGTCATGTCGACGAAATCATCTGCGTGGGTAGCAGTTCGTGTATGCCGATGGTCGCGAACGGGATTCGTGCTCGGCATCCAGATACGCCCGTTGGTGTAAAGAATCCTCGGCTGGCTGTTGCGTACGGTGCCGCGATATACGCACGTTCCAAATTCGAGGAGATGCGACTTGCAGCGACGGGTAATGAAGAGCCCGATTGGTCGAAGCTGGGCAGTGAGTTGACGTGGGATCGGATGCGATGCACTGTTCGGCAGACATGGCTGTCGCCGCAGGAATGCTTCTATACGCTGAAGAGTTCGCGAAAAAACGGTGATTCGAATCATGGGGAGCGGATGGAGGTGTATTCGCTTGTTGACGGAGAGCCTTGGGAGCACGAAGAACGAACGGCGTATGTGGTGGGAGTGGCCAATCCGGGTATTGTCTACGTGCTTGAACATGCCTCCGATTCGATAATTCCCGACGATGTGCCGAAGCGGATGAAAGAGCTGCTTCTTTCGTGGACTGTTGCTTTGTATGTGAAATCGTGCATGTACAAAGCGGACTTCGAAGCAAAGATGAGGGAGCTCGGTGATCAGTCCGACTATCGACGCGTCATAATGCGGCTGTTCTCTGATGCGAATCGTTTTGCGGCTTCCCATGCTGCGGAACAAAGCGGTAATGGGGAAGTCGATTGGGATGCGCGACATGTCTTCCTGATTAGCGATCGTCCCTCTTTGGGGGATGACGACGCGGAATTTTTGGGGATTGTGCATGCATCGCAACGCGATCTCATGGCGCAGACCGATGCCACGCCGATGTTGTCCGTTCGGGGGCGGGATCTGTTGCGAAAAATCCGCGATGCGAGCTTGATCATGCCAACGCATGCAGAGCCCATGCCTGTCCCGACGACTGGCCGACAGGCGGGGACGGTATCAGAAGTCGTTCCTCCCAAGTCGCCTCTATACAACGATGGGCGCACTTGGTCCGGCACGCCGGGAAATGGGCTTTGCCCATGCGGATCCGGAGAGAAGTATAAGAATTGTCATAAAAGGAATGAGAAGGAATGAAGATAGCATTATTTCGTAATAAAAAAGAAATCAAGAAGACTGTCGTCTCAGCTGCTGGTGATATGTGCATTCTTGACTGTAAGGCTTCGGAAGACGGTAATGAGGTGTTGATTCGTGTGCGGCTCCCGGTGCAACGGAATCAATTGACGCCTAGCTCTGTAGTGGAACACTGTGCTGAGATAGACGATATGGCGCAGAGGGAATCCCCGTTGCCGCCGCTTGCTCCAGATAATGCCGGCATTGGGGATTCCGATTCTTGCGCTGGTGCAATTACTGGGGAAACGTGTAATGAGATTACTCAGGCCGCACGCGATATCAAGCAGGCTTCACGTCGGGTGCAGGACGCGGCCGAACGTGTTGTGAATTTCGAGGACAATCTGATTCGTGAATCGCAAGCGGAGGCTGTGAGATACTTGGTGGGAATATATGAACATTTGTATGATGGATATCTTCAATTGCAATATAATGTGATTAATGTCCCCGTTGATGTGCTCTTCAGGCAGGTCGAACAAGTGTCGAGTTCGATGCGTGCTGCTTGTAAGCAGATGGAGCACCTTTTGGAACAGATTTATGGGGCAGAATTGATTCAGTCTGAAGATGGGTCTGAATATAATGACTATATACAAGTATTGAATGATTATTTCGTTGATGATTTGAATGAATGTCCGATTCATATGCTTCGTCCCGGTATAAGATATCTAGGTGAGATAATTCTTTCTGAAAAGGTTGAAAAATATACCATTGATTAATTCAATGACAATCTTTGTTGAGATAAAGGTAAGAAAATGAAACTTGGTATTGATTATGGTACGACAATGTCCGAATCTGCGACGGTGATTGAAGAAACGCCGAAACATTTGATGGCGCCTGGGCAAGGTCCTATTCCTTCATTGGTGCATTACTGGGAACAACGTGATCCGCAATATCATGTTGGATATGATGTGACGGATGCTGAACGTAGCGGTAAAGATCTCGGTTTGATTCGCGACATAAAGATGTATCTCGGGCAGGATATTCCTGTGAATGGTCGGCGAATCCCGGCTCATCAGCTGGCGGCGCTGATTATCAAGCAGGTTATCGATGTGGCAAAGAGGCAGGCTGGGAGGAAGGGGCTGGATGAAAGCATTGAGACGCTCGTCATCAGTGTTCCGGCACGGTTCAATGCGGCGCAGCTGCAGTTGCTGAGAAATACTGTTGCCAAAGTCAGCGGTATCGATGTTGCGGATATCCGTCTGATTAAAGAGCCGGTGGCGGCGGCTTATTATATGTATGAACAAGACATTGTAAAGCGTAATTCTAAAACTATTTTCGTCTTTGATATGGGTGGTGGAACGCTAGATTGTTCTATTGTGAGGAAAACGAATAATGGAGGCGTTCCATATGTGGAGGAGAAAAGCGACACGATTATGTGTGCCGGAAGGAATTTCGATGATGTTGCGGCTGATTTGATTATAGACAATGCCCGAGAGCAGGAGAACATCGATTTGGATAGACATGGTTCTCCCGAACTGATGCGATGGGGAGAACAACTTAAGATTCTGCTCACGAATAGTGAAAAAGTGCCTGTATCCGTGCAGCATGAAGGTTTTCAGTACAATATCGTTGTGACACGGGAAGAATTTGAGGAACGAGCAAGGCCGCTATTGAACCGTGCGCTTGATTTCATGGACAGCATGTTGGCAGAGTGCGGTCGCGTCGATGAGATCATCTGTGTAGGTGGAAGTTCGTCAATGCCGATGATTATGAAAGGCATCTGCGCACGGCATCCGGATATTTCCGTTGAGGTGAAGAATCCTCAGCTTGCCATCGCATACGGTGCGGCGATCTACGCGCAGGATGATGAAAAGGGAAACACTTCAATCATGCTAAAGGCCCCATTCACATATGCGCATCGAGCTTTTGGAAATGGCGAGAATGTGGAGTATCTCTGTGGACATGTCATGCGAGGTGCAGAGCTCCCAATTACCTCGAAAGAGCCTTATATAACTCGCGACGATGGAGACAGGGTCTCAATTCGTATATACGCGATTGACGAGTATTCGGAGCATGTTCAATTTGATCCAGATAAGCATGGTGATCCTATTCTCGACGTTGATCTGAAATTTCATGCGAAGTACCCCAAGGGCACGCCGTTCGATTTGACGCTTACGCTTGACCGTAATGGCATCCTGCATGCCGAGGCGCAGACGAAGATGGGTGATTCTGTCACGGCGCAGGTGAACGTTCTGGATTCATCGAGCCACTAGGACATAGCTGGTAATTATGCGGAACCATCCATACTGTATGAACGGAGTGAAGGATGTATGTATATCTGTTTGCGTCTGGAGAGGCGCCTACGGAGCACAATTTTGAGTCATCGTGGGACGACTGGCCCCGGGAGGTCGGCAATATCGGCACCTTGTATGCCGCGCTTGTCCAGCGAGGAAGGAATCTTCGACGTGGATGCGTACTGTGCCGATCGAATAGCACCGCTGGGATCACGGCAGTAGGGGATTGGCGCAAACTGCTGCAAGAGGCGCGGGAGGACAGCGGCGAGCCGGTTTTCCAGGAGCTGTGCTCTGAACCGTCACATCCGTATGCTGATGGTCATGCGGACGATCTGGCGGTATTCGGCAATGGTCTGTTCACGATACAGCGGCATCTTGAGACGCAGTACGCGGTGGCGGTATCGGAATGCCAATTGAGATGGAGCGCTGAGCAAGGTGTTGCTGGAGAACGCTTCGGCCGGCAAGGCAGCAGGCTCATTGTCCAATGGCATGGAACACGATACGTTTCCTGTGCGGTGGGAGCAGTGCTGCAAGGTGTCGATCTTAATCGCATCGTCATTAACAAGTCAGGGGGGAAAGAGCATCTGCTGAAGGATGCCAACGTCTCGTTCCTGCCGGGCACTGTCACGGCGATTGTCGGCAAAAGCGGGTGCGGGAAGACCAATCTGATCAAAGCGTTGAGTGGTAAGGAATGTGCTACAGCCGGCAAGGTACTGGTAAACGATTCATCATATTATGACAAAATGGCAGAATTGCGTAGTTGCATGGCGTACCTGCCGCAGGACGATCTGCTCCATGCCGATCTGACGGTGTTGCAGGAACTGCGCTATACGGCTAAGTTGCGGTGTCCGAAAACGTGGTCATCCAAGGAGAGGAAGCTCAAGATTGCTGCGGTCGTTCAGGATCTGGAGATTCACGAGTGCTTGGCGAAAACCATCAAAGAGCTGTCCGGTGGCCAACGCAAGCGTGTGGCGATCGCGTGCGCGTTGCTCGCCGAACCCAAAGTGATGTTTCTTGATGAACCGACGTCGCCACTGGACCCAGGTATGTCAGCGGAATTCGTGTATATGGTGCTCGCGAACATCGCGCGCTCCGGCTGCACGGTGATTTTCGTCACCCACGATCTGGATACGCTCACCCCTGAAGACCCCGCAGTGATAGCTAAATCAGGACTCGAACTAGTCGATCAGGTCATTTTTGTGGGAGAAAAGATTGAAAAGAAGAATAAATATAATATAAAGAAATTCAAAGGTTTCGTTTACTATTCAGGTCGTCTTTCGGATTTTGACTCCGTGGGTGCTGGCAAGAATGAAAGACAGAAAGTTTACGATAGCTTCAGGAAGATCAAAACGTGTCTTGGTGACAAACAGGGGTATGAGCAGGTTTGCGGAGCGCCTCGATTGCTTACGGAGAAGGCTTCTTCGCATTTGATGGAGGGAGATATCCTCGTTGAGCGTGCGGGCGGCATACGCCAGTTCTTCGTTAATCTGAAACGCGGCATTCGGCAACGGTTCAATACCCCTGGAGCGTTGTTGCTGCAGATGGCGATTCCGCTGGTCATCGGCGTCATCATGGGCTTCGTGTCGGATGCGGAAAAGCTGTATGCCGAACCGTATTTCACGAAATCGATGATGTTCACCTACTCGGCCGGCGCGTTCTTCGTTGGAATCTTCAGCAGCATCAATGCGTTTTCGAACCGTGATCTGCTTGCCCATGAGCAATACCATGGCCTGAAAACGGTTCCGTATGTATTGTCGGTCTTCGTGATCCAATCCGTGATATGCGCGGTGCAAAGCGGCATACTATATGCAGTGTTCACATCCATGACGGGCGTTGTGGAGCATGACATCATCCAACGTGGATTCGACGTGTTCGCCGTGATATACGCCTGTGCGGAATCCGCGATGGTGATGGGATTGCTGGCCAGCGCCGTATTCAAAAATCCCATGTTGGTGGCTCCGCTGTTGGTGCTGCTGCAGATCGTGTTCAGCGGCATCGTCTTCAATCTGGATGGCGTGGCGGCAAAACTGAGCTACCTCATCAGCTGCAAATGGTCGTTGGACGGCCTCGGTGCGATATCGCAGCTGAACGATCTGTTCGGCAAGATCGGTGCGACATCGGAAGTGAAGGATCATTACGAAGCCTCCGTGCAGAGTCTGATGCTGAGCCTGATATGGCTCTGGCTTATCAGCCTGTTGTTGTTGGTCATGACGATACTGGTGCTGGTAAGGCGCAACGCGCGTCAATTCTCCGCATCGGGCGGCCAGACGATTGCCGTGGTTCGCGGACGGTTGTCCGCTGTGGCCGATAGATACGGCATGGCTTTGCTGACGTTGACGCTCCTCGGCGCGCTTGCGTACCTGATGTATACGGGAGTGCTATGGACCATGTTCGACAATGCGCGGGAGTATACCGGCGAGTTGTTCGACAACCTGCCCTCCGCCTGGACTCGTCTGACCGATGATTTCGGCGACATGATGGCGAGCTAGCCGGCGCCCCGGCGGCTGAATAGTGCGAGCCAGCGGTCGTGGACACGGGTCGAGCTGGACTGCCCCCTGCCGTCACCCGGCGATTGAGCCGAGAATCTGCGGGTCTCCCGCGTTCGGGAATCGTACGGCGGCGGAAACGTCCATGGAAGTCGAAACATGCGGATTTCTGGGATCGTTGCAGCATTTGCGTTGGGGGAATGCTGCAACGAGCTTATGCCCTGCGTCTTATATGGATGTGATGTATAAGATGACCGCCTGTGCGATATGCAGACGATCAGGCGCGCCAAGTGGGTATTTCACTGGGGTGCGGCAAGTGAACGCGTCCTTCCAGTCTCATGCGCTCTCAGCACGCTTCATGACGATACCATTAGTAATGGGTCGGAGCGAGGATCATCATCAGGAATGCGATGATGCAAATCACCGAGGCGGTTGCCGGCATCCATGCTTTGCTTTCATTATGGTCCATCGTATTGGAGAACGATGACACGCATGCGATGCCGCTGATCACGGCAAAAATCATGCTGACATAAAATGGTGGACGGTTACATGTTTTGTTGCAAAATAAAGCAAAAAGAAAGAAGCCAATGCTCCACCACATCGTCTTTTTGGCGCCATCCGCAGCGCCTACAGACATTACTTGCTGCCTATAGCATTTCTCAATATCACTGAAGAGCTGATTAATGCGATTGATGTCTTCTTTTGGTACTGCTTTCTTTGCTTCGTCCGCTAAGCCGTAAGGTTGGCGGCCAATGGATGCGGTAAATGTTTTATCAGAAAAACTGAAGTAATAGGTGCGGTTCGATTCAGCTACTCTAAGTCTGAGCGAAGAATACTTTCTGAGCGAAGAATAATGAAAATCGGAATCGACGTGCTCGTCGCATACCCATTCCTCGCTGGAGGCTATGGTATTGAGGACTATGCTCGAATCTATATAAGAGAGGCACTCGTGTTTAACAAGAACAGGGTCGTTTTTTTGTCTATTTTCCCGAGTGATACTGTCTTCGAGCATGACGTTTCCTTCTCTAGGATTGATTCCAAGATGGATATCTCATATTGTCGTAATCGAATACCTCGGAAGAGATTCGCATGCTTGAAATGGTGGGAATGACGTAAGAAGTGGAATGTGTATGCACGCCCCACAAAGTGAGTCGGCTCATCGCGGGGCGCGTAATGCGCTCGGAGTCCCGTCCTCTATCTGGAGATGTTCAACAATCTAAAGGACGTCTACGGCGCGCTGCAGGGGAAGTTCAGGTCAACGGACGCCGTTGATGAAGCATCTGTGCCCCGACGGAGCGCTAGCAGCTGAACAGCGCGAGCCAACGGTCGTGGACGCGGGCCGAGCTGAACGTGCCGCCGTGATGTGCGGCGATGGATTCGAGGATCTGCAGGCCCCAGCCGTGTTCGGGGATTGTAAGGCGGCGGAAACGTCCGCGGGAATCGAAACGTCCTCCGTGATGGAAACGTCGCGGGGGGCTTGTTGCGCAGGGGTTCGTCACGCTGACCATGCAATGCGACATGTCGATCCGCGCCCGCACGCGGATCCAGGGCCGCTCGACGGCTGCGGAGCATGCGTCGCCGTCCATCCCGTTGCCGTCCGTCGCGCCACCCGCTTCGTCCGCATGTATCCCTTGGCAGGCGTGCAATGCGTTGTCGCACAGATTCGCGAACACCGCGCACAGCTCGACGTCGCTCAGCGGCGTGACCTTGCCGACCTGCGCGTCGCAATGCAGATCGATGCCGTTGCGCTGTGCCTCCTGCATCTTCATCGACAGCAGCGCGTCGACGGCCAGATTGTCGCAGAAGCGCGTGGTGTGCGCGCACAGCGCGTCCGCGGCGTCCTGAACGCTATGCTCCATCTGGCTGGCGGCCGACCCATGCTGCAGCATCTGTTCCAGATCGTCCAGTTTGCGCAGGAATCGACGGTAGTCGTCGCGCATCCCTTCCGTGTCCTTGTCGAGCTCCCGCATGCGCTGCCGTTGCGCCTCAGTCTGCAGGTCGAGCAGATGCAGACGGTCGTTTTGCTGATCGCGTTGTTCGGAGGCGATTAGATGCTTGACGAGAGTCATGTCGATGAGCGCGCAGGCCAATGAACAGCAGATCAGCACCGCAGCGTATGCCCAATCGCCGGTGGTCAGCGCATAGTACAGCTGCACGCTGATGAACGCCGCCTGCGTCAATGGAAACAACGCATGCAATATACGGCGGATGCTCTGCACATCCTGCAACATGCGGGGAAGGGCGATGAGCGCGACGACGATGAGAGGAGTCAGCGCCAGCGCGATGACGATGCAGTTGACGACGTGCGCCTGCAGGATGCCGCCGGATGATTGCGCCCATGTGGTGAACGTCATCGCTGCATGTTCCTTCTGCAATTGGCGCGCAGCGCCTCGATATGCTCCAAAGCCTGCGTCGTCTTGCCACGTTCGGCGAGAATGCGGATGACGGAGAGTTGGTTGCGTGCGTCATGACGGCATTGCGCCATGGCTTCCGCACGCTGCAGCATCTGCTGTGAGCCCGTGAGATACGAATCCAGGATGATCTGTTTGGCGTCGGCTTCACGTTGTTTTGCACGCATATCGTGTTCCCTCCAGATGATGGTGCCGAGTATCACATCGACCAGCAGGCACAGGACCGACAGGATGAAAGTGAGGAGCACGAACCATGTGTCGGAGACGCCGCGCATGCTGATGACGAGTACGGCGACGCCGATCATGAAGCATTGCAGCGCCGAAAAGAACAGGAACGAGTCGAAGGACGGTTTGCCGGCCCTCGGAATGATACGTTGCGCGAATCGGTCGGTGGTGTGGCATGCCACGAGGATGAAGCCGATCTCCATGACCATCCTGCACGCCTGGTCCATGAGCGGGGAGACTGTGCCCGGATCCGGAGAAGTTCGGATCCGTTCCAGGGCAAGGACAAGCAGATAGGCGCTCAGGAAGATCAAGGACAGATGCACGACCATGTACAGGCGGGCACGCACCGGTCCCCGTGAATACCACAACGGAATGACCACGTACATCGCGAAATTGAGCAGGGCCCATGTGATGAACGTGCCAGCGTTCGTACGCACGAAACCGAAGGTGGGGCTGACCAATGCCGCCGGCAACGACAACAGCATAATGAGCCTCGGCGCCAGTGTATTGCATGGAAGCATGCGGATGATCTCATGCATCCGGATGGCCACGACGAGAAAATACAGCATGAACGGCGGCAGCCATTGCGTGAAGGAATCCAGCATATGATGCCCGTCCATCACTCGTCCGGATTGACCATGTAGCGCTCGAAGGCGTCATTGGAGCCGGGCCAGCGGCGGTGGCTGATCGGCACATGCGTGCCGTCGGTCAGCACGAAATCGCTTTTCGTGATCGCGTCGACGAAGTCGAAGTTCACCAGATAGCTCGAATGGCAGCGGTGGAAGCGCGACGGCAGGCGTTCGGCGACGTCGGACAGCTTCATGTACGTACGCACGGCGCTGTTGTTCTCGCCATGGAAGACGGCCACGCGCAGCTTGCTTTCCACATACATGACCTGCGCGGGCCGGACGACGTACGACGTGTTGTTGAAGCGCACGGCGAAGGGCTGCTCGCGCAGGTCGCGCAGCCGTCCCAACGCACGGTGGAACGCGTCGGCCAGCTCCTGACGCCGCACCGGCTTGACGAGGAAGCCGATGTGCCGCGTGTCGTAGACGGCCGAACAGTATTCGACGTGCCCGGTCACGTAGATCACCTGCACGGCAGAGCGGTCGGCGAACATCTGCAGCACCTCCTCGATGCCGTTCTCGCCGTCGCCCAGGCAGATGTCGGCGAAGACGATGTCCACCTGCCGCCCGTCGAGCTCGCCCAGACTGGCGTACATGCCGATCTCGCAGTCAAGCTCGGCGGGGATAAGGTCCCGGAGCATGTCGTGCAGCCCGGCGCATTGCTCGGCGTCGTCATCCACAATCGCGATACGGTACATGATTTCCCTTTCCTGCTCGTGCCCACCAGCCTTCTCCACTAGCACCGATAAGCGGAAATCGTTATACAACGCCGGACACGCCCGACATGCCTCGACGTCATAAGCTCCCGACCATGCGTCAGAAATGTCGGCCGCCATGCCTCTATCGTCATGGTTCGCCATGACGGTTCTGACATGAACCCGTACGTTTCTTACATCGTACAACCATCGCCGTCTCACATGGCTGCTATGTGCGGCCGACGTCGTCATCACGTATGGCGTGGCCGCCCGCGTCCGGCAACCGCGGTTGAATGGAGACCATGAGCATCGACGTTCCGGATATCGCGACCCTCCTACGATTCGTGCCCACCGCGCAGTACGGGGACACGATCGACACGACACGACGCTGCGACGTGCCAGCGCCGTTCACGCCGGCCGACACGGCGTCGCGCGGGGGAGCACTGCACCTGTCGTCGGTGCTGCCGGCACTGAGCGCGGCGATCGGCACGCCGACGACGACGGCCGTGCATGAAGAGCCCGCGGCGCTCGCCGCCGCGCTCGGCATCCCCGAGGCGCGCAGCGCGATCGTCGTGCTCGTCGACGGCCTGGGCTTCTGGAATCTCAAGATGAGCCTCGGCCACGCGCCGTACCTGCGCGCATTGCTGCACGACGAGGCGAACGACCGGCCGATCTCCACATGCTCGCCGAGCACGACGACGGCGGCGATGGCGACCTTCGGCACCGGCACCTGCCCGGGACTGACGTCGATGACCGGATACACGCAGCGCAACCCGCTGACCGACGAGATCTGCCAGCTCATCCAGTTCCGCGGCGCGCCGCATCCCGAGGAGCTGCAGCACGTCGAGACGGTGTTCGAGAAACTCGCGGCGCAGGAGGTGCGCGTCACAAGCGTCGGCCTGACGCGGTTCATGGCGTCGCCGCTGACGCGGGCGGCGCTGCGCGGCGCGCACTACATCGGCAAGGACGATCCGCTCGCCCGCATCCGCGCGGCCGCCGACAGCGCGAAGGAGCCGGGACTGACCTACCTGTATCTGCGCGACGTCGACAAGACCGGGCACGCCGAAGGGTGGCGCTCCGAGGCGTGGACGACGACGCTCGAGAGGATCGACGGCCAGCTGGAGACGCTGCGCCGGCTCGCGCCGCGCGGCACCGCAATCGTCGTCGTCGCCGACCACGGCATGGTCGCCGTCGACCCGGAGCATCAGATCGACGTCGCCGCCGAGCCACAGCTTCTCGATGGCGTGAGGATGATTGGCGGCGAACCACGCTCGGTCATGGTGTACGCGGCCGACGGCGCCGACGCGGACATGCTCTCCTCGCGCTGGCGTGCACGACTCGACGGCCTCGCTTGGGTGCGCACGAAGGACGAGGCGATTAACGCCGGATTCTACGGCCCGGTCAGCGACGAGACGCGGCAGGTGCTCGGCGACCTCGTCGTCGAGGCGGCCGACGACGTGACGATCGTCGATTCGCGCACGCAGACCGAACTCGCGATGGCGATGCCGGGCGTGCACGGCTCGCAGACGATGCTCGAGATGGACATCCCGTGCATCATCGACATGGCCTGAAAACAGGAGGGTTCGGTTACGCTGCAATGTCGCCCGACGGGAGGGGGCTGAAGTGGCAGTGCCGTCCGGTTCGGCTACGCCTTCGGCTTGCCGGCAGTGCCGTCCGGTTCGGCTACGCCTTCGGCTTGCCGAACATGATCTCATCCCAGCTGGGGACCGGGGGACGGTGGCGATCGGTGCGGCGGCCGGGTTTGGATTCGTCGGCATGCGGCTCGTCGGATGGGGCATCGGACGGGGCGTCGCCGGGGGATGCGGACGGGGCGGCATCGGGTTGCGGCGGCGTCCCGGCGTGCGGTTCGGGGACGTCCGTCTGCGGCGTTGGCGCCGGCTCCTGCGCCGGCTGCGGCCGAGCCGCGACGTCGGGCGCGGGCGCAGCCGGCTGCTGTTGCGCCGTCGGCGTATCGCGGGACTGGCTCCAAGCGGCGACCGTCTGCTCGATGCGGGCGGAGCGCGCCGAGTCCCCGGGCAGCGAGATCGATGAGGGGATCGCGTCGTCGGGCACGTCGTCGCCGCCGTTCGGCGCGGCGGCCGTCATATCCGTCTCGCCGATGAGCTTGCGCGCGGCGTTGTTGATGCACACGACCGAGTTGTCGTGCATGTTCCACGACCATTCCGCGTGGATCGGGTGGCCGGCGGATGTGAAGGAGGCCGTGATGCGCCACGGTTCGAGACCGCGCCGCGTCGCCTTCCACTCGACCTCGTCGCGCCGCACATGCGCCGCCGCGAATGTGCGCTCGATGACGTCGCCGAGCGCGCGCATCCGCGACTCCTTGGGTGCCGGAACGCGCAGGAACTGCTCTATCGCGTAGCTTTTCTCCGATTCGATGGCCGAGGAGAAGCGGCGCACGAGGATCGGGCTCAGCCCGTAGCGTTCGGCGACCTGATCGGGCTCCATGCCGGCGCGGATGAGCGCCTGGATCTGCGAGATCGGCAACGTGCGCTGCTGCTGCGGCGCCTCCTCGACGTGCCGTTCCGATCTGATCTGCTTCGCCTCGAGCAGTGCGCGCTCGAGCGTCTCGTCGATGTCCACGGCGAAGGAGGCCCCGTCCACGGAGAACACCAGCAGACCGGTCTTCGTGATGTGGTCGAACCGTGCAACCGGGTAGGAGTCACCTGCCATAGCCAACACCTCTTTCATCCAGAATGTGAACGCTTTCCATTGTGCCCCACGTGTCGGATTTTGCGTAACGGTTTCATCGTGTATCCTATGCGGGGAAAACCATGTATTGTATGGTGCGTCGCAATGGATAAGCCGCCATCAATCGATGAAAGGAATCGCTATGGCACAGGATTATGATTCCCCGCGCAACAAGGACGAGGACGAGGAGTCGCTGCAGGCGCTCGGCAAGAGCTCGCAGAACTCCGCGACCGACATGGATGACGACGAGAACGCGATCGCCGAGGACTACGAGCTCCCCGGCGCCGACCTGAGCAACGAGGACGCGTCGGTGACCGTCATCCCGATGCAGGGCGACGAGTTCATCTGCTCCGAATGCTTCCTCGTCAAGCACCGCAGCCAGCTCGCGTACACGACGCCGGACGGCCAGCCGGTGTGCAAGGAGTGCGCGGCCTGATGAGCTTCGACCCCGCATACAACGAACCCGAATCCACCGAGGTGCTCGTCTGCCCGGTCGACCCGGACCATCCGGTCGAACTGCGCTACGCGCACGCCGGCGACGCCGGCGCCGACCTGAGCACGACCGAACATGTGGAACTGGGGCCCTTTGAGCGTGCGCTCGTGCACACCGGCGTGCGCATCGCGCTGCCGGCGGGTTATGTGGCGCTCGTCCATCCGCGTTCGGGGCTGGCGGCCAAACAGGGCGTGACGGTGCTCAATGCGCCCGGCACCGTTGACGCCGGATACCGTGGCGAGATCATGGTGCCGCTGATCAACCTCGACGCCCACGAACGGGCCGTCTTCGAACCGGGGGACCGCATCGCCCAGCTCGTCATCCAGCGTTACGTCGAGGCGACCTTCGTGCCGGCCGAGGCGCTGCCGGGCTCCGACCGCGCCGAACGCGGCTTCGGATCGACCGGGGCGTAGGCGCGCGCCGTCGCCCGGCGTGCCGCGCGTAGAATGAAATGACGCCCGTGGGAAGACGACGCGTCGACGAGAGAGGAGCATGGACGATGGCGGACATGGACGAGGAGATGCAGCCGGCCAACATGCTCGGCTGTGAGATCAGCGAGAACCCGCTCGATCCGCTTGCCCCGATCCTGGCGATCTGCAGGCAGCACCATCCGGACGAGGAGATGGAGATCCTCTCGCGCGCCTATCGTCGCGCCGTGCTCCAGCATTCGACGCAGCGCCGCAAATCCGGCGAGCCGTACATCATCCATCCGCTCGCCGTCGCGCAGATCCTCGCCGACCTCGGCATGGGCCCGCTCGTCGTCGCCGCCGGCCTGCTGCACGACACGGTCGAGGACACCGACTACACGCTCGAGGAGTGCCGCGCCGAGTTCGGCGACACAGTGGCCGGCCTCGTCGACGGCGTCACGAAGCTGACGAAGATGGACTACGGCGACTCGGCGCAGGCCGAGACGATCCGCAAGATGGTCGTCGCGATGAGCCGCGACGTGCGCGTGCTCGTCGTCAAGCTCGCCGACCGCGTGCACAACGCGCGCACCTGGCGCTACGTCAAGCCGTCGAGCGCGCAGCGCAAGGCGCGCGAGACGCTCGACGTCTACGCGCCGCTGGCGAACCGCCTCGGCATGAACGCGATCAAGACGGAGCTCGAGGAGCTGAGCTTCAAGGTCCTCTACCCGAAGATCTACAACGAGATCGTCATGCTCGTCGCGCACCGCGCCGGCCAGCGCGAGGTCTACCTCAAGCAGATCATCGCCGAAATCAACGAGGATCTGGGCGATCTGGGCATCCACGCGATGGTCACCGGGCGTCCGAAGGACTACTTCTCGATCTATCAGAAGATGATCGTGCGCGGCCACGATTTCTCCGACATCTACGACCTCGTCGGCGTGCGCATCATCGTCGACACGATCCAGGACTGCTACGCCGTGCTCGGCGCCGTGCACGCGCGGTGGAGCCCTGTGCCGGGCCGCTTCAAGGACTACATCGCGATGCCGAAGCTCAACATGTACCAGAGCCTGCACACGACGGTCGTCGGCCCGGGCGGCAAGCCGGTCGAGATCCAGATCCGCACATGGGACATGCACCGGCGCGCCGAGTTCGGCATCGCCGCGCATTGGAAGTACAAGGCGAACGGCCAGGCCGGACGCGCGCTGAGCACGCCGGACAAGGCGGATCGCGAACGCGGAAGGCAGGAGCTGGAGGAGGCCGACAACCTCAAATGGATCCAGCAGCTCGCCGACTGGACGAGCGAGACGCCGGACTCGGATGAGTTCCTCGGTTCGCTCAAGGAGGACCTCGGCTCGGCCGAGGTGTACGTGTTCACGCCGAAGGGCAAGATCGTCTCGCTGCCGGCGGCCGCCACGCCGGTCGACTTCGCGTACGCCGTGCACACCGAGGTCGGCCACCGCACGATGGGCGCGCGCGTCAACGGGCGCCTCGTGCCGCTCGACACGACGCTCGAGAACGGCGACACCGTCGAGGTGCTCACGAGCAAGTCGGACACGGCGGGCCCGTCGCGCGACTGGCTGAGCTTCGTCAAGAGCCCGAAGGCGCGCAACAAGATCCGCCAGTGGTTCAGCAAGGAGCGGCGCACCGAGGCGATCGAGGAGGGCCGCGACGAGTTGACGCGCGCGATCCGCAAGCGCAATCTGCCGGTCAACGCGCTGCTGACGCCCGAGGCGATGGTCGGCGTGGCCGACGACCTCAACCTGCCGAACGTCGAGGCCGTCTACGCGGCGATCGGCGAAGGACAGGTCTCGACGCAGAACGTCATCTCCCATCTGGTCAAGGACGCCGGCAGCGACGAGGTGGCCGAGGAGGCCGAAGAGGAGATGCTGCCGCTGCGCGTGCCGAAGCACCGCCACGGCGGCTCCGGGCCGGGCATCGCAGTCAAGGGCGTCACCGACATCTGGGTCAAGCTCGCCAAGTGCTGCATGCCGGTGCCCGGCGACAGCATCGTCGGTTTCATCACGCGCAACGAGGGCGTCTCTGTGCACCGGGTCGACTGCCTCAACATGATCAACCTCAAGCGCCGCGAGCCCGAACGCGTCGTCGACGTGTCGTGGACGAACGACAAGGGCCTGTTCATGGTGCGCATCCAGGTGGAGGCGCTCGACCGGCCGCATCTGCTGTCCGACGTGACGCGCGTGCTGTCCGACCACGGCGTCAACATCCTCTCCGGCTCGATCGCGACCGGCTCGGACCGTGTGGCCACAAGCCAGTTCAGCTTCGAGATGGCCGACCCGCAGCATCTGAACACGCTGCTGTCCGCGGTGCGCAAGATCGACGGCGTCTTCGACGTCTACCGGCTGACCGGCGCGAAGGATTCCGCCCAGCCGCGCATGCGCCGCATCCGCGACGGTCGTGACGCGCAGCGTTGAGCGGCGGCGAGCCCGAACGACGCCGCGAATGCGAACGCAAACGGAAGGGAGGCGAACACCCCGCCATGGGGTGTTCGCCTCCCTTCCGTTTGCGCTTACGCGTGCCGCAGGTCGCGGACGTCAGTCCTTGACCTCGATCGATTCGATCATGACCGGCTCGAGCGGGCAGTCGCGCGCGTCGGTGGCGACGGCGTCGATCCTGTCGACGATGGCCTTCGAGGCCTCGTCGGCGACCTCGCCGAAGATCGTGTGGTGGCCGTCGAGCCACGGCGTCGGCACCGTCGTGATGAAGAACTGCGAGCCGTTCGTGCCGTGCAGCTTGCCGTCGGCGCCGCGGGCGAGGCCGGCGTTCGCCATAGCGAGCAGGTAGGGGCGGTCGAACTTGAGCGTCGGGACGATCTCGTCGTCGAAGTCGTAGCCGGGGCCGCCGGTGCCGGTGCCGAGCGGGCAGCCGCCCTGGATCATGAAGTCCTTGATGACGCGGTGGAAGGTCAGGCCGTCATAGAAGCGCTCATTCGACTGTTCGCCCGTGAACGGGTCGCGCCATGTGCGCTTGCCGCTCGCAAGCCCAAGGAAGTTGTCGACGGTCTTCGGCGTCTTGTCGTCGAAGAGGTTGATTGTGATATCACCTTCGGAGGTGTGCATGATAATAGTGGTCATATATCCCAGTTTCTCATGTGTACCAGACTGGGTGGAACCCTTACTATCGTTATCGCTAATCGGCATGAACGACTCGCTCACCTATAGTCTCGTATACAAACACACGGTTCAGCGTAGGACGGATACAGACCCAAACCCTCAAGATAATTGTGGGTCGTGACCGCCAGATTGAATCGCACGAGTCCATGCTCTACTGGAAGATCATCGCGTCTATGTGTGGATGGAAACTCACCAGCCAGCACTTTGACAACCACGAATAGGCGGAAGTGCTACTGGGTATCGTGAACTCACCGGACTTCGCCTTCAACATCAAAACCGTGGAACGCAAAACACCAGCATGACGGACCGCCGAGTTTCTACTCTCTGCCCAACCTTCAAACGGACATGAGCAAGCTCTACAGTTTATCGCGCGAACCTTGACTTCCCTGCAAAGTCTCTATGAGAAGAATCTGACCATCTATACGCATATCAATATCTAATATATTATATACGAGGACCTTGACTTCACGCCGTCGAGGATGGCAAGCAGGGGCTCCTCGACACTAATACCAAGCCGGAAAATTTTCACCTCAAACTAGCAGTGAACGACGGAAAAGTCGCGGACCATACCGCAATCCTGCCCCACACCAAAAACAAACAGTGAATTGCTTTCGGAACTTACCGAGGATGAACGGTTCGGACCGACTCACGCGGTATGCCGCATGGGGACGTGGTCGGCGGCGACTGCGTGCATGACGTGACAACCGTCACTGGCAGACATCAGCGCAGAATACCGAGCGTCGCACCCGCAAATAACTGAGCGATTCAGTGAACAGGAGGGGACGGTTGACCAGCCGTTGCGACCAACCAGTCGAACCCGGTTGGCGGAGCATCGAACTCGCGAAACCGGAGGACACTGCAACAAGCGATGGCGAGGAAGATCTGAAAGACGGGAATCATCGCAGTCAATCTACACACTGGTGTCGTGCTCCTCGCCCATGCCAAGAGATGGTGCGCGACTGGCACAAGGGGAAACTAAGCTTCCCCCACAATTCATGCCGAAGCAATTCCGCTCGTCGCGATGGAACATGCCAGCCGCTATATCAAGACAAGGAGCTGAAAGCCGCGTTGGACGACAACGAATCACACTTGAGAGGCATAGACGCGCCAACCATTAGAACGGACGTGATGGAGCAACTGATCCGAAGCGAATACGTGGAACGCGAAGGTAAACGACGACGCTCCACCGAATGCGGCTGGAAACTGATTGGTGCGGTGTCCCATGGTTGAAGGAGGTGATGTTGACCGCCGCAATAGAAGAATGAGCCCTCCTCGATGTGGAGCACGGCAAGACATATCCCATTGCAGGTCGAAGCGAGCCTCCGCGCGTTCGTCTGGCATCCGCACCGAGTGAAAGCCATCGTGCAGTCCGAGCTGATCCAAGAGCGAAGCCGTGAAGCGGACTTGTTCAGTCCACGCCTGTGTGGCGGTCAACCCGTCATCAAAACCGGCAAGGTTTGGCAATGCTCCTTGAATAAGAGGTGAAGCAACCGGACGGTACTTGAAGATGACGGGCGGTTGTGGATGGAAGCTATTATTCGCCAAAACACTCGCCACGACGCCAACGTGCGCCGCCTCCTCGCGGGCGAACATGTCAACATTAAAGTTTTCGCAGCGGAAATCAGAAAGAAGTTCGACTTCTCCCCTGCTGTTGATGAGGAGCGCGGAGTGAGTTTCATACTCGAGCGAGGTATTCGTGTGTGTCTCATTGAATGAGACCGGTGCATACTCCATTAATGATTCAAACATATACTTGACCAAATCGCTTGATAAGTGAATTCGATTTCCTGCCGTCATAATGAGACAATGGCTCCCTCATCATCCACGGCAAAGGACGATTCGCATTAATGATGGGAGGGCATTATGGCATGCGCCGCGATTATGATCTGACGAACCATATTCGGAACGATCGGCGTGACTGCCTCTGTGGTGCCTGATCATGAGGATTCCAGTTTTGCTGATGCTCCCTGAACAGGTGTTTTGCGGCATATAGGTCATTTTGTGTTGATTATGTTGCGGGTTTGTCCTTGTGGCAGTAGGCGTGTCGGGGTGTCATTTACGGGTCTGGCGTAAATAGCCGCGTTTCGTACCGGTTCGAGGCCGTTGGATTGTGTCATGAGAACACGATCGAAACGAGCCCGCAAATGCCCGATCTGTCGTCTGCCGATGCGCAAGAACGGCCATGACCGCACCGGTCGTCAACGCTGGCAGTGCGACGCCTGCAGGGCGACCACGACCGCCACCGTACGCTCGAGGAGCCGCGAGTCCGTGCTGCGCCTATTCCTCGACTGGCTTCGAGGCCTCCCCACAGCGGCGGCTGGAATGCGACGCGCGCACTTTCCGCCGCCGCAGCGCATGGTGCTGGGACCTGTCGCCGCGCATCATCCCCGACGGCGTGGTGC
The DNA here is from genome assembly GCF_002286915.1 of Bifidobacterium italicum. Classification (GTDB taxonomy): domain Bacteria; phylum Actinomycetota; class Actinomycetes; order Actinomycetales; family Bifidobacteriaceae; genus Bifidobacterium; species Bifidobacterium italicum. The sequence continues at coordinate 281 of NZ_MVOG01000033.1, read as the reverse complement.
ATCACGTGGTCGTGGCCGACGGCACCTACATGAACGGCTGGTGCCTGCTGACCGCGATCGACGCCAACGGCGGCGAGGTGCTCGCCTGGCAATGGTGCGAACGCGAGAGCACCGCCGCCTACAACGCCCTGTTCGCGCAGATCGCGCCGCCCGACGTGCTCGTATGCGACGGCATGAAGGGCATCCAAAGGGCCTGCGCCGAGAGCTGGCCGGGCACGCGCATCCAGCGATGCCTGATCCACATACAGCGCGACACCAGACAGGATCTGACCTGCCGGCCC
>NZ_MVOG01000032.1 GCF_002286915.1 Bifidobacterium italicum | reverse complement strand
TGCCGGCGTTCGTCGAGGGCTTCGTCGCGCACGTGCTCGCCTTCCAGCAGAACACGTCCTCGCCGTACCGGTGGGTCGAGGACTGGTGGCGCTGGCCCCAGATCGTGTTCCCCCTGGACGCGTTGTGGCGCGGCTACGAGGCCGCCCGCAAACAGCCGGCCGGCATGATGGTCTGGTACATGCAGCTGTACGGGGTCCTCGACCGCGTGTTCAACCCGGACCGCGGCATCGTCGCCTCGCTGCCCGCCGCGCAGACCTACACCGACCGGGGACAGCCCTTGCCGTGCGCGCCGCCGCCCGCCGACTGGCGGCAGCGCATCACCGCCACGCTCGCCGTCGGACACGACGAACCCCTGCCGGCAGGCGGGCGCGAGGACACGGGACGCGCGCCGCGCGGCCCACGATACGCAGAAAGGACGCAATGATGGGCGGACAGGACGCGGAGGACGGCCTCGACCAGCTGCTCTCCAACATGAACAGCCAATGCGCGCAGACCCTCAGCCGGCTGCACGTGTGGATCGACCGCAAGAACCACGAGCTCAAAGCCAGATATGAGCAGCGCCAACGCGAGGCGCGCCAGGAGACGCTGCACGAGCGGCGCGAGCAGGAGGCCGAGGCCAGACGCCTGGAGGCGCAGCGCGCAGCCCTGCACCAATGGGAGACGGCCAACCGCGCCCGGCTCAACGAGGGGTTCGAGTACACGCTCGAGCAGAGCGTCCTGTCGGGCCGCGCCGACGAACTCGACGACCGCAGCCTGCTGCGCGCATGGATCGTCGGCGAGCAGCTCGAGGGCGCGGACCCCGGATGGGCGGCGAAACTCGAGCGCGCGCAACGCGTCATGCGCGACGAATGGACACGGCGCCACGGCGAGGGGGACATCGCCGCCGTCGCCTGCCAGCACACGAACCGGGCCGTCATCACCTACGCGACGCACGGCGCCGACCTGGACGCCACGCTCGACGCGCTGCGCAAGGGAGGCATCCCCGTGCGCCTGCAACGCGCCGACGACCCGCAGGGGTTCCTGGCCGACCACCCGGCGGGCTTCCGCGTGCAGACCCGGTGGGGAGGCCAATGGTACGGGTGGGACGAAACGCGCATCCACGACGCCGTCATGCGCGCCGCCAACGAGGACATCGACTCCGACGGCGTCGACGACGCCATCGCCTACCTCAAGGACCTCGACCTCGACGAATCCGCGCCCGCCGACCGCACCGCCGCCGGCATCGAACCGGCCGAGACCAGCGAGATCGAACGCGGCGAACTGCGCGACGCCGCGCCCGACGGGGCGACGGAGACGACCACGGCCGACTTCGAACAGGACGCGGCCGACATGGACGCCCGCGGCATGTTCGACATGACGCAGACGCAGACCGGCGGCGACGACGTATTCGGCATGTGGTCGGTCATCGACGAAAGCGACATGGCCGCATCCTCGGACGAGCCCGGCCCCGCACCCGTCCTCGACCCGCGCGGCTTCGAACGGCGCGCGGCCGAGGCCGCCGCCATCTGACGGAGGGGGCGTCATGGACCAGCCGCAGGACCTGCGATACCGGATCGAACGCTACGAGGACGGCACGCTGTGCGTGACCGCGACATGCCCGCCCGACCCCGACGACGTGCGCATGGCGGCCGACCTGGGATGGGACGGGCCCGCGCGCGGCGACTGGCAGACGATCACCGTCGCCGCGCCCACGCTGCCCGCCGGCGGCGACCGCATCGCCGTGGGCGCCTACCGGATCGACGGCGAACTGACACGCCGCGCCTTCGCCGACCTCGGCCTCGAGGAGCGCGCAAGCATACGGATCGGGCCGCACCGGGCGCGGGTCGTCATCGCGGACCTGCCCGCCGACTGGCGCGACAACCCGTTGGTCGACACCGACATCCCCGGCCCCATGCCGGACCCCGGCCCGCCGGCCGCGCACGCATTCACCCGCTGAGCGCATGGAGGAAGGAACGACGATGAGCGAAGACCGAATGGAGCGGATCGACAGCCTGCTCGACCCCCACCGGCGCATCAGCACGGAACGCCGCGCCATGCAGCCCGACCTGGGATGGGACCCCACCGAGACCGTGGGACGCAAGATCACCCGCCTGTCCTACCATCTGGGCGCCCAATGGCTCGACACGGTCCGCGACGCGCACGACAGCCGCGCCGCTCGGGACATCCTCGCCGAAGCCGTGCTCATCCACCTGCCCGACGCCTACACGTCCACGGCGCAAGTCGACCCCGACCCGGCCGGCCGCGTGCGCATCATGGGCGCGGACGAGCCGCCCGACTGGGCGCGGCGCACACTCGAGAAAGGCGGGTACCCGTCGCGGCACGTGCACGCCGTCATGGACCTCGGCCAGGTCGACATGGACAGGCTCGGATCGTTCCGCGGGGTGCGCCGGCGCGAGGGGACGACGATGTCCGTCCTGCTCGCCGACGGCGTACGCCACACCGCACGCAGCATGTTCTCCAAGACGGCCGACCACCCATACCTCGACGACCGGGCCTGCAGCTGGGGCCTTCCCCGGCCGGACGTGTTCGCGTTCCGTGAGCGCATCGCCAGCCGGCCCGACATCGTGGGCCGCCTCGACGTGGAGATGCTGCTGGGGCACATCAGGCTGCGCGCCGCCCTGAGCGAGCTCACCGGCATCGACATCAGCAAGCGGCGCGACGAACTCGCCCTGTGGGCGCGGCCGACACCCGAACGCGACCGGCGCCGCGCCGACGTGCTGGATGCACTGTCCGGGGCGCTCGACCGCATCGCCATGAGCGAGGACGCGCACCGGCTCCAGGCCCTCAACATCAAGGACCGGCGCACCGGATCGATCGCCGGCGCGTTCGACGACAAGATCGTCGTATCCCGCCAGGTCGCCGATCTGGCCGCGCGCAGCCCCCTCAACGCGCTGGTCGGCCACGTCGAATACGACGAGGACATCGACCGGACCAAAATACACCAGATGGAGCAGGAGATCATCACGGCGATGCGCCACCTGCCCCAAAGCGGCCGTGGCCTGGACGCGCTGCGCGTGCGCAAGCTCGGGCGATACCGGGGCAACACCATGGGCGTGTACTCGCCGCTGCACGTCGCGATCGCGCTCGACGACGGCAAAGCCACCAGGAACGGCTACAGCGGCATGAGCAGCTTCCTGCACGAATGGGCCCACCACCTCGACCACACCAGCGTCGAAGGCACGCAACTGAGCATGGGCGCAGACTTCCGGCCCATGCTCCAGGCCGTCGTCGACGACGTCGACACGCGCGCCGAACAGTATTCGCGCGACTTCAGGGACTACCTCAAGACCCCCACCGAGGCGTTCGCCAGGTCCTTCGAATACTGGGCGAGCGAAATCGTCGGGGTCGAATCGAGCCTGCTGGCCGACCACGACACCTACCGCACCAACAACCGCTACGCCGCTCAGCGCGCCCACGAGGGCCTGCTCGACCGCACCATGCGGGGATTCTTCCCCGACTTCCGGCCCTTCGACACGCTCGACCCGGCCCAATGGGAGCGCAGGCGCGATGAGGCCGACGAGACCGCCGTGGAGGACGACCCGTACGCCGCGGCGCCGATCGACCCGTTCGACTACTCGAACGCCGTGCAACCCGACATCTTCGACCTGCTCGCCATGGACCAGACGTCCACGGCGCACGTCCGATGACCGCCGCGGCCGACGACGTCACGGAGGCGTTACCGTGTGTGGTGGGCGTCGGGCGGGGCGAATCCCGCCGTCGGATCGTACGGATAAGGCGCCGGGGCGTTCTGCGCGATATAGGCGGAGAACAGCCGGGTGAGGCACGTCGCGATCGACCGCCGCCACAGGGGGTCGTCTATCGTGGTCGGTCGTGCCGACGGGGCGATGAACCGGGTCAGTTCGTCCGTGAAACCCCGCGACTCTATGACGTGTGTGACGTCGCGGTCGGAGTCGATCCGCGCTTTCCAATCGGGGTGTTCGTCATAATCGTCCTGTTTGTCCGTCGCCATGGCCCACACATGGTCCTCGTCGATGCCGCCGCGCATCGTCAGCCAGCCCATGTCCCATAGGTCGCGGTACCGGACGTAATCGGAGGCGACGTACGAGAGCATCTTGTCCGCGAGTATTTCCTCTATGCTTTCCGCGGTCAATGGGATGGGGGCGAAGACGCCTGCAAGCTGCGGGTATCGGATTCGCGCCACGGCCAGCTGCGGGTCATGGGCGGCGACGGCCGCGACCTCGAGCTTGATGATCTGGCTGGGCATGTCCTTGGTCTGTTCCGCCGTGCGTATGTTGATGCGCCACCGGTTCACCATGCCCTCCCTGCGTGGGTCGCGGACCCGCACCTGCGCGGTGGGGGAGACTCGGGAGAGCGTGTCGCGGATGCAGTCGCCCATCGCCGCGAAATCCTCCAATGAGAAGTCCGGGCCGCCGGCGAAATCCAGGTCCTCGCTGTATCGGGGGGATCCATGGCACAGGCGCAGGCTGGTGCCGCCCTGGAACACCAGGCGGTCGAGGAAGCCCTGTTCCCTCATGGATCCGAGTATGTACTGGTGGTACAGCTCCTTCGTGATGACGGGCAGCATCGCCTCGGTGCCGTTCTCGCGGGCCACGATCCGGGCGAGCTCCTCCGGATCTGCGTCAGTCCTCGTCATAGTCCCACTCCAGCTCCTCCATGTCCACCAGATGCAGATTGCGCCCGGTGGCCTTCAGGTTCTCGTACGCGAACATCTTAGAGGCCATGGGCAGACGGCCGTCGCCACGCATGACGAGATTGGGGACGATCCTCGATGCGGGCAGGGAGCTATGCGTCAGATCGATCACGCCGAACCTCGTGTCGAACTCGCCCTCGCGGCCCGTGGTCATGTACGTGACGCGCCCGATGGGGATCTGGCTGATGACGCCCCACTTGCTCAATACGCTCTCCAGGCTTTCCCAACTGATGCTGGTCGGGCGCAGGCATTGCACGATCGCGTCCAATGTGCCGTCGCCGATGCTGCGCGCGTACGAGAACACGTACACGCCCCGCACGGCGCGTTCCATGATGCCGGCGGCGCACAACGACGTCAGCGTGCGCGTCAGGGGATTCCCCCCTTCCCCCAGCACGGCGGACAGATCGGCCTTGCGGTACACGTACAGGCCGAACCTGCGTTCCGCCTCCGCCAGCCTACGCAACGCCATGTCTCGTCTCATACCAGAAGTATACATGAGTTACCATGGAAAAGTTAATTCATGTAGAGCGATGGAGAAACCATGGGAGGGTCTGTTCGGCGCCGGCCACGCTCAAACGGGGCGTTGCCCAACATGTTTGACGCGCCGGCGGCGTTACCAAGGGCATAGGATTATCCATTGACGTGGCTTGCCCGATGGAAGGAGATCCAGAGCGATGGTGACTAAGGCCGATTTGAGGAAGGCTCTGGACCAACTCGATGAATCGCTGTTGCGCATGCAGACCAGGTCCGATGGATTGGCCCGTGAACTTGCAGTGTTGCGGGAGGAGTTCCGGATGCTGAGCGAAGCGCCGTATAGAAGACTGCTGCATCCTTGCCGTCCGAAACGTATAGCCGGGCTGATTCGTGAGGGCGATGAAGCCTTGCTGCGGATTCGTTCCGACAAAGAACGTCGTATGGTGAGAATGCTTGGCGAGGCGGGTATGATTCATGACCGCCATGGCCGCGTTTCGAGGTGGGGATATGCCGAGGGGTACCTGCCCAACAGCAACGAATGCCTCGTCGAGTTGTTGAAGATGTCGCTCATGATGGATGAGGATTTCCGCAACCGATGGTCTGACACCCCCGGGATGACCCCTCACGTATATTGGCGGCGTCAGCTGGACCGATACAGCGATGGCAACGTGATCTCGGGCAGAAGATGCTTCATTCCCTCCGAAGAAGGCGTCATCTTCTCGGAAGAGGCCTATCGGCTCAAACAGGTCCAATCGGTCCCTGACGGCGTGGACTTGACTGTGCTGCGCACGCTGGGGATCGGGGATGATGCCGCCACCAGAGGGCAGATGGATTTCGAGCACGGGGATCTCGTGGAAATGGGCCCCGGACTGTCCACCTCGGCGACATACCCATCGTGGTTGGGCGGTGATGTTCTGCTTGAAATCGAAGGTGTGCGCCGTGTGGTGCCCATGCTGGGGAAATGGGACGGGATCAGTCGGGAAGAGGGGGAGGTGTTCGTTCCCGATAGGCTCTTGTGCCGAGTGATGGACAAACGGCGCATATCGAAAGAACAAGGCGGACACGAAAGGATAGTGTACCGCCTGCACGTTGAGAGCGCGTAAGGGATGGGGAAGAATGGTCACGATCCTTTCCCGGGCTACAGGAAAGGGCATTGCTTCCGTAGCGTTTCGTGATCCACCCGGGCCGCGGCATGGACCATGTCCGGAATCCCTCATTCAGGTCTTTCTTCCCGCCGTGTCCGTGCCGGGCAGGCGTATGGGTGCCCCGTCGATTATGGAGGGCGGGGCGCCGTATCGGTCGCGCATCCGGTCGAACGCGCGGATGCCGTCGAGGATGATCCCGCGCAGGTCGTCCGGGTCGGCGTCGCGCATGCGCATGGCCTGCCGGAACGCGGTGTCGATCATCGTCTGCAGATCGTGGACGCTGAGGTTCTCGGGGTGTTTCTCCGCCCCGTCCTCGATGGCGGGCGGCCTGTTCTCCATGGCGGCCTTCCATTCGAGCACGGCGAGGGCGTCCTCGTGCGGGTCGTGCCTCCAGTGTGCGCGCAGGGTCTTGAGGCGGAACCCGTCGCCGAGGTCCTTGGTGTTGAACCGTTCGGTCCAGCCGTTCGAGCTGCGCCAGGTGATGCGGTATCCGGTGACCTGGCCGGGGGAGCGGAAGTCGTCCCGGCCGGTTCCTTTCCTGAGGAACGGGTCGATCTGCAGGCCTTCGCGCCGCACGCGGCGGATGAACTCGTCCTCGGTGTCGCTGGCGATGGCGCACGCCTCGACGAGGCGCGCGACGTGCATGCGCGGCATCGTCGATGCGGCGATGTGGTTGATCCTGCGCCGTCGTACGGGTTCGGGCTGCGCGTCCCATGCGCGGATCATCCTCTCGCGCCCGTCCTCGTCGAGGTTGTTCCAGGGAGCGCCGTGTTCCTCGATCCAGTCGTAGCGGGCCTTCCATTCAGCCCATCGGCGCCATTGCGCGTACTGGTAGGGCACGTCGTCGAGCGGGCGGCGTCGCGTGATTTGTTCGAGGTTCGCGTCCGTTTTCTCGAGGTGGCGGCATGCGCGTTGCGCGTGCCGCCAGTCCTTGTACGGGTTGATCCATCCGTCGTCGCGGGCGAGCTGGACGGCGATGTGCACGTGGTCGTTGCCGTTGGCGCTCAGCCCGTGGCGCACGGCGATCCAGCTGGCGGTCTCGTCGTCCGGCCCGTCGATGATGTTCATCCGTGTGAGGTAGTCGACGACGATCCTCTCCCATTGGGTGTCCGAAAGCGCGCCGTGCGCGGCGGGGATGGACAGGGAGCAGTGCCAGATCCGGTCCTTGCCGTCCTCCCGTTCGGGGTTGTGCTTGCCGCCCGGGCTGCGGTCGGGCGGGCAGGTCCTGCCGTCGCGGCGCAGGCGTTGGTAGCGGCGGTCGAGGAGACGGCCGACCCGTTCATAGGTGGCCGTGGGCCGGCCGGACAGATCGAACGCGTCGAGCATGTCGCCGCTGGCGCATACCAGATGCTGGTCGCGGTGCTCGTTCTTCCTGCCGGGGCCGAACAGGTAGCGGATGAGTCCGGCGGGGTTGCTGCCGCGCGTGATGTTGGGGATCATGCGCACCATCATCGCCCTCCTGCATGGGTCCCGCGTCCCACGTGTGCGGCCGAGGCCGCCGGCCGCCGTCAGCCGGGCGCGTCCCGTTTCCCATGCGCCGCGCCCGTCCGTTCATCGCATGGTGGCGCTTCCGTTTTCCGGGCGCATCGTCGCGCCCGTGTCCGCGGCCCGTGATGGCTCGCCGTATCTGATGCGTTCGATGATCGTGGCGATGTTCTCCTGTTCCTGGCTGATGCAGTCCGTGATCAGCAAGAGGAACGGCGCGGGGTCGTCGTACGCCTGCCATTGCTCCAATGAGCGTCCGTAGGCGCGTCCGGCGTCATGTTTGATGGCTATCGGCTGGTAGCCGGATTCCATGAGCATGAGATTGAGCAGTTGCCTGCCGGTGCGTCCGTTGCCGTCGGCGAAGGGGTGCACGTTCTCGAACAGCATGTGGAAGGCGGCGGTCTTCAGGATCGGGTGCGCGTCCGAGCGTCGGGTGGAGTCGATGAGTTTTTCGAGATCGTCCCATATCTCCAACGCGTCGGCGGTCTTGATCCGGGCGCCGACGATACGTGCCGTATAGCCATAGGGGCGGAAGGCTCCACGCATGACGGGTTGCACGTCCAGGGCGGTCATCGCGTGTATGGTGCGGATCAGGTCGATGTCCACGGGGCGGCCTTCCATGGCCCAACGGCGTACGCAGTCCATGCCGTCGGCGACGCCCTTGGCGGCGAAGATGTAGCGTGCGGGCCCGTCGAGGGGGACGAATTCGCCTTCGAGGATGAGTTCGGTGTCCGCCAGACTAAGGGTTGAACCCTCGATCGCGTTGGAATTGTAGACGTATCGGCCGAGCCATTCGCGCCTGTAGTCGTCAAGCGCGGATTCCTCCACGCCATCGAGTCCTTGAAGGTTGTTCAGGCGTGCGCTGCTCGCATCGGCGCGGTCGAGCATGTCCCGCACGTCCTTTCGGGGCTGGATCAGCATGAGTTCCTTTGGCAGGTTTTCGATTCTGCTCGTGAGCGCCGGATTGGGCATGGCGTGCTCCTTTCTTGCCGTCGTCGCCCATTGTAGACGGTGAAGGGCCGTCCGTCTCTCCACGGGCGAGGCCCCGTTCCGGGGCGCCCCGGCCGCACCGGATGCGCGTATGGTCCGCCGGCGGCGGCGGAGGCGGCCGGGGCCGTCGCCGCCGCCGCCGGCGTCAAGCATGCGTCCGGCTGGACCGCCGGATTGGGTGGCGCGTCCCTTCTCCGGGCGCCGTCCCCGTGGCGGCGCGGGGCATGTTCTTCGGTGGATGCCCGCTCGTGCGGGCGGCCGGCGTCAGGGGGAGGTGCAGCCCGATTTGATGAGGGCCGCGACCGGTTTTCAGGTCAGCGGCTGGTGAACCACCTCCTCAGTTGATCGCCGACGACGACCTGGTTCTTTTCGTGAAGCCATGGTGGCCCCTGTGTTTTTCGGTGGCGACCAGACCGCAGTGGCGGCCGCCGCGACTTCCTTTTTGCGGGAGACCGCGGCGGCCGTTTTTCTCATCCGGGCCCCGTTGGGCGGCCGCTGGATGTGGCGCTTTTTCCGGAGCGGATGGCGTTGATAGGCCCTCGCCGATGGGCGGGGAATGCCCCTCGCGCCGTCTGCCCGGGGATGGCGCATGTCGCGCGAATCGGGGATGGTTTCATGATTCCGGGGTGTTCGACCGGATGATTTCGTCGGCCTGCGCCAGCAGTTCCCGGCAGTCGCGCACCGCGTTCACGGCGGCCGCCTCGTCGGCTTGCGTGGCGTTCATGTCCCGGTTCGTGTTGCGCGCGATCTGGTTGATGTTGTGGCCGATCCTCCAGATCTGCGTGCGGATCGCCTTCAGTTCGCGCACCTGCGGCGATTCGCGTTCCTCGCGGTCGCGTTCCTGGACGCCCTCGGCCCGGCGGAACAGCGTCACGGTGGCGTGGGCGACCGTCATGCCCATGCGTTCGGAGACGCGGCGCATCATGCGGATGTCCTCGGCGGATGCGCGCAGGTGCATCTGCCTGTCCCGTGTCGTGCCGTCCTGGCGGCGTTGTTTTCTGCGTGTCATCGTCCGCTCCTTGGCGGCGCGCCCCCTCCGTGCGCGGAGGGGGCGTCCTTGGTTTTCGGCGTGGGCATGCGCTGATCCCGCCGTGGACGGGGCGGCGTTTTCCGGGATGCCGGCCCGTGTTTTCCGGCGTGCGCCGTCCCGTTTTCCCGGATGCCGGCCCCCGGTTTTCCGGGGATGGAGCGCCCGGGGACCGGTGCGCCGTCCCCGCCGCCGTCGGGCGGCGTCGGATTCCCGCGCGCCCGTCGCGCGTCAGGCCTTCGGCACTCGGGTTCGTTCCTTGCGCCGCCGTCGGGCGGGGCGAGGGGGAGATACGGATTGTGTACACAATCCGTATAGCTTGCTGCCCTTCGTATGTATGCTCTGTTCATGAACTGTATAACTACAATGGTTATATAATAGTTATATTGTAGTTATACAGTTGTCATATAATATAACAATAATGGTTAGATACTGGTTATAGACTAGTTGCAGAATTGTTGAATTACGTGCCCATGTTTCATGCTTTCTGTGTGCTTTGAGGAGGTGGCGGGGTCGGCCGGTCCGGTGCGGCGGGGGCGTGCAGCGCGTCGAGCAGGTCGCGCGCGCTGTCCTCGAGTTCCTTGAGGGCCGGGATGCGCAGGGTCGGGTCGTCGCGCAGCGCGTCGAGCGCGAGGGCGGCCTGGTCGCGCATGACCTGGGGCAGCGAGCTGCGGGCCTTGGACGCGACGCGGCGGGTGACCTCCATCATCTCGTCGCTGAGCGTGAGCGACACGCAGCGGGTCTCGCCGCGCGTGACGTGCTCGTCGGACCAGGCGTGCGGGGGATGGGCGGGGATGAAGTCGTCGGACGCGTCCATGAACCGGACGCTGGCCGGCAGCACGCAGAAGCGCAGGAAGTGCGACTTGCTCACGCCCAGGCGCCTGCACGTCTCGTCGATCGCGTTCCATGTGTCCGTGTCCATGACGACGGTGACGCGATGGGGGTAGCGGAGCATCATTCCTCTCCTTCCGGCGTCTGGGTGCGGTTCGCTCCCGGCGCGTGCGCGCCTCCGCGCGCACGCGGCTCGTCGTCGAACACGAGGCGCGCGCCGCGCCGCGCGTCGATCGCGACCTTCGCGTCGAACCGGCGTCCCGTCCTTTTGGACGTGAACCCCTTGCGCGCCACCTGCCCGCCGGCGAGCAGGCGGCGCACGTTCGCGTCGGTCAGCCTCACGCCGCACAGCGTCGGCCACAGCCGCCACCCGCATCCCTCGACGTCGCGCCACGACCCGTCCCCGTCGCGTTCGGAGCGGTTCGTCGAGCACGTCCACACGCCGCCGCGTTCGACGACCGGCGCGCCGCACCGGGGGCACGGGCCCCACTGCCGGGCGAGCGTGACGCCCACGTCGCGTGACGAGGCCGCCAGCGACGGTATCTCGACCGCCCACGCGCGGAACGCCTCCATCACCTCGGCCGGGTCCGCGCCGCCGCGTTCGACCTGCGCCAGCGCCTGCTCCATGTCGGCGGTCAACGCGACGTCCCTGAGCCGGGCGTCCACGACGCGCACCAGGTCGCGTCCCGCCTGCGTCGACACCAGCGCGCCGCCTCGCCGGCGCTCCAGGTATCCGCAGCGCAGCAGCTTCTCGATCACGTCCGCGCGCGTCGCCGGCGTGCCGATGCCCCCCGAATGCGACGTGTCGTCGTCGAGCGCGGCCTTCAGGCCCGGATCGTCGACGAACCTGCTCGCATGCTCCATCGCCGCCAGCAGCGTCGCCTCCGTGAACCGTTTCGGCGGCGACGTGCGTCCCTCATGCACGCCGGTCGGCCCGACCGGGGCGAGCGTGACGCCCTCGCGCAGGTTCGCCGGGATCCGCTCGCGCGCCGCGCGCCGCGCATCATCGCCGTCGGTGTCGGCGTCTTCGTCGGCGCGGGGCGGTTCGACGACGCTCCATCCCGCCTGCAGCGTCTCGTCGCTCGACGCGTCGAACCCGAACACGTCCGTCCCGTGTCCGGCGCGCGCATGGGCGTGCACGAGCATGCGGACGCGGTCGTCGCCGACCGCCTCGAACATGCGGCGCACCACACGCGTGAGCACGAGACGCCCGTCCTCGTCCAGACGGGCGGGGTCCGCGTGCGCCGCGCGGGCCGTCGGCAGGATCGCCGTATGACCCGCGACCCGGCCGTCCGAGACCGTCAGCTCGGGGCGCATGCGCATGCCGCGCGCCGCGGGCGCGTACACGTCGGCGAGCGGCGCGCAGGCGAGCAGCGCCTCGAGCGTGGGCAGGTCGTCGTGCGTGATGAAGCGCGAATCGGTGCGCGGGTACGTCGCGAGCCCCGCCTCGTACAGGCCCTGCAGCGCGGCGAGCGTGCGCGCCGCGCTCATGCGGTGCATCCGGTTCATGTCCTTCTGCAGCCCCGTCAGGTCGTACAGGCGCGGCGGCCGGTCATGGACCTCGCGCCGCTCCACCTTCGTGACCGCCAGCCCGCGCGCCGCGAGGTCCGCGGCGAGACGCGCACGCGCCTGGTCCTGTTCGCGCCCGGACATGAACGTGAACCCTCCCATCGGCGCGACGGCCTGCCAGAACGGGACCGGCCTGTGCGACTCGACCTCGCCGTCGCGTCCGACGACCATGGCGAGCGTGGGCGTCTGCACGCGACCGACGCTCACACGCGCGTCATGCACCAGGCCGTACGCGCGCGACGCGTTCATGCCGATCAGCCAATCGGCCTTCGCGCGGATGTCCGCCGCGTCGCGCAGCCCCCGGTACTCCACACCGGGACGCATCGTCTCCCAGGCCGCGCGGATCGCGTCCTCCTCGAGACTCGCCACCCACAGGCGCAGCACCGGCAGGCGCACGTCCAGATACCGCACGATCCGGTCGAAGATCGCCTCGCCCTCACGGTCCGGATCGCACGCGTTGACGAGCACGTCCACGCCGTCGCGCCCGACGGCCGCGCGGATCGCGTCCAGACGCGCGCGGGCCTCACCGCCTTCCACGCGCCACCGCCATTCGCCTGGGTCGATCGGCAGCGACTCCATGCTCCACCGCCCCCAGCCGCGACCCGGATAGTCGCCGGGCTCGGCGAGGTCCACCAGATGCCCCGCGGCCCACGTCACCACGACGTCGCCGCACTCGATGCCCCCGGCACGCTCGACGCCGCCGCCAAGCGCCGCGGCGACCGCCCGCGCCACACTGCGCTTCTCCGCAATGACCACCTTCGTCATGTGTTCTCCTTTCGCACGAAGGCCAATGAAAAAAGGCCGGACGCGCACGCCCGACCCCCGCGCGCTCCCGTCAGACGGCCGCGCCCGTGAACAGCGGCCAGAAGACCGCGGCCACGCACACCAGCGCGTACAGGCACAGCAGCACGCCCACGATCCAGGCCAGGGCCATGACGGCGGTCTTGACCGCCGTGCCCATGCCCGTCTCGTCGATCGTCGGACGCGCCAGCCGTCGCGCCACGATCATGCACGCCCCGCCGGCGACGAACGCCGCCAGCGTGACCGGCACCTGCCACACGCCCAGATTGAGCGTGGCCCGCCACACCATATTGATGAACTCCATAACCGTCTCCGATCCGTTCTGTCGTCGATTGAGGACCGTCCCATCATCGCCCCGGCGCCCCCGCGGCGCGGACCACGTGGTCCGCGCCCCGCGCGCGCACGGCCCATACTGGACGGCGACGACCACACGACAAGGAGGAAGACGTGACAGCAAACACGAAACGCGCCGTGCTCGGCGAGATCCGCGGCAAACGCGCCGCACGCGAGAACGCGCTGGGCGACTACGTCGACGCGCTCCTCGCGGTGCACACGGCCGAACTCGACCTGGCAGCGGCCAAGCAACGCCGCGACCAGGCGCGCGCCGAGGCGCGCGACCGGGGCAACACCGCCGCCGAACTCGACGAGGCCGCACGCATCGTGCGCGCCAGGATCGCCGACGACGACCACGAGGACACGCACGAGGACACGCACGGGGACGGCGCCGACGGCGTGTCCGCGGACGGGCAGCCCGGGCAGGAGGCGCACCCATGGTGAACCGCCGCGCCAAGGAGCCCCGCGTGCGCGCATGGGGCCGCATGAGACGGCTGGCCGTCTGGGCCGTCGCCGTCATCCTCGTATGCGCGTTCGGCGCCATCGTCACCCACCACGGGCGCACCGACGCGCAGCCGGCGACCGACGAGACCGGCCGCGCCGCGGCGCGAGACGGAGACGCCGGGAGCGAAGGGGACGCATGGAAGGGGCTGCGCGCCGCGGGCATCCCCACGCCGGGCGAATGGAGCCGTCCGGAATACACCGTCCAGCTCGTGCGCGACGGAGCCCTCACGGACAAGCTGGCGAAAACGGACGGCAAGGCGAAGACGGCCAGGATGCCGGCGGGCACCGGAGCCGTCGACGCGGCCCTGGCCACCATGGACGCGCTGCTCGACGCCACGACGGACGACAAGACCTGGGCGGCGCGCGTCGCCGACACCATGGGCGCCGACGGCGCCGGCGTGACCTACGCGCTGCCCAACTTCCCCCGCCATTGGGCGCTCGACCGCCGCTTCGACCCCGACACGCTGTGCACCGGGGACATCCGCATCATGCGCTCGTGGACGAGCTACTGCAAAGCGGGAGAATACCAGGGCGACGACCACGGCGCGCTCGGCGCCGCCGGCCGCTACCAGAAAGGCGAGACCCGCTTCGCCGTGCCCGCGGGGTTCTCCTACGACTCACGCACCGACCCGCAGGAGATCCTCGCCCGCCAGTACGACACGGTCGTCATCCCCATGGACGACGGCCCATGGCACATCACCGTGTACTGCCCGGCGCGCACCGACGACTGGCGGCACGTCGTCACCGACCTCGACGGCGACGAGACCGACCCGGCTCGCATCGGCGACGGCGAGGTCGTCAGATCGGCGGGCGGCACCGGGTTCGGCACCCGGCAGCACCCATGCAGGACCATCGACGTGAGCGTCGGCGGCCAGACGCCGTACTGGTACGTGGGGGAGGGCGCGTGACGCGCCCCGCGGCCCGTGCCCGGGCGCGGCGCGCATGCGCGCTGCTCGCCGTCGCGTGCATGACGGCGGCCATGCCCGGATGCAGCGTGCGCAGCGTCATCGACGTCATGCAGGGCTGCAAATACGCGGACACGACGCAATCCGCCCCCGCCGTCGTCGTCGCCGCGGCGAACGCGGCCAACCCCGCCGCGGGCACGGGCACGCTCGGCACGCTCAGGGACGCCACCGGCGGCGACGCATGGGAGAACATGACCACCACCGAGACGATGAACCGATACAACGGCGGCACCGACGAGTCCGTATGCTCGCGATACGCGGACGGGCAATGCACCTGGTGGGCATGCATGCGCGGCCGCCGGCTCGGCATCGACGTCGGTTCCTACTGGGGCAACGGCGGCGACTGGGCCGCCTCCGGGCGCGCCGCCGGATACCGCACCACCAGCGACCAACCCGTCGCCGGCGCCCTGGTCAGCTACCCTCCCGGCGTGCAAGGCGCGGACCGTACCTACGGACACGTCGCCGTCGTCGAGGCGGTCGACTCCAAGGCCGGCAGCGTGCTCATCAGCGAGATGAACGTGAAGGGCCCCATCGCCACCAGCCGCGTGCTGCCCATCAACGGCGGCGCCGTCTACATCCTGCCCGACAAGACGTCGTCCGCCTCCAAGCACGACAAGACGACGAAGACGGACGGCGCGGACACGAAGACGGCCGGCACGGGCACGAAGACGGCGTCCGGGCCCGCGACGGCCGCCACGACGCGCGACCCGCGCTCCAGGACGCCCGACCCGCAGATCGAGGCCGCCTGGACATGCTCGTCGACCGCCGCCGCCCCGGCGGACACGTCCGGCGCGCAGATCGAACTCGCCGACTACAAGGGCGACGGCAGGCACGCCACACCCGACCAGGCGAAGGCGATCGCCATGAAGATGCTCAAGGAGCACTACACGCATTGGGACACGCAGAAGGAATACGAGGCGCTCGAATGGGTGTGGGAACACGAGTCGGGATGGCGCTGGGACGCCGAGAACCCCTCATCGGGGGCA
Source organism: Bifidobacterium italicum (assembly GCF_002286915.1). Classification (GTDB taxonomy): domain Bacteria; phylum Actinomycetota; class Actinomycetes; order Actinomycetales; family Bifidobacteriaceae; genus Bifidobacterium; species Bifidobacterium italicum. Next base: position 504 of record NZ_MVOG01000032.1, on the reverse strand, counting down.
TACGGCATCCCCCAATCGCTGCCCGGCGACAAGATGGCCACCAAAGGCGACGACTGGCGCGACAACGCCGCCACGCAGATCGCCTGGGGGCTCGAATACATCGAGCAGCGCTACAAGACGCCCACCGGCGCCAAGCAATGGTGGCTCTCGCACAACTGGTACTGACGCGTGGGCCGACCCCCTCGCGCGCACGGCCCATACTGGACGGCACGGCACGCGAAGGAGGCGCCATGGACACGCTCGAGGACATCTGGCCGCCGTTCGCCATGGACCACGTCATCAACGGACGGGACGAACGGCTGGCACGCTACACGATCCGATACGGCGACAGGGTGCGCGACGGCGTATGCGTGGCGACGCGCCGCCCCGACGGCGGCGTGAACCTGCTCATCGGGGAGACGGCGCGCCGCATCCGCTACCTGCGCATGACCCTGCCCGACTCCGACCGCATCGTGCGCGCATGGACCGGGCTCGTACCCGCCCCCGGCGGCCTCGACGGGCCCC
>NZ_MVOG01000031.1 GCF_002286915.1 Bifidobacterium italicum | reverse complement strand
GACCGGCTGCGTCTGCACGGCTGGCGCTTCGATCCGGACACAGCTCGGCCGCTGCCCCACTGCTATGCGATCTGCGTGCACGGCTACACCGGCGGCCCCGAGGAGATGGCTCCGTGGGCGCAGCACTACGCGACGATGGGGTTCACCGTGTTCACGCCGGCGCTGCGCGCGCACGAACGCAGCGAGGGCCGCTATGTGACGATGGGCGCGCTCGAACGCAAGGACCTCAAGCAGTGGGTCAACCTCATCGTCTCGCACGACCCGCGGGCGCGCATCCTGCTGCACGGCAACTCGATGGGCGCCGCGAGCGCGCTGCTCGCCGGCGCCGACCCGTGCCATGCGCCGAACATCAAGGCGATCGTCTCCGACAGCGCCTTCGTCGGCGCATCGGCGCAGCTCGCGCACAGCATGGCCGACGCGCTGCACGCGCCGCGCGCGCTCGCCCGCCCGTCGGTCGGCGTCGCGGACCTGCTGCTCGGGCGTCTGGCCGACGCCTCGCTCGCCGACGCCGACGTGCTGGACGCCGTGCGGCGGCTGACGGTACCGACGCTGTTCATCCAGGGCGACGCGGACACGATCGTCGACCCGTCGAGCGCGCGCCGGCTCTACGGGGCATGCGCGAGCAACGACTGCGAGCTGCTCGTCGTCGACGGCGCCGGCCACGTCGCCTCGCTCGCCGCCGACCCGGGCCTGTACTGGTCGACGGTCGACGCCTTCCTGCGGGGCGTGGACGCCTTCGGCGCCTGAGCATCGCCGCGCGCCACGCCGTCCGGCGCTGGCGACGACCCGTGCGGCGCTGGCCCCCATCGCCCCCATATGCAAGGAGGCCGCCCCGCGGGGCGGCCTCCTTCGCCATGCGAACGGATACGTCCGGCAATCAGGCGAGCAGCTCCTTGACGGCGGCGATGACGGCCTGCAGGCTCGCCTTCGCGTCGCCGAAGAGCATCTGCGTGTTGTCCTCGAAGTACAGCTCGTTCTCGATGCCGGCGTAGCCCTTGCCGCGGCCGCGCTTCATGACGACGACGTTCTGCGACTTGTCGACGTCGAGGATCGGCATGCCGGACACCGGCGTGCCGGGCTTGCGGGCGGCCGGGTTCGTCACGTCGTTCGCGCCGACGACGAGCGAGACGTTCGCGCTCGGGAACTGCGGGTTGATGTCGTCGAGGTCGATGAGCTCGTCGTACGGCACGTTCGCCTCGGCGAGCAGCACGTTCATATGGCCGGGCATGCGGCCCGCGACCGGGTGGATCGCGTACTCGACCTCGACGCCGTGCTCCTTGAGCAGCTCGCCGAGGTCGGCGAGCTCGCGCTGCGCCTGCGCCTGCGCCAGGCCGAAGCCTGGGACGAAGATGACCTTGTCCGCGTAGACGAGCTGGACGGCCAGATCGTCCGCGGAGGTCTCCCGCATCGTGCCCTCCGGGCCCTCGGCGTCGCCGCCGGCGGCGTTGGAGCCGCCGAAGCCGCCCGCGAGGACGGACATGAGCGGACGGTTCATCGCCTTGGACATGAGCACCGACAGCGTGACGCCCGCCGCGCCGACGAGCGCGCCGGCCACGATGAGCGCGACGTTGTCGATCGCCAGGCCGGACATCGCGACGGCGGTGCCGGTGCAGGCGTTGAGCACCGAGATGACGACCGGCATGTCGGCGCCGCCGATCGGGATGACGAACACGAGGCCGTAGCACAGCGCGAACACCGTCGTCAGGATCGACCACAGCACGCGGTGTTCGGGCTGCACGCACAGCATGACGAACGCGGCGACGGTGAGCGCGATGAACAGGATGTTCCACACGCTCTTGCCCGGCAGGCGCAGCTTCTTGACCCACTTGATGCCCTGCAGCTTGCCGGCCGCGACGAGCGAGCCGGTGAAGGTGACCGAGCCGATCATGACGCCGAGGCCCGCGGTGATGAGCACGACGAGGCTCGGGCTGCCCTCGCCCGCGAGGATGTCGTTGAGCGCGACGAGCGCCGCCGCGCCGCCGCCGACGGTGTTGAACACCGAGACGAGCTGCGGCATGTCGGTCATCTTGACCTTCTTGGCCGAGACGACGCCGGCGACCGCGCCGATGACGATGCCCGCGACGAGCAGGACGAGCGCGGTCTTCGAGAACCCGCCGTCGATGAACAGCTTGATGAACGCCATCGCGACGGCGATGACCATGCCGGCCGCGGACACGAAGTTGCCCTTGCGTGCGGTTTTCGGCGAGTTCATGTAATGCAGTCCCATCACGAAGAGCACCGCGGCGAGCACGTAGACGCACCAGGCGACGACGTCTACGGTGGATGCGGGAATCCAATTATCGTAGATCACTTGTTGTCCCCCTTCTTCGCGTCGGACTTGTCGGACTTGAACATCTCAAGCATGCGGTCGGTGACCACGTAGCCGCCCACGACGTTCATCGTGCCGAGCACGGCCGCGAGGAAGATGAACACGTACGACAGCGTGCTCGTGGCGTGCGCGGCGACGATGACGACGCCGACGATGACGATGCCGTGGATCGAGTTGGCGCCGGACATCAGCGGCGTGTGCAGCGTCGCCGGCACCTTGCCGATGACCTCGATGCCGATGAGCAGCGCGAGGGCGAACAGCGTGAGCGCGATGACGAGATTCGGCATGATGACCTGCATGTCATTCTCCCTTCGTTTCGGTCGCCGGCTTGTTGCCGGCCACGATCATGGCCTGGTCGATCTCGTCGGACGGATCGACGGCGAGCGCGCCGTTCCTGATGAAGTGCACGAGGATGTCGGCGACGTTGCGGCTCAGCAGGTTCGACGCGGTCGTGCTGACCTCGCTCGCCAGATACGGCGCGCCGATGATCGTCACGCCGCCTTCGGTGCGGCGCGTGCCGATCGCCGAGCCCTCGACGTTGCCGCCGAGCTCGCTCGCCGCGCAGTCGACGACGACGGCGCCGCGGTGCAGCCCCTCGACGCCGCGTGCGGTCAGCAGGACCGGGGGCTTGCGTCCCGGGACCTTCGCGGTCGTGATGATGATGTCGAAGCCGGCGGCCTTCTCGTCGACGGCCGCCTGCTGCTGCGCCTGCTCCTCCGCGGTCAGGGCGCGCGCGTAGCCGCCCTCGCCCTGACCCTTGGAGAAGTCGAGGCCGAGCTCGAGGAACTTCGCGCCGAGGGATTCGACCTCGCCGCGCGAGGCGGGACGCACGTCGTAGGCGGTGACGACGGCGCCGAGGCGCTTCGCGGTGCCGATCGCCTGCAGGCCGGCGATGCCGGCGCCGAGGATGAGCACCTTCGCCGGGCGGATCGTGCCGGCCGCCGTCGTCATCATCGGCAGGAAGGAGCCATAGGCGTTCGCCGCGACGAGGGCGGCCTTGTAGCCCATGACGGAGTTCTGCGAGGTCATCTCGTCCATCGACTGCGCGGCGCTCAGCTGGCGCGGCAGTCGTTCGATCGCGACGGCGGTGACGCCGCGCCTGTCGAGCGCCTCGATGTAATCGGCGTCGGTGAACGAGCCGAGCATGCCGATGACCCACGTGCCCGGCTTGATGCGGGCGACGAGCCGGTCATCCGGGCGCTCGACGAAGCCGAGCGCGTCCGCGCGCTCGAGGATCGCGGCGGCGTCGACGATCTGCGCGCCGGCCTTCGTGTAGTCCTCGTCCGTGTAGTCGGAGGCCGCGCCGGCCCCCGATTCGATCAGGCATGCGACGCCTGCCTTGCGCAACCGCGTGACGATGTCCGGCGTCAGCGCGACGCGGGACTCGTGCTCCGACGTCTCGTTGAAGACGCCGAAGGTCACGGTTCCTTCTGGTTGTTCGGCCATGTGAACCCTTTCTATGCATCCCGCCCGTCGCGGGATGGTGAACATACAGCGTTACAGTGTAGCCAATCCGCGCGCCGCCGCACCCATACGTCCATCTTTCGGCCGGGGCGCCCCGTTTTCGCCGTCCGCGCAGCCGCGCGCCGATTGCCGCGCCCGGGACCGATGCTACGCAAGCGTAGGGTGACGTGTCCCCGCGAAACGGCTACACTGCAAGGGAATAGTGTATTTTGCGGGTAAGGAGCAAATCCATGTCCATCTTCAAGTCCGTCAAGGACCGCGCGTCCGATCTCACGCAGCGGGCGCTGCATCTGGGAGGCGACTTCTCGCACCCGATCAGCGATGACGGCGACACGCCCGACTACGTCGATCCCGAGACCCAGCTGCAGCACCACGACTACGAGAACCTCCCCCACGTCGACTTCTGGGGGCCCGACCGCCCGACGACGACCTTCATCGACGCCGACTCCGGCTTCATCACGGCGAGCACCGAGGGCAACGGTCCGCTGCCGGACAACTTCAACGTCTACCGCATCTACGAGGACCGCGCCTCGCGCATGGGCGACGAGCCGCTCTACACCTTCAAGCGCGACGGCCAGTGGATGTCGAAGACGGCCAACGAGACGCTCGCCGACATCCGCGCCGTCGCCAAGGGCCTGATCCACATGGGCTTCAGGAAGGGCGACGGCTGCGCGTTCATGTGCCACACGTCCTACGACTGGGACGTGTTCGACGCCGCCGTGCTCGCCGTCGGCGGCGTGCTCGCGACCGTCTACGACACCGACTCCGCCGAGCAGATCCGCAACATCGTCAACAACTCCGACGCCACGCTCCTCGTCGTCGAGACGAAGGACATGCTCAAGAAGACCGGGCTCGCCAAGCGCGACTGCCCGACGCTGAAGAACGTCATGTGCCTCGAGAACGGCGCGATCGACGAGCTCAAGGCCTACGGCAAGCAGGTGAGCGACCGCCAGCTCGACGAGCGCATCGCGACGGTCGGGCTGCACGACCTGTGCTCGATCGTCTACACCTCGGGCTCCACGTCGGCGCCGAAGGGCGTCGAGATGACCCATGCGCACTACTGCGCGACGGCCACGAACCTGCCCGACTACATGCCCGACCTGCTGCACGACAAGAAGAGCCGGGTGCTGCTGTTCCTGCCGCAGGCGCACTCCTTCGCGCGCGCGATCAACTACATCTGCGTGGCGAGTAACATCCACATCTACATCGCCAACGGCATCAAGACGCTCACCGGCGACCTCAAGGTCGCGCGCCCGCACATCATGATCGTCGTGCCGCGCGTGCTCGAGAAGGTGTACAACGCGGCGTCGCAGAAGGCCGGCAACGGCCCCAAGGGCCGCGTCTTCGCCGCCTCGGTCGTCGCGGCGCAGAAGTACATGCAGGAGATGAGCGAACGCGGCAAGGCGAGCCGTTTCGCCACGATGCGCCGCAACGCCTTCGATCCGCTCGTCTACGCGCAGATCCGCGACGTGCTCGGCGGATGCGCGAAGTGGATCGTCACCGGCGGCGCGCCGCTCGACCCCGAGCTCATGGCCTTCTTCCGCGGCGCCGGCGTGCCGGTCTACGAGGGCTACGGCCTGACCGAGACGACCGCGCCGTGCGCGTTCAACCCGATCGGCGTGCCCTACCATCAGGGTTCGGTCGGCATCCCGTTCCCCGGCTTCGAGCTGCGCATCGGCGACGGCAACGAGATCCAGGTCAAGGGGACCGCCGTGTTCCCGCGCTACCACAAGAATGAGGAGCAGACCGAGTCCTCGTTCACCGACGACGGCTGGTACGCGACCGGCGATCTGGGACGGCTCGACGACGACGGCTTCCTGTACATCATCGGCCGCAAGAAGGACCTCATCATCACGGCGGGCGGCAAGAACGTCTCCCCCGGCCCGATGGAGGAGATCATCCAGCGCTGCCCGATCGTCTCGCAGGCGCTCGTGCTCGGCGACAAGCGCCCGTTCATCTCGGCGCTCGTCACGCTCGACCCCGAGTCGTTGCGCGCATGGCTGTCGTCGAAGGGCCTCGACGAGGACATGACGATGGAGGACGCGGCCGTCAACCCGGCCGTGCGCGCCGAGGTGCAGAAGTGGGTCGATCAGGCCAACGAGGGCGTCTCGCGCGCCGAGTCGGTGCGCAAGTTCATCATCCTGCCCGAGGAGTTCTCGCAGGAGAACGGTCTGATGACCGCGTCGATGAAGGTCATCCGTCCGAAGGTCATCAAGCGCTACACCGATCTGCTCAACACGCAGATGTACACGAAGCGCAATCCCGCCGAGAAGATGCAGTGACGCCATGCGCGCGTCCGGCGGGATGCCCCGGACGCGCAGGCGCATGATGACGGGGAGGCCATCGGGAATCCGTTCCCGATGGCCTCCCCGCATAAGGTTCGGCGCCCCGCGGCCGCGCGCCTTCAGAATCCGAGGCGGTCGAGCTTCTTGGGGTCGGACTGCCAGTTCTTCGCGACCTTGACGTGCATGTCGAGGACCGCCTTGCCGCCGACGATCCTGTTGACGGCGGTGCGCAGCCGCTTCTTGACGCGCACGAGATGCTCGGCCTTGTGCCCGATGATGATCGGCTTCTGCGAGTCGCGTTCGACGTAGATCGAGACGAGCACATGCGTCTTGCCGGCGTAGCCCTCGCCGGTCTCGTTGTCCTGCGGCCGCTCGATCGCGTCGACGACGACGGCGAGCGAATGCGGCAGCTCGTCGTGCAGCTCCTCGAGGAACGCGCCGCGGACGAGCTCGGCGATCTCGTCCGCGGGGCTCTCCTCGGTGATCTGCTCGGCGGGATACATCTGCGGCCCCTCGGGCAGATGCTCGACGAGCACCTTCGTGACCTCGGCGAGATTGTCGTCCTTGAGGGCGCTGACCGGCACGATGTCGGCGAAGTCCGCGAAGCCGTCGATCTCGATGAGCTTGTCGATGAGCTGCGAGCGGTCGAGTGCGTCGATCTTCGTGACGATCGCGATGAGCGGCACCTTCCAGATGAACGTGCCGTCCCCAGACTTCGTCGCGAACTGCGAGCGCAGCCGGCTGAGGATGCGCCGGTCGCCCGGCCCGATCTCCTGGTCCGCCGGCAGCAGGAACGCGATCTCGTCGCTGTCGGCGAGCGATTCGTCGACGACGTCGTTGAGCCGTTGGCCGAGCAGCGTGCGCGGACGGTGGATGCCAGGCGTGTCGACGAGCACCATCTGCGCGCCGTCGAGCGTGAGGACGCCGCGGATCGCCTTGCGCGTCGTCTCCGGCCTCGACGAAGCGATCGCGATCCTCGTGCCGATGAGCGCGTTGATGAGCGTCGACTTGCCGACGTTCGGCCGTCCGACGACGGCCACGAATCCGGAGCGGTACGGCCTCTCCTGCGCCGTCCCGTGCGTTGCGTCCCGTTCACTCATCGTCATGGTCATGCCCCTGCTCCTTGCCGTCGTGCGATGCGTCATCGCCCTGCTGCTGAATCGTACTGCCAGTGTCGTCGCCGCCCTCGACGGAGGCCGGCTCGACGACGATCGTCGAGACCTTCTTGCGGCGTCCCGCCGAGTCGACGGCCGTCAGGCGCAGCCCGTGCGTCGTCGCGCTCGCCCCGACGATCGGCACGCGGCCCAGCAGCTTGGTGAGCAGCCCGTAGACGGTGTCGACGTCGTCCTCGTCGAGGTCGATCTCGAAGATCTCCTCGAGCTCGGTGATCGGCGTGCGCGCCGGCATGCTCCAGGTGCGCTCGCCGATCTTCTTGGGTTCGGCGTGCTGCGTGCGGTCGTGTTCGTCGTCGAGTTCGCCGACGATCTGCTCGATCGCGTCCTCGATCGTGACCATGCCGGCGATGCCGCCGTATTCGTCGACGACGACGGCCACATGGTTGCGCGTGCGCTGCATCTCGTGGAAGAGGTCGTCGACCGGCTTCGACTCGGGCACGTACATCGGCCGGCGCATGATCGACTCGACGTCGCGTGCGCGCGCCGCCGGGTTGAAGGCCGTCGCGCGCACCGCGTCCTTGAGGTAGGCCATGCCGAGCAGGTCGTCGATGTCGGCGCCGATGACCGGCACGCGCGAGAAGCCGGAGCGCGAGCACAGGCACAGGAAGTCCTGCAGCGTGCCGTCGCGCTCGATCGTGATCATGTCGGTGCGCGGCACCATGATCTCGCGGGTGAGCGTGTCGGAGAGCATGAGCACGTTGCGCAGCATGTCGGACACCTCGGGGTCGAAGCGGTTGGTCTCGATGAGCCGGTCCATCGCGGCCTTGCCCTGCTCGTGGTGGATCTTCTCGAGCTCCTCGTCGTCGGAGACCGCGTCGGCGTCACGCTCGCCGCCCGCGGCGCCCCGGCCGCCGCCCGCGATGAACGGCGTGAGCCTGACGCAGGCCGCGGCGAGCGGCGCATGGTCGATGAGGACGGACAGCGGTTTCGCGCTGCCGACGGTACGCGGGCGCATGAGCACGGTGACGCAGGCGATGACGAGCGCGACGACGAGGCCGGCGGCGAGCTGCACCCACATCGCGTAGCCGAGCGTCGCGGCGACGCACGCGACAAGCACGCCGGTGAGCACATTGCCGCAGATGCGGAAGAACGCGCACGAGTTCGACGCGGCGTAGCGGCGCATGACGATGCGCTGCGCCGCCTGCAGGCGCCTGATCTTCTTCTGGCGCGTGAAGTCGGACAGTTCGCCGTCGGACTGCACCTCGATCATCAGGTTGTTGAGGTTGGCGCGCGTGACGCGCGAGATCGCGCTTTCGAGTGCGGCGAGCATCATCGACAGCCATGCGAGCAGCACGGCCGCCACGCACATCGCGACGACGAGCGTGATCGTGAGTTCTTCGGACATCGGTGGTTCCTCCGGAAAAAGCGCCGTGCGGCCTCAGTGGCCGAGCTGTCGGTCGGCGCCGTGGCGCCATTCGTAGATCGCGAGCGCGTCGGCCGCATCGTCGGGCACGAGCGCGATCCACGACGTGCCCGGCCGCAGAGCGAAGAACGTGAGCAGCAGCTGGCGCTGCAGCCCGAACATCTGACGCTCCTGCTCGGGGGTGGCGTGGTCGTAGCCGAGCAGATGCAGGATGCCGTGGATCGTCAGCAGCAGCATCTCCTCCATCGTGCTGTGCCCGGCCGCGGCGGCCTGCTGTGCGGCGACCCACGGGCAGATGACGATGTCGCCGAGGCATCCTTCGCTCGGCGCGCCGTCGTCGCCGGGGCGCAGCTCGTCCATCGGGAAGCTCATGACGTCGGTCGGGCCCTGCAGGTTCATCCAGCGCTCATGCAGCTCGGCGATCGGCTCGGGGTCGACGAACAGGATCGCCAGATCCGACTGCGTGCTCACGCGCATCTGGTCCATGACCCATACGCCGAGGTCGGCGAAGACCTTCGGATCAATGATCCATTCGGTCTCGTTGTTCACTTCAACGCTCATCGGTCGCGTCCTTCCTCTTGCCCCCGCGCCGCGTCCTTCGCCGCGCGCGCCTCGTCGTAGCGTTCGTAGGCGGCCACGATCCTGCCGACGAGCTCATGGCGCACGACGTCGCCGGAGCCGAGATGCGCGAAGGCGACGCCGTCGATGCCGCGCAGCACGCGCTCGATCGAGACGAGCCCGGAGCGCGGCGCGGCCAGATCGACCTGCGTGACGTCGCCGGTGACGACCATCGTCGTGTTGAACCCGAGCCTCGTGAGGAACATCTTCATCTGCTGCGCCGTCGTGTTCTGCGCCTCGTCGAGGATGACGAAGGCGTCGTTGAGCGTACGGCCGCGCATGTAAGCGAGCGGGGCGACCTCGATCGCGCCCTCCTCGATGAGCCGGTGCATGCGTTCGGGCCCGAGCATGTCGGACAGCGCGTCGTAGAGCGGCCTGAGGTAGGGATCGACCTTCTCGTTGAGCGTGCCGGGCAGGAACCCGAGGTTCTCGCCGGCCTCGACGGCCGGGCGCGTCAGGATGATGCGGCGCACACGGCCGTCCTCGAAGGCACTCACGGCCTTCGCGACGGCGAGGTAGGTCTTGCCGGTGCCGGCCGGCCCGATGCCGAAGGTGATCGTGTTCGCCTCGATGGCGTTGACGTAGGCGACCTGGCCCGCCGTCTTCGGACGCACCGGCACGCCGTTGGCCCAGGCGATCGTCCCCGGGACGCTGGGCTTGCGGTATTCGGCGCGCGCCCCGCGCCCGTCGGCGCGCCTGCGCGCCCGGATCCTGCGGATCTCGTCGGTCTGCGTGCCGTGGCCCGGCGCCTCGTCACGCACGTCGTTGGACAGCACGCGCTGGTCGAGCATGCGCCGCAACGTCGGCGCGTCCATCGGACGCCCGTAGGCGGCGTCGACGATCAGGTGCAGCAGGTCCTCGGCCTCGGCGGCCTGCGCCTCCCCCGCTTTCGACGTCGAGCGGATCGTCACCCGGTCGCCCCGGATGTGGATCGTGATCTCGCCGAAGGCGCGCTCGAGCTCGCGGATGACCTCGTCGTAGGGTCCGAAGACACGCACCGGGTCGAGCTGTTCCGGAACGGTCACCGTTCGTGTTGTAGTCGCCACCACACCTCTCTCCGACGGCGCGCGGCGCGCGCCCGTCCATGGTAAGGGAAAACAGATTAGATCACGGGCGCCCCCCGTGCGCCGTCATGCGCCCGGGGCGCCGGCCCCCTATTCGTCGAGCGGCTCGCCGGTGAGCACGTGCGCATGCACGTGGAAGACCGTCTGCCCGGCGCTGGCGCCGGTGTTGAAGATGAGGCGGTACGAGCCGTCGTACTCCTGGTCGGCGATGCGCTGCGCGACCTCGACGATGTGCGCGAGCAGCTGCGCGTCGGCGCGGGCGAGCTCGTCGACGTCGCGGTAGTGTTCGCGCGGCACGACGAGCGCGTGCACCTTCGCCTTGGGGTTGATGTCCCGGAACGCGTAGACGCTCGCGTCCTCGTACACCTTCTCGCTGGGGATGTCGCAGTTCACGATCTTGCAGAACAGGCAGTCCGGCTCACTCATCGTCTTCCTCTCGTCGTTACGGGATGCGCGCCCGGCCTTGGCGGCCGGCGCCTCCCATCGTATTGCCGCACCGGGATAAACAGCATGGCCGGCGTCCCTATTCCTGCATTTCCCGCATGGCCCGACCCTCAGTTGAAGCGCCCCAGCTCGCGCGACAGCAGGCTGAGCGCGACCGGCCCGGCCGTGGAGGCGCGCAGGATGTTCCGTCCGAGCACGCAGACCTCGGCGCCCGCGTCCCTGAGCGATGCGGCCTCGACGTCGGAGATGCCGCCCTCGGGGCCGACGACGACGTGGATCGTGCGCGGTTCGCCGTCGCCGAGGCTGCGTTCGAGCACGCCGCGCACGCGCCCCTCCGCCTCCTCCCAGCTGAGCGTGGCGTCCTGATGGAGCACGACGACGAGGTCCCCCCGCACGCATGCGCGCCGGCAGAGCGCGACGAGCTGTTTGTCGCTCAGGCAGCCGTGCAGTTCGGGCGTCGTGGCGCGTCGCGACTGCTCGGTGGCGGCCGCGAGCGTGGCGCGCCATCGGCGGTCGGTGCGTCCGTCCTTCCACCGCGCGATCGCGCGCTCCGACTGCCATGGGTAGACATCGTCGACGCCGATCTGCGTGGCCGCGTCGATCGCCTGCTCGTCGTGCCCGTTCTTGGCGAGGGCCTGGATGAGCGCGAGCCGGACGAGCGGCGGCTCCTCCTTGACGAACGATTCGACGCACACGTCCCCGCTGCGTTCGTCGACGACGGTCGCGTTGATGCGCAGCCCATGCCCGTCGGATATCTGCAGTTCGTCGCCCACGGTCAGGCGCATCGACCCGAACGCATGCCTGCGCACGCCCTCGGGCAGCGTCATGATCCAGCCGGTGCGGCCCGACGCGATCTGCTCGGACGCCATCGGGGCGTCGTCATGGCCGGAATCTACGAGAAACAAAGGGATTGTCATGGATCCTAGGCTACCCGAGACGAGCGCGACACGCCGAAGTTGCGCACGTCGCGCAGTTGCCCTATAGTTTTCAACTGTTGCCGCTGAGAACACAGCACAGTGATCAGCACAGCGACCCGGGTCCGGGTGGCGGAATGGTAGACGCGCTAGCTTGAGGTGCTAGTGCCTATTTATACAGGCGTGCGGGTTCAAGTCCCGCTCCGGACACGACCAAGACCGGTGGTTCTCGTCGAGAATCGCCGGTCTTTTCGTTTTCATCCATCCATCTTCGGCCCCGCTCCCCCGCGGACGCGACGGCCAGCCGGGAGGTCCAGCGTTGCGGTTCATCCATCTTGGGTCGGTCGACGACCCACGCGTCGAGGCGTACACGAATCTGACGGAGCTGCAGCTGCGCAACCGTCTCGAACCGGAGAAGGGCGTCTTCATCGCCGAATCCCCGAAGGTCATCACGCGGGCGCTCGCCGCCGGGCGCGAACCGATATCGCTGCTCGTCGAGGAGCCGTGGATCGACGGTATGGCGGACACCTTCGCCACGATCGACGCGCGGTGGGGGGACGACGTCCCCGTCTACGTAGCCTCCCCCGAGCAGCTCAGACGTCTCACCGGCTACCGGCTGCACCGCGGAGCGCTCGCGGCGATGCGCCGTTGGCCGCTGCCGTCGGTCGGGCAGGTCTGCGCGGGCGCGACGCGCGTCGCCGTCCTCGAGAACATCGTCGACCACACGAACGTCGGCGCGATCATGCGTTCGGCGGCGGCGCTCGACGTCGACGCCGTCCTCGTGACGCCGTCGTGCGCCGACCCGCTGTACCGGCGCGCCGTGAGGGTCTCGATGGGCACCGTCTTCCAGGTGCCGTGGACGCGCATCGGGGGCGACGACGTCCGCTACTGGCCGTGGAAAGGGCTCGAGGAGCTCCATGGCCTGGGCTTCACGACGGCGGCGATGGCGCTCAGCGATGATTCGATCTCGCTCGACGACCTCGTGGGCCGCCTCGGACCCGCCGCCCCCGCCGACGAGCGCATCGACCGCCTCGCACTGATCTTCGGCACCGAGGGCGACGGCCTGTCGCGGCATACGATCGCCAACGCCGACCTGACCGTCAGGATCCCGATGGGCCACGACGTCGATTCGCTCAACGTGGCCGCCTCGAGCGCCGTCGCCTTCTACGCGACGCGCGACGCGCGCCGTCGTTGAGGCGCGCGTCGCGCGTGGATCGGGGACGGGGGTCGGCGCCTCAGTACCGCGGCATCGCGTCGAGGTTGAAGCCGAGCGCGGCGAGCTGCTCGCGGCCCTCTGGCGTGATCTTGTCGACGGTCCAGCGCGGGGTCCACGTCCAGTCGATGCGGAACTCCTCGACGAGGCCGGCGAGCGTGCTCGCGCATTCGTCCTCGATGAGGTCGGTCAGCGGGCACGCCGGCGTCGTCAGCGTCATCGTGATGATCGCGCGGCCGAGTTCGTCGATCTCGATGCCGTAGACGAGGCCGAGGTCGATGACGTCGATGCCGAGCTCCGGGTCGATGACCTGATGGAGCGCCTCCATGACGTCCTGCGCCGTCGCGCGGCCGATCTCGTCGACGCCCTTGAGCGTGATGCCGTCGTCGTCACGGCAGCCGCAGTCCTCGCCGCCATGGCCGCCGCAGCAGCCGTCGCCCTTGGCCGCGCCGTGCGCCGCCTCGGCGGCCGGATTCACGTCCTTCGCCAGCGACGGGTTCGCGATGATCGCCTGTGCCGTCGCCTCGTCGCCGACGACGCCGCTGACCGCGTCGAGGATCGTCGCCTGCGGTCCGGGCACCAGATTGTCGCTCATCTTCTTGTCCTTCCTGGAAAACAGTTGCAAAGTCGTCCATGCGTCCTGAGCCGGACCCCGTGCCGGGTTCCGCTCAGGACGCTCTGCGCTGCGCCGCGAGCGCCTTGGCCATCGAGTCCTTGAGGCCCTCCCAGCCGAGCAGCGCGCATTTGATGCGCATCGGGTACTTCGAGACGCCTTGGAACACGGTCGCGTCGCCGAGTTCGTCCATCGCCTCCTCGTCGTCGAGCCCCGCGCCGCGCGAGGACATCAGCGCGTGGAAGCCGTCGAACAGGTGCATCGCCTCGTCGACGGTGCGCCCGCGCACGAGGTCGACCATGATCGACAGGCTCGCCTGCGAGATCGAGCATCCCTGGCCGTCCCAGACGATGTCCTCGATGCGGTGCGGCTCGTCGCGGCCCACCTCCACATGGACCGTGACCTCGTCGCCGCAGGTCGGGTTGAACTGGTGCGAACGCGCCGCCGAGCACGCCTCGTGCGGCGCCGCGACCGTCGCCTCGCCGTCGGTCGTCCCGGCGTCGTCGGCCGGCACGACGCCCTTGCCGTGCGGATGGCGGGATGCGTCGAGGATGACCTCCTGATACATCTGTTCGAGTTCGTCGGTGCCGTTGTCGGCCATCGTGCCTTCCTTTCCTGTGCGCTCGGCGGGGCCGCCGCCCCTACCGGGCCAACAGCTCGTGCGTCGCATTATTCCCTTGTGCGCCTCCCCGCTCAGCGCAGGAAGAACGGCCGCACGCCCTTGACCGCCTCGATGAGCGCGCGCGCCTCGTCGGGGGTGTTGTAGACGCCGGCCGACGCGCGGTTCGACGCGAAGACGCCGAAATGCCGGTGGATCGGCTGCGCGCAGTGGTGCCCGACGCGGATCGCGATGCCCGCCGCGTCGAGGTACTGCCCGACGTCATGCGGATGCACGCCGTCGACCTCGAAGGCGACGGTGCCGATGCGGCCCTCGGACGTCCGCGGCCCGAGGATGCGCACGCCGTCGACCTGCCCGAGCCCGAGCAACTCGTCGGTGATCTCCCGTTCATGCGCGGCGATGCGCTCCATGCCGACGCCCATCATCCAGTCGGCGGCGACGCCGGCGGCGACGACCTGGGCGACCGGCTGCGTGCCCGCCTCGAATCGCGCCGGCGGATCCATATAGAGCGCCGGCCTGTCCATGTAGGCGAGCTCGACCATCGAGCCGCCGAAGCGCGCCGGGGGCAGCGCCTCGAGCAGCTCCCTCCGGCCGTACAGGAAGCCGACGCCGGTCGGTCCGTACATCTTGTGCGCGCTGAACGCGGCGAAGTCGACGTCGAGCGCGTGGAAGTCGACCGGGATGTGCGGCACCGACTGGCAGGCGTCGAGGACGAAGAGCGCGCCGACCTCGTGCGCGCGGCGCACGATCGGCGCGATGTCGGTGATCGCGCCGGTGACGTTGCCGATGTGCGTGACCGCGACGATGCGCGTGCGCTCGCCGATCGTCTCGGGCGCGAGGTCGGCCATGACGCGGCCGTCCTCGTCGACCTCGAGCCATCTGAGCGCCGCGCCGGTGCGCGCGGCGAGCTCCTGGAACGGCAGCAGGACCGAATGGTGTTCGGCGCGCGAGACGACGATCTCATCGCCCGGCTTCAATGCGAAGCGCTCGGCCCCCGGGCCTCCGCGGCCGAGCGAGGCGTTGCCGATCGCCGTGGCGAGCAGGTTGAGCGCGTCGGTCGCACCCATCGTCACGACGAGCTCCTCCCCGCCCTCCTGGCTCGAGGCGCCGACGAGCCGGGCGACCTTGGCGCGCGCCTGCTCGAAGGCGACGGTCGAACGCGCCGCGAGCGTGTGCGCGCCGCGGTGCACGCCGGCGTTGATCGTCTCGTAGAACCCGGATTCCGCGTCGATGACGCATTGTGGCTTCTGCGCGGTCGCGCCGCTGTCGAGGTAGACGAGCGGATGGCCGTTGATCCGCTGGCCGAGGATCGGGAATTGCGAGCGTATCGTCTCGATGTCCGTCATCCGGTTCCCACTCCCCCTCAGGCGAGGGCCGACTCGGAGTCGGAGCCCTCGGGCAGGTATTCGTCGTAGCCGCGCTCCTCGAGTTCGTCGGCGAGCTCCGGGCCGCCGGTCTTCACGAAGTGGCCGTCGGCGAAGACGTGGACGATGTCGGGTTTGATGTACTTGAGGATGCGCGTGTAGTGCGTCACCATCAGGATGCCGAAGTCGTCGGCCTCCTTGGCCCGGTTGACGCCTTCGGAGACGATGCGCAGGGCGTCGACGTCGAGGCCCGAGTCGGTCTCGTCGAGGATCGCGAACTTCGGCTTGAGCAGTTCGAGCTGGAGCACCTCGGCGCGCTTCTTCTCGCCGCCGGAGAAGCCCTCGTTGACCGAACGCGTCGCGAACTTCGGATCCATCTTGAGGCGCTTCATCGCCTCGGTGAGCTCCTTCGTCCAGGTGCGGATCGCCGGCGCCCTGCCGTCGATCTCGGTCTTCGCGGTGCGCAGGAAGTTCGTCATCGACACGCCCGGCACCTCGACCGGGTACTGCATCGCGAGGAACAGGCCGGCCTTCGCGCGCTCGTCGGGGGTCATCGTCAGGATGTCCTCGCCGTCGAGCAGCACCTGGCCGGAGTCGACCTCGTACTTGGGATGGCCGGCGAGCGTATAGGCGAGCGTCGACTTGCCCGAGCCGTTGGGCCCCATGATCGCGTGCGTCTCACCGGAGTTGACGGTCAGGTTGACGCCGCGCAGGATCTGCTTGCGGCCCTCCTTCGTCTCGACCGATGCGTACAGGTCCTTGATTTCGAGCGTGGACATTACTTCTCCTCCAATGCGTGTTGCGTGTCCTCGTCTTCGCCGCGCGCCAGACGGCGGTCGATCGCGTCCATCAGATGGGACGCGAGTTCGTCGATGCCGATCTCCTCGACGAGTTCGCCGAAGAAGCCGCGCACGACGAGCTTGCGCGCCTGGCGCTCCGGGATGCCGCGCGAGCGCAGGTAGAACAGCTCCTCGTCGTCGAAGCGTCCGACCGAGCTGGCGTGGCCCGCGCCGATGATGTTGCCGTTCTCGATCTCGAGGTTCGGCTCGGAGTCGGCGACCGCGCCCGGCGTGAGCACGAGGTTGCGGTTGAGCTCGTAGGAGTCGGTGCCCGGCGCCGTCGGCTCGATGAGCGCGTTGCCGACCCATGTCGAATGCGCGCCCTCGCCGCTGAGCGCGCCCTTGTAGACGACGCGCGAGCGGCATTCGGGGTGGTTGTGCACGACCATCGTGCGGTGCTCGATGTGCTCGCCGGGGTCGGCGAAGTAGATGCCGAGCATGTTGAGGTCGCCGTGCTCGCCGCCGAAGTCCTGGTCCATGCGGATGCGCACGAAGGCGCCGCCGAGCGTGACGACCGAGTGGCGCAGCGAGGATTCGGCGCCCAGATGGATGCGGTGGTTCGCCACGTGCTTCGAATCGGCGCCCCATTCCTGGATGAAGGTCGTGCCGATGTGCGCGTCGCGGCCGGTAACGATCTCGACGCCTTCGGCCAGCCGCGCGTCGCCGTCGTGCTCGACGACGACGTCGCCGTGCACCTGGTCGCGCGCGACGATGACGAGGTGCAGCGCATCGGGGTCGAGGCCCGCGCCATGCACCCGCACGAGCACGGGCCGTGCCGGTTCGCGTTTGAGCTCGACGACCCATGCGCCCTTCGCGCTGTTCCATTCGACGGCCGCCGCGCGGTCGGACGGCTTGCCGACGGTGCCGCAAGGCGCCTCGCCGATCGCGACCTCGCGCACGTCCACGTCGTCGCCGTCGATCGGCGAGCCGTCGATGTAGCCCACCGAGATGCGCGTGGCGCCGCTCGGCTCGAAGGGTTCGAAGAACTCGGGGATGCGGTCGACCGGCGTGAAGCGCCAGTCGTCCTGCCTGCGCGTCGGCGTGGCGAAGTCGGCCACGTCGAAGGAGCGCGGGCTCGTGTCGGCGCTCGACGGCATCGCCGCCGGCACCGCGTACGGATCGTCGGGATCCGCCACCGGGATGTTGATTTCCGCGTTGTCCACCATCGGTCAGCCCACCGATCCTTCCATCTGCAGTTCGACGAGCCTGTTGAGCTCGAGCGCGTATTCCATCGGCAGCTCGCGGCTGATCGGCTCGACGAAGCCGCGCACGATCATCGCCATCGCCTCCTTCTCCTCGATGCCGCGGCTCATCAGGTAGAAGAGCTGGTCCTCGGAGACCTTCGAGACGGTCGCCTCGTGCGCCATCGAGACGTCGTCCTCGCGCACGTCGACGTGGGGATAGGTGTCGGAGCGCGAGAAGTCGTCGACGAGCAGCGCGTCGCACACGACGTTCGAGCTGGCGCCCTCGGCGCCGTCGACGATCTTGACGAGGCCGCGGTAGGCGGAGCGGCCGCCGCCACGCGAGATCGACTTCGCGACGATCGTCGAGCTCGTGTGCGGCGCCAGATGGATCATCTTCGCGCCGGTGTCCTGATACTGGCCGGCACCGGCGAAGCCGAGCGACATCGTCGAGGCGTTCGCGTACGGCTCGGCGAGGATGCACGCCGGGTACTTCATCGTCGCCTTCGAGCCGATGTTGCCGTCGACCCATTCCATCGTCGCGCCCTCGCGCACGTAGGCGCGCTGCGTGACGAGGTTGTAGACGTTGTTCGACCAGTTCTGCACCGTCGTGTAGCGCACGCGCGCGTTCTTCTCGACGATGATCTCGACGATGGCCGCGTGCAGCGAGTCGGTCGAGTAGATCGGCGCCGTGCAGCCCTCCACGTAATGCACGTAGGAGCCCTCGTCGGCGATGATGAGCGTGCGTTCGAACTGGCCCATGTTCGGCGTGTTGATGCGGAAGTAGGCCTGCAGCGGGATGTCGACGTGCACGCCCTTGGGCACGTAGACGAACGAGCCTCCGGACCATGCGGCCGTGTTGAGCGCGCCGAACTTGTTGTCCTCGGGCGGCACGACGGTGCCGAAATACTTGCGCACGAGGTCGGGGTACTCGCGCACGGCCGTGTCGGTGTCCACGAAGATGACGCCCTGCCTGGCCAGATCCTCCTGGATCGAGTTGTAGATGACCTCGGACTCGTACTGGGCGGCGACGCCGGAGACGAGGCGGCTCTTCTCGGCCTCGGGGATGCCGAGGCGGTCGTAGGTCTCTCGGATGTCGTCGGGCAGGTCCTCCCAGCGCGCCGCCTGCTTGCCGACGGGTTTGACGTAGTACTTGAAGTCCTGCGCGTGGAAGCCGGACAGGTCGACGCCCCACTTGGGCATCGGCTGTTCGACGAAGGCCTTGTAGCCGCGCAGGCGCATGTCGAGCATCCATCCGGGTTCGTGCTTGTCCGCCGAGATCTCGCGCACGACCTGCTCGTCGATGCCCTTCCTCGCCGCCTCGCCGGCCTCGTCGGAATCGTGCCAGCCGTACGAGTACTCGCCGAACTGACCGATGATCTCGTCATCCTGTCTTATCTTGTCCTCGTTGACGCGGCCGCGATCAGCCAGATACTGATTCATCTCCACGTCGGACGCTGCGTTGGGCATCTGATCGTCTGCCACAGGTCGCCGCCTCTCGTTTTCTTGGTTGTTCCGCATTACATGGTAACGGACGGCGTATGGACACGCCAGAGCGTTTCACTTCCGCACTCCGCCGCGCCGGCGCCGGAACGGCGGCAGGCCGGGCCCCGTGCGGGTCCCGGCCTGCGATGTGCGTTGGGTCACATGGGGCGGCGGCTCACTGCTGCACGTGCACGGTGACCCCGTGGTCGGGGCCCTGCACGGCGAAGTCGTAGAACCATTCGGCCGCGTCCCATCCGATGCCCACGCACCCGTGCGAGGTGTTCGCCCCCATCGCGGCGATCTGCGCATCGGAGTACGGCGTTTCGGTGGCGATGCGGTGGATCGCGCATCCGGTCTTCGAGAAGTAGTTGACGAAGCCGACGTCGGGCGCGTCCCAGGTCTCCTTCGTGCCGTCAGAGAGCGTGAGCGTGCCGCTCATGTGCTGCGACGGGTACTTGAGCCAGACCTCGAAGTCGCCCAGCGGCGTGCACAGGTCTCCGCTCGGCTGGCACGCCCCGGTGGCGTAGTCGTTGCCCTGCCCCGCGGACATGTTGAAGGCCTTGACCTGTTTGCCGTTCTCGTAGGCGTAGACCTTGTGGTCGCTTAGGTCGACGACGACATGGCGCTTCGTCTTCTTGACGGCCATCGGATCGACCTCGCCGTCCACCTTCACGTCGCCGTCGCCGGCGGCGAAGGCCTCGGCGGCCCGCTCGCCGACCTTCGCGTCGGCGCCGTCCTTGATCCGGACGCCATCGTGGCCCTCCTTGAGGACGACGACGTCCTCGTCGTTGTTGTTGACGATGACCTCGCGGTCCTCCTTCGTCGTCGCGTAGTGCGGCTTGATGTCCTCGTCGTAGTGGCTCTGGAGCTTGGCGGCGTCGAAGACGACGACGCCGGAGCGCGTCTCGCCGTCCTTGAGCGTCGACTCCTCGTTCGGCTCGATGCGCGAGGCGTCGAGCAGCGCCGCCGGGGAGAAGGTCGCGACCTTCTCGTCGCCGACCGCGATGCCGGCCTTGGCGTCGATGAGCTTGTTGAGCGCGTCCCTCGCCTGGTCGGCGGTCGCGTCGGCGACGTTCGGCTCGATCGTGTCCATCGTCAGCGCCACCGTCTTCGCGCCGCGCGAGCCGAGCGACTCGATCGCGGCGACGGCCTCGTCGGCGACGGCCTTCGCGTCGGCGCCGGAGCCGTTCGCGCCGGGCACCGTCTCGACGTGCGCGCCGTCCTCGGTGACCTTGAGTGTGGCGTCGACCGGCTTCACGCTGTTCGTGCCGAGTTTGGCGTCGAGCACCGTCGGATCGGTCTCGGGTGTGATCGCCGGCGCGACGTCGCTGTGCTCCCACGGCAGATAGCGCGTCCAGAAGGGGCCGGAGCGCTTGGCGTCGACGGCCTGCTTCGCGATCATGTCCGCGTCGACGTCGATGCCGAGGTCGGCCGCGTCGATCTGCGCCTGTGCGCCCTCATAGGTGACGGGGACGCGCACGGCGGCGACCTGGTCGTCGATCATGCGCGCGATCTGCTGCTCGCTCCTGCCGGCCACCGGCTGCCCCCACAGCGTCGTGCCCGGCAGCGCGCGGTCCTGGAAATAGGCGTAGGTGCCCCCGCACGCCGCGGCGACGAGCACGGCGACGCCGAGCGCGACCCACGGCCATACGCGGCGCCGGGGACGTCCCTGCGGCGCCTGCTGCGCGATCGACAGCTCGTCGACCGGCGGCGCCGTCGGTCGTCCGTGATCCGCGCGGAAGCCGTCGCCGTCCGCGCCCATGCCATGGTTTCCATTGGAAAAAGACATAGAGTTCCTTGCACGAAAATACGATGATTCGCTTTGATACTAGGGGATGGCCGTGAACATGACGAGCCCCGCGGCCGAATGATGACAAAACATCCACGTTCGGCCGTCCGCCCCCGCATGTCCCCGCATGCGGGGGCGGACGGCCGGGATCCTGCGCGCCCCGGGATGTCGGGGGCGCGCAGGGATGCGCTCAGCGCTGCGCCTGATGGTCCAGCGCGGCCTTGACGAGCCCCGCGAACAGCGGATGCGGCTTCGTCGGGCGCGACTTGAACTCTGGATGGGCCTGCGTGGCCACGTAGAACGGATGCACATCCTGCGGCAGCTCGACGAACTCGGTCAGCTCGCCGTCCGGGCTCTGGCCCGAGATGACGAGGCCTCCCTCGCGCAACCGGTCCTTGTACGCGACGTTGACCTCGTAGCGGTGGCGGTGGCGCTCGGTGACGTGCGTCGTGCCGTACAGGCGCGCGACGAGCGAGTCCTCGAGCAGATCGGCCGGGTAGGAGCCCAGACGCATCGTGTGGCCCATGTCGCCGTTGCCGGCGACGATGTCCTTCTGCTCCTCCATCGTCGCGATGACCGGGTTCGGGCACTCCGGGTCGAATTCGGTCGAGCCGGCGTCCTCGATGCCGAGCACGTCGCGCGCGTATTCGATGACCATCGACTGCAGGCCGAGGCACAGGCCGAGCACCGGCAGCTTGTGCTCACGCGCGTAGCGCAGCGCGCCGATCTTGCCGTCGATGCCGCGGATGCCGAAGCCGCCGGGGATGACGATGCCGTCCATCTGGTCGAGCGCCGCGGCGGCGCCCTCCTCGGTCTCGCAACGGTCGGCCGCGACCCACTTGACGTTGACCTTCGCCCAGTTGGCGAAGCCGCCGGCCTTGATGGCCTCGGTCACCGACAGGTAGGCGTCCGGCAGATCGATGTACTTGCCGACGATCGCGATGCTGACCTCGTGCTTGGGATGGTGCACGCGCTCGAGCAGGTCCTCCCACTCGTCCCAGTCGACATCGTGGAACGGCAGCCCCAGCTCGCGCACGACGTAGGTGTCGAGGCCCTCGTCGAAGAGCACCTTCGGCACGTCGTAGATGCTCGCGGCGTCCACGCAGTTGACGACGCCCTCGGAGTCGACGTCGCACATCAGCGAGATCTTGTCCTTGATGCCCTGGTTGAGCGGACGGTCGCTCCTGAGCACGAGCGCGTCGGGCGTGATGCCGAGCTGGCGCAGCATCATGACCGAATGCTGCGTCGGCTTCGTCTTGAGCTCATGGGCGGCGGCGATGTACGGCACGAGCGAGACGTGGATGAACATGCAGTTCTCCGGCCCCAGTTCGCGGCGCACCTCGCGCGCGGCCTCGAGGAAGGGCTGCGATTCGATGTCGCCGACGGTGCCGCCGATCTCGGTGATGATGACGTCAACGTCGTCCGAGGCCTGCGCGCGCATGCGCGACTTGATCTCGTTGGTGATGTGCGGGATGACCTGCACGCACTGGCCGAGGTACTCGCCGGCGCGCTCCTTGCGCAGCACCTCCTGGTAGATCTGGCCGGTCGTGACGTTCGCCTTCTGGGAAAGGAAGACGTCGAGGAAACGCTCGTAGTGTCCGATGTCGAGATCGGTCTCGGCGCCGTCCTCGGTCACGTAGACCTCGCCGTGCTGGAACGGGTTCATCGTGCCCGGGTCGACGTTGATGTAGGGGTCGAGTTTCTGCTGGAGGACGCGGATGCCGCGGCTGCGCAGCAGACGTCCGAGGGAGGATGCGGTCAGGCCCTTGCCGAGGGAGGATACGACGCCTCCGGTGACGAAGATGTGCTTGGTGACGTGTTCCTGAGCATTGCCATGTTGTCTTCTTGCCATGGGTCTTCATGGTATCGCTGCGCCGTGACATGGACCGGCGGCGCGCGGAGCCTCCTCCCCCGCCGCGCGCCGCCTCACCGGCCCTCGATGATCAGTTCGCTCGCCACGCCGTTGAGCTCGACGACGTTCGGCGCGTCCTCGTCCACATGCACGCCGGAGCCGACGATCGTGCGCGTGCGCAGCCCGTGCGTCAGCACGGCGATCGTGGAGCCCTTGGGCACCGTGATGCGCGATGTCGCCGACAGCTGGTTGACGTCGACGCGGCCGTCGAGCGTCAGGCAGTCGATCTCCATGTCGAGGTTGCAGTTGACCTCCACATGGCCGTGCACGTCGTCGAGCGTCAGCCGCTGCGTGCGCACGTCGAGCTCGAGGCCGTCGCAGGTCAGTCCCTGCACCTGCGCCTCGAAGGCCTTCGCCGCGCATTCCATCGTCGTGACGTAACGCTGCGGGATCCACAGCACGACGGAGACGTCGTCCTTCGCGAGCGTCTCGCTGATGCCGGCGCCGCGCCGCACGACGACGTCGATGCGCTTCGCGCGGTCGTCGATGGCGACCTTGAAGTGCCGCGCGAGCTCGGCGACGGTGTTCGACACGACGCGCACGCGCAGCTGCTCGCCGTCGTAGCCGCGGATCGTGCACCCGTAGAGCGAGCCGCAGTC
This sequence comes from Bifidobacterium italicum, assembly GCF_002286915.1. Classification (GTDB taxonomy): domain Bacteria; phylum Actinomycetota; class Actinomycetes; order Actinomycetales; family Bifidobacteriaceae; genus Bifidobacterium; species Bifidobacterium italicum. The sequence goes on along the minus strand of NZ_MVOG01000031.1, from coordinate 2,294 downwards.
GACGTCGAAGTGCTTGGCCTGGTCGACGTCGTAGCTGGTGACGCTCTCGTAGCGGTAGTCGGCGCCGCCGCGGTCCGCGGCCTCGGCGACGCCGAGCAGCGCGTCGACGCTGACGGCGAACACATCGGCGAGCGCGATGAGGTTCTCGATCTCGGGGCGTCCGGCGCCGCTCTCCCATTTCGAGATCGCCTGCCGCGAGACGCCGACGCGGCCGGCGAGCTGCTCCTGGGAGAGTCCCGACTGCCTGCGCAGATCCTTGAGTCTGGTCGTGAATTCCATCATGTGTCGCTCCGTGTTCCTTAGGTGTTGTCAGCCGTACGGTTGCCTCCCGTCACATAACGCGGGACGTGCCGCCGCCCTATGCGAATGCCATTGTGGGTGTGCCGCATCGCTGGATCCACGGTAAGGCACCGGCGTCGCTGTGCGCCAGCAACAGACGCCGACGCGGCGCAGTACGCACGCAACGATGCGTTGCATCGGCGTCGTTTCTCTGATTGCACGACGGCGAATGATGACGAACGACGACACACGACGGCGTGGGCGAGATGTCAATGACGCGATGTGACTGTCGCTACCGCAACGTCACCACTGTGGCGTCGAGGGGTCGACGGCGCGGTTTGCGGACGGATGCGTCGTCTTCGTCGCGCCGGCGTACAGCGCGACGGCAGAGGTCGGCGCGAGCATCACCTGCACCTTGCCATTGCGCACCCTCACCGTCCTCGAGCAGTCCTCGACCGCGTAGACGTCGCAGTACTCGCCGTCGGGCATCGTCGTCGAGAACTCGTGCGCGGCCTCCTTCGTCCCGTTGTTGAACGCGACGAAGCCCCTGTCGCCGCGCGAGAACGCGAGCAGCGACGAGTCCGGCTCCTGCAGGTCGGTCACCTTCGTGCCGTGCACGTAGTTGTGGAACGCGATCATGCCGCGCGTCGGCGTCCAGCGCTGCTGGCAGTTCCAGTCGCCGCCGGCGGCCGCGCAGGCCTCGTCGAAGTCGACGGCCGGCACCGACGTGTCGGTCGCGCCGGGCGCGCCGGCGTCGCGGTCGGCGAAGCGGTAGTCGGACAGCAGACGCGGCGTGCCGTAGTCGTAGGAGAGCAGGAACGCGTTGGCGAGCGGATACAGCGCGCCGTCCTTGTAGGTGATCGCCTGGCCGGGGTTGCGCGCCGTGTCCCAGTTCGTCACGAACACGTTCGCGTCCTTCGACGGGATCGCGAACTTGTTGCGGCCGGCGTCGCCGAGTCGCTCGCCGACGTCGGCGAGCGACGAGACGTCGCCGCGCAGCGCCGAGTTCAGGTTGGACGTGTACGCGAACTGCGTGACGGTGCCGGTGCCGAAGTAGTTGCGCGGCTGGATGCCGGAGGCCTCCGCCGCGTTGCCGATGACCTCCTGGATCCAGAAGATGTCGTCGGGGTCCTTACCGACCTTCTCGGCCATCCGCTGCTTGATGGCCTGCATGTCCTCGGCGCTGATGTGCTTGACGGCGTCCATGCGGAAGCCCTTGACGCCCATGTCATAGAGCCTCTTGAGGTAGTCGGACTGGATGTCGCGCACCTTCTCGCTCGACGTGTCGAAGTCCCACATGCCGCTCAGCCGGCCCTCCTGCACCTCCTGCTGGTCCATGTACCCGTTGATGCTCGCGCCGTCGGCGTAGTCGTGGAAGTCCTTCGCATCCACGCCGTCGGGGTATGCGCCATCGGCGGTGAATGCCGGGTACGCGCCGGTGGACGGGTCGTACCTCGAACCGGCGATGCCCTCCCTCCATCCGCCCTGGTCCGCGGCCGCCGCGCCGGTCGTCTGGTTGAGCACGACGTCGGCGATGATGCCGACGCCCGCCGCGTCGCAGGTCTCGATCATGTCCTGGAACTCGGCTTCGGTGCCGAGCTTCGAATCGAGCCTGTAGCTGACCGGCTGGTAGCTCGTCCACCACTGCGTGCCCTGGATCGATTCCTGCGGCGGCGAGACCTCGACGTACGCGACCCCTTCGGGGCCGTAGGTGCTCGCGCATTCCTTCGCGATCGACGTCCACGGCTGTTGGAATGCGACGACCTCGACGTCGGTGCGCTTCGGCGTCTCGGCGCTGCCGGTGTCCTTCGCGCCGCACGCCGGCAGCGCCGCCATGACGAACCCCGCGCATCCGAGCGCGGCCAATGTCCTCATCCACGTCCCGCGGCGTCGCGGCATGCATTGTCCCGTCATCGTCTCCCTCTCCCTGATCCATCCGGTTCATTGGCGCTTCCTCGCGTGCATGCGTCCTCGTCGGGCGCATACGCGACCACTCTACCGCGTCCGCGCCCTGA